>NZ_JBHJTK010000038.1:0-67322 GCF_042267665.1 Streptomyces sp. NPDC056224
TTCTCGGGGGGGCGGTTTTTTTTTATACCCCCCCCGGGCCACCCTGTGCTTCACCACCGGCTCACCCCGCCCCCCCCCCGCCCCCCCCCCGGCCCGGGGGGCCCCCCCGCCCCCCGGGCCCGCGGCGGTTGCGGGGTTGCGGAGGTGTGTGCGGGGCGTGAGCAGCGCGTGCGCCATCGCGGGCCCCTGTGGTCACTTGGGCGGCCCGGGTGCGCCCCGGCAAGGTGGGTGGTGCATCCATCCACCGCGTGACAGGGGGTTCTCACATGCCTGGGGCCGGCACGTTTCGCGAAGACTTCGGGGCGTCCGTCGTCGTCGCGCTGGTGGCGATACCTCTCTGCGTGGGGGTGGCCATCGCCTCCGGGGTACCGGCGGAGCTGGGGATCGTCACCGGCGTGGTCGGAGGACTGGTCACCGGGTGGTTCCGAGGGAGCTCGCTTCAGGTGAGCGGGCCCGCGGCCGGACTGACGGTGCTGGTCTACGAGGCGGTGCAGGCGCACAGCCTGCCCGCGCTCGGCGTGCTGGTGCTCGCCGCCGGGGTGGTGCAGCTGGGCATGGGGGTGCTGCGGCTCGGACGGTGGTTCCGGGCGATCTCCGTCGCCGTCGTGCACGGAATGCTGGCCGGGATCGGGCTGGTGCTGATCTCCGGGCAGCTCTACGCGCTGGGCGGTGTGGAGGCTCCGGGGCACACCCTGGCCAAGCTGGGCGGGGTGCACGAGCTCGGGGCGCAGGCCGACTGGGCCGCCGTGGCACTCGGGGCCGGGACCATCGCCGTCCTGTCGCTGTGGCGCCGGATGCCGGCGCGGCTGCGACTCGTACCCGGCGCCCTGGTGGCGGTGGCGGCCGCCACCGCCGTGGCCGCCCTGCTGCGGCTGCCCGTGGAGAAGGTGCGGGTGACCGGGGTACTGGAAGCGGTCTCCCCGCCCGCCTGGGGCGACTTCGGCGTGCTGGCCTCCGTCGGGGCGGTCGGGACCGTGATCGCGCTGGCGCTGATCGCCTCCGCCGAGACGCTGTTCAGTGCCGCCGCCGTGGACCGCATGCACGACGGGCCGAGGACGCAGTACGACCGCGAACTCGTCGCCCAGGGCGTGGGCAACAGCGTGTGCGGGCTGCTCGGGGCACTGCCGATGACCGCCGTCATCGTGCGCAGCGCCGCCAATGTGGAGGCCGGGGCCCGTACCCGGGCGGCCCGGGTACTGCACGGCGTTTGGCTGCTGGTCTTCGCCGTGGCCTTCCCCCAGGTGCTGGAAGCCGTACCGCTCGCCGCGCTGGCCGGGGTGTTGCTGCATGCGGGCTGGAAGCTGCTGCCGGCCCGGGCGGTGGCCTCGCTGTGGCGGACGCACCGGGGTGAGGCGGTGGTGCTGGTGGCCACGGCCTGCGCGATCGTGGTCACCAATCTCTTCGAGGGAGTGCTGGTCGGCCTGGGGCTCGCCGTCGCCAAGGCGGCCTGGGAAACCTCCCACGTGCACATCGAGGAGGTGTGGGAGGACGGCGAGCTGTGCGTGCGGGTCGTGGGGAACGCCAGCTTCCTGAGGCTGCCCAAGCTGCTCGACGCCCTGGACGCGCTTCCTCACGGGAAGCCGGTGCGGCTCGACCTGAGTGGGCTGCGCCATCTCGACCACGCCTGCCTGACCGCCCTGGAGGGGTGGGAGCGCACGCGGATGCCGCTCCCCGGCCGGGAAGGCGTCATCTAGGGCGGTTACCCTCCGCCCCGTGACCAACGAGTTGAAACGCAGCCTGGGAGTCTTTGACGCGGTCGTGGTCGGGCTCGGCGCGATGGTCGGCGCCGGGATCTTCGCCGCGCTCGCCCCGGCGGCACGCGCGGCGGGCGGAGCGCTCCTCGGAGCCCTCGCGCTGGCGGCCCTGGTGGCCTACTGCAACGCGCACTCCTCGGCGCGGCTGGCCGCCCGGTACCCGTCCTCCGGCGGCACGTACGTCTACGGGCGCGAGCGGCTCGGGCCCTTCTGGGGATATCTGGCGGGCTGGGGGTTCGTGGTCGGCAAGACGGCCTCCTGCGCGGCGATGGCCCTGACCGTCGGCGCGTACCTCTGGCCCGGGCAGCAGCAGGCCGTGGCCGTCGCCGCGGTGGTGGCGCTGACGGCCGCGAGCTACGGCGGCGTGCAGAAGTCGGCCAGGCTGGCCCGGCTGATCGTGGCGGCGGTACTGGCGGTGCTGGCCGGCGTGGTCGTGGTGTGCCTGTCCTCCGGCGCCGCCGACGCCGGGCGGCTCGGCGGCGCGGACTCGGGTGCGGTCGGACTGTTGCAGGGGGCCGGGCTGCTGTTCTTCGCCTTCGCGGGCTATGCCCGGATCACCACCCTGGGCGAGGAGGTGCGTGACCCGGAGCGGACGATCCCCCGGGCGGTGCCACTCGCACTGGGGATCGCGCTGCTGGTGTACGCCGCCGTGACGGTGGCGGCTCTGTCGGTGCTCGGCGCCGACGGGCTGGCGGGGTCGGCAGCGCCGCTGGCCGACGCGGTCCGGGCGGCCGGCCGGCCGGAGCTGGCCCCGGTCGTCCGGGTGGGTGCGGCCCTGGCCGCGCTGGGCTCGCTGCTGGCCCTTGTCCTCGGGGTCTCGCGCACGGCCTTGGCCATGGCCCGGGACGGCCATCTGCCCCGCACCCTGGCCGCCGTACATCCCCGGCACCAGGTGCCGCACCATGCCGAGCTGGCAGTGGGCGCGGTCGTGGCGGTGCTCGCGGCCACCGCCGACCTGCGGGGCGCGATCGGTTTCTCCTCCTTCGGAGTGCTGGCCTACTACGCGATCGCGAACGCCTCCGCGTGGACACTCGATTCAGGTGTCAAGGGCCGGGCCGTGGCAGCGGTCGGGCTGTCCGGCTGTGTGGTGCTGGCCTGCGCGCTGCCCCTCGCCTCGGCGGTCGCGGGGGCGGCGGTGCTGGCGGTCGGCGCACTGGCCTACGGAATGCGCCGACGGTTCAGCGACGGGGCCTGAACTCGCCCAAGGGGGGCCAGGCAGCCGGAGTCGGCTATCGCCACAACGGCCTCCGGCCGGCGCCACCCTGACGCGCGCTGCGCCTCATGCGTACGGACAGCCTGACCCGGGGACAGCACTCCGGGCTCCGGGCCGAATCCACCGTCGCCGACGCGGGTGGAGGGCGCGGTGGGCAGCACCGCTGTCCAGCGGTGAGATCGCCCACGCCGAAGGCATACTCGATTTCGCGCTGAGGGCTTTGCCTGCGGGTGCGCGCAGTTGCGCACGCGGTCTGCGACTTGCTCCAGCAACTGCTCGGTCTCGTTCATGCGTTCATGGTGACCCACTCCACCGACAGTCCGCCCGGCCTGTGGATAACCCGGCCGGGGACGGGGTCAGCGAGAGGCGAACGGGGCGTCCGTCGGGACGATTTCGCGGCCCAGCGGGAGCAGGGAGAGCGGAACCATCTTGAAGTTGGCGATGCCGAACGGGATGCCGATGATCGTGACGCACAGCGCGAGTCCGGTGACGATGTGGCCGATGGCCAGCCACCAGCCCGCCAGGACGAGCCACAGGACGTTGCCGATGCAGGAAGCGGCTCCGGCATCGCGGCGCTCGACCGTCGTGTACCCGAAGGGCCACAGGGCGTAGACGGCGATGCGGAAGGCGGCGACGCCGAAGGGGATGCCGATGATGGTGATGCAGAGCAGCACACCCGCGAGGACATAGCCCAGGAACAGCCAGATGCCGCTGAGGATGAGCCAGATGACGTTCAGAATGGTCTTCACTGTCGGCGTCCTGCCATCTGTTCGAGCCGGGCGATGCGCTCGGCCATCGGAGGGTGTGTGGAGAACATCTTAGAAAGACCTTCGCCGGGGCGGAACGGGTTGGCGATCATCATGTGGCTCGCCGCCTCCAGGCGGGGTTCCGGGGGCAGCGGGAGCTGCTTGGTGCCCGCGTCGAGCTTGCGCAGGGCGCTCGCGAGGGCGAGCGGGTCCCCGGTGAGCTGCGCGCCGGACGCGTCGGCCTCGTACTCACGGGAGCGGCTGATGGCCAGCTGGATCACGGAGGCGGCCAGCGGGCCCAGAATCATGATCATCAGCATGCCGAAGAGTCCCGGACCCTCGTCGTCGTTCGAGCGGCCGACCGGTACCAGCCAGGCGAAGTTCACCAGGAACATGATCACTGAGGCGAGGGCTCCGGCGACCGACGAGATCAGGATGTCGCGGTTGTAGACGTGGCTGAGCTCGTGGCCGATGACTCCGCGCAGTTCACGCTCGTCGAGTATCCGCAGGATGCCCTCGGTGCAGCAGACCGCGGCGTTGCGCGGGTTGCGGCCCGTGGCGAAGGCGTTGGGCGCCTCGGTGGGCGAGATGTAGAGGCGGGGCATGGGCTGGCGCGCGGAGGTGGAGAGCTCGCGCACCATGCGGTAGAGCTCGGGGGCCTCGAACTCGCTGACGGGGCGCGCGCGCATCGCGCGTAGAGCCAGCTTGTCGCTGTTCCAGTACGCGTACGCATTGGTCCCGAGGGCGATGAGGACGGCGACGATCAGGCCGGTCCGTCCGAAGAAGCTTCCGATGACGATGATGAGTGCGGACAGCCCGCCGAGGAGTACGGCGGTCTTGAGCCCGTTGTGCCGGCGGTGCACGGTACGCCCTCCAAGTGGTGCGGCGGGGGACCCGGAGCGAGGGCCTACGGTCCAGTGGACCCTCCCTTCCCCGTCAACGCGAGGTGGAGGCGTCTGGTTCCCGGCGCACGTCCGCCCCGCCGCCCCCGAGGCGGGGGCGGCGGGGCGGACGGGGACGTTGCTCCGAACGGGCTACTGCGGGAAGAGGCTGCCCGACGCGACGCGCAGGACCAGCTGCGGGGCGCCCGAGAGGACCACGGCGGTCACGCCGGTGAGCACGATGGCCGCAGTGACCGGCCAGGGAGCCTTGGTGCGGGCTTCGACCGCGCCCTCGGGGGCGCGGAACAGCAGCGCGGTCCACCGCAGGTAGTAGTACAGGGCGATGACGACGTTGACCGCCATGACCACGGCCAGCCAGCCCAGGCCCGCGTCGACCGCGGACTGGAAGACGGTGACCTTGGCGAAGAGGCCGATGATGCCCGGCGGCAGGCCGGCCAGGCAGAGCAGGAAGAAGGCCAGCGAGAGGGCGGCCAGTGGGCGCTCGGCGTACAGGCCGCGGTAGTCGCTGATCCGGTTGAGCGGTTTCGTACGGGCGACCAGCGCGGCCACGGCGAAGGCGCCCAGGTTCACGACGGCGTACATCAGCGCGTAGGCGACCGTGGCGCCGATCTGGTCGCGGCCGGAATACGCGGCCGCGGCGATCGGGACCAGCAGGTAGCCTGCCTGGCCGACCGAGGACCAGGCGAGCAGCCGTACGGCGCTGTGCGGGCGGTCGGCGGACTGTCGCAGCGCGGCGGCGTTGCCCACGGTCATGGTGAGTGCGGCGAAGACGGCCAGGGCCGGGCCCCAGATCTCGGAGTACGCCGGGAAGGCGATCACCGTGACGAGGATGAGGCCGGTGAAGCCGACCGCCTTGCCGATCACCGAAAGGTACCCGGCGATGGGCAGGGGGGCTCCGACATAGGTGTCGGGGACCCAGAAGTGGAAGGGGACGGCCGCGGTCTTGAAGGCGAAGCCGACGAGGGTGAGCGCGACGCCGGCCATGGCGAGGGTGTCGAGCTGCCCGGGGACGTCTTCGAGGCGGTCGGCGACCTGGGTGAGGTGCAGGGAGCCGGTGGCGGCGTAGACGAAGCTGACGCCCATCAGCGACACGGCGGTGGCCGTGACGGAGGAGAGGAAGAACTTGAGGGCGGCCTCGGAGGAGAGCCGGTCGCCGCGGCGCATGCCGACCAGGGCGAAGGCGGGCAGCGAGGCGACTTCGAGGGCGACGATCAGGGTGGCGAGGTCGCGGGAGGCGGGCAGCAGGGCGGCGCCGGCGGCGGAGGAGAGCAGCAGGAACCAGTACTCGCCGGCGGGCATGCGCGCGTCGCGGACGGCGGTGACCGACAGCAGGGCGGTGAGCAGGGCTCCGGCCAGCACCAGGAACTGGATGACGAGCGCGAAGTGGTCGGCGGTGTAACTGCAGGCGGCCGGGTCGGCGGTGAGGCAGAAGGTGCTGCGGTCGCCGGCGCGCAGCGGCAGCAGAGTGGCGGTCGCGGCCGCGAGGCCGGCGACGGAGACCCAGCCGAGGGCGGGCTTGGCGCGCTCGGGCAGGAAGAGGTCGGCGATCAGGACGGCCAGGCCGACGGCCACGGTGATCACCACGGGCGCGAGGGCGAGCCAGTCGACGGACTGGACCAGGCTGGGGGTCTCGGCGGAGAGGACCGTGAGGGCCGTCATGCGTTGCCTCCTGCGAGGAGCTTCTGGACGGCCGGGTCGGTGAGGCCGAGGAGGACCGCGGGCCACAGGCCGGCGAGGACGGTGAGGGCGGCGAGCGGGGTCCAGGCGGCGAACTCGTAGCGCTGGATGTCCGCGACGGCGAGCTCGGGGCCGGTCTGCGGGTCGCCCATGCAGACGCGTCGTACGACGATCAGGAGGTAGGCGGCGGTGAGCAGGGTGCCGAACGCTCCGACGGCCATGTAGGTGAGGAAGGCCGGGCGGGACAGGCCCTCGGCGGGGTCGAAGGCGCCGAAGAGGGCCAGCATCTCGCCCCAGAAGCCGGCCAGGCCGGGCAGGCCGAGGGAGGCGACGGCGGCGAAGGCGAGGAGGGCGCCGAGGCGGGGGGCGCGGCCGTAGAGGGCGGCGCCGGTGGCTCCGGCGAGGGTGTCGAGGTCGGCGGTGCCGTAGCGGTCCTTGAGGGCGCCGACCAGGAAGAAGAGGAGGCCGGTGATCAGGCCGTGGGCGATGTTGGCGAAGAGCGCGCCGTTGACGCCGGTGGGGGTCATGGACGCGATGCCGAGGAGCACGAAGCCCATGTGGCCGACGGAGGAGTACGCGATGAGGCGCTTGAGGTCGCCCTTGTTCCCCTTGCGGGCCAGGGCGAGGCAGGCGAGGGATCCGTAGACGATGCCGACGGCGGCGAAGGCGCCCAGGTAGGGGGCGAAGGTGGCCATGCCGTCGGGGGTGATGGGGAGCAGGATGCGGACGAACCCGTACGTGCCCATCTTGAGCAGGACGCCTGCCAGCAGGACGGAGCCGACGGTGGGCGCGGCGGTGTGCGCGTCCGGCAGCCAGCTGTGCAGCGGCCACATCGGGGTCTTCACGGCGAGGCCGAGGCCGATGGCCAGGACGGCCAGGAGCTGGGTGGTGTGGGACAGTTCGCGGCCGTTGTCAGAGGCGAGTGCCACCATGTCGAAGGTGCCGCTCTTCAGTCCGATCAGCAGCAGACCGAGCAGCATGACGACGGAGCCGAGGAGGGTGTAGAGGATGAACTTCCAGGCGGAGGCCTGCCGCTGAGCACCGCCCCAGCGGGCGATCAGGAAGTACATCGGGATGAGGACCATCTCGAAGGCCAGGAAGAAGAGCAGCAGGTCGAGGACGGCGAAGGTCGCGAGGGTGCCGGATTCGAGGACGAGGAGCAGCGCGACGAAGGCCTTCGGGGAGGGGCCGTCGGGGAACTTGAAGTAGCTGTAGAGCGCGCAGAGGAAGAACAGCAGCGCGGTCATCAGGAGGAGGGGGAGCGAGATGCCGTCGATGCCGAGGTGGATCCGGACGTTCAGCGCCTGGATCCAGCTGATGTCCGTCGTCGCCTGGAAGCGGGACGGGGCGTCGTGGTCGAAGCCCAGCGCGAGGGCGATCGTCGCGGCGAGGATGACACCGGTCACGGTCACGCCGTGGCGGAGCACGGCCTGTCCGGGGCCGCGGCCCCCCAGGCCGGGCGGCGCCGGCAGGAGGGCCGCGGCGGCGCCGAGGAGCGGTGCGGCCACGATGAACGCCAGAAGGAACTGCATCACGGACGGGCTGATATCAATCACGGCTGACTCACGGCTCACGATCCGGCGTTGACGTTGGCGAGGACGGCGGTGGCGATCGCCAGGACCACGGCACCGGCGAGCAGGGCGCTCAGGTAGCTCTGCACGTTGCCGGTCTGGGCACGGCGTACGAGGCCGCCGAGCAGCCGGGGACCGGCGCCCGCGGCGCGGACGTACGTCTCCACGACCTCGCGGTCGAGGAAGCGGACGAGGCCGGCCGCCGCGCGGACGGGGCGGACGAACAGCCGGTCGTAGACGGCGTCGAGGTGGAAGCCGTCGGCCGCGTGGCGGTGCAGCGGGCCGAGCAGCGCCTTGCCGGGGTCGGGGGCGGCGCCGGCCGGGACGGCGGGGTGGTCGTGGGTGACCTCGGCGACCTCGGGGGTCTCGGCGGCGGACTCCGCGGCGGCGGCGGACGCGGACAGGCCCGTTCCGTACCCGCCCGCGACGGCCTTGACCGTGGCGCGCTGCCAGAGGGCGTAGGTGAGCATCACACCGACGACCGCTGCGCCCGTACCGAGGATCGAGGTGACCAGGGTGGGGGTGAGCTCCCTGCCGTCGAACCAGTCGGCGAGGGAGTCCGCCGCGAGGCCGAGGCCGATCGACGGGATCGCGAGCAGCCACAGCACGCCGGTCATGGCGACGGGCTCCCTGCCGTGGTCCGGGGCGGCCGCGCCCCGGCCGCGGAAGGCCATCAGCCACAGCCGGGTGGCGTAGGCGGCGGTGAGCAGGGCGGTCAGCACACCGGCGACGAGCACCACCCAGCCGGCGCTTTCGGGGGCGAAGTCCGAGTGGCCGGTCACGGTCTGCTCGGCGGCGACGAGGACGGCTTCCTTGGAGAAGAAGCCGGCGAACGGCGGGATGGCGGCGAGTGCGAGCAGCGCGATCGTCATCGTCCAGAACGCGTCCGGGATGCGCTTGGCCAGGCCGTCCATTCGGGACATGGCGGCCAGAGAGTTCGTACCGGCGGCGTGGATGATCACGCCTGCGCCGAGGAACAGGAGCGCCTTGAAGGCGCCGTGGGACAGGAGGTGGAAGACGGCGGCGCCGCGGTCGCCGACGGCCAGGGCGCCGGTCATGTAGCCGAGCTGGCCGATCGTGGAGTAGGCGAGCACCCGCTTGATGTCGTCCTGAGCGAGAGCGGCGAGGCCGGAGCCGACCATCGTGACGGCCGCCATGACGGCCATGACCACCAGCGCGGCGTGAGAGGCCGCGAAGACCGGGAGGAGGCGGGCGACGAAGTAGACACCGGCGGCGACCATCGTCGCGGCGTGGATCAGCGCGGAGACCGGGGTGGGGCCCGCCATGGCGTCCGGGAGCCAGGTGTGCAGCGGGAACTGCGCGGACTTGCCCGCGACTCCGGCGAGCAGGAGCAGCGCGATCAGCGTCGGGTGGTCGAGCCCGCCTGCGGCGACGGTGCCCAGGATCTTCGTGATCTGGAAGGAGCCGGCGTCCGTGGCGAGCGCGAACAGGCCGATGAGGAAGGGGACGTCACCGAGCTTGGTGACGAGGAACGCCTTCAGGGAGGCGGAGCGGGCCGCCTCGGTCTCCCAGTAGTGGCCGACCAGGAAGTACGAGCAGATGCCCATGACTTCCCAGCCGACCAGCAGCACCATCAGGTCGCCGGAGTAGACGACGAGCAGCATGGCGGAGGTGAACAGTGAGACCAGAGCGGCGTACGACGGGTAGCGCGGGTCCTCGCGGAGGTACGCCGTCGAATAGATCTGTACGCAGGTGGCGACGACCCCGACCAGGACGGCGACCAGCGCGGCGAAGCCGTCGATGTAGAGCGAGAGGTCGATCGGTACCGAGCCGGTCGGAGTCAGCTCGGTCACGGTCTCGATCGGCCGGCCGCCGCCCTGGCGGACGGCGACGAGTACGGCCAGTACGGCGGCGCCGAGCGTCGGCAGGATCGCGAGGGGCCGGACGAACCCGGGGGCGGTGCGGCCGAAGAACAGTCCCGCGACCGCGCCCAGGAAGGGGAGGAGGGGGACCAGGACGGCGAGGGTCGTGGTGCTCACGCGGTGACCTCGCTCTGGTTGTTCGGGGCGGGCTCGTGGCCCTCGGCGGTGTCACGGAGCCGGTCGACGTCCGAGGTGCCGCGGTTGCGGTACACCATCAGCACGATCGCGAGGCCGATGCCGATCTCGGCGGCGGCGATGGCGATGGTGAAGAGGGTGAGGGCCTGGCCCGCGTGCAGGGTGTCGCGCAGCCAGACGTCGAAGGCCACCAGGTTGAGGTTGACGGCGTTGAGCATCAGCTCGACGGACATCAGGACCAGGATGGCGTTGCGGCGGGCGAGTACTCCGTACAGGCCCGTGCAGAAGAGGAGCGCCGCGAGCACGGCGGGGTAGGCGAGGTGCATCAGCGCTGCCCCTTCTTGTCGCCGGTGCCGACACCGGCGACGGCGGGTTCGTTCCTGCGGGACAGCACGATGGCGCCGATCAGGGCCGCGAGGAGGAGGACGGAGAGCGCTTCGAAGGGCAGCACCCAGTGCTGGAACAGGATCTCGCCGGAGACCTTCGTGGAGCCCTGGACGGGGCCGTCGAGGTCGATCCAGGTGGTGCGGAAGGCGTCGACGACGACCCAGACGAGTGCGACGGCCGCGACGCCGGCGACGCCGGACGCGACCCAGCGGTTGCCGGAGTCGGCGTCCGGGGAGCGGCCGATGGGCGCCTTGGTGAGCATCAGCCCGAAGAGGAGGAGGACGACCACGGAGCCGAGGTAGATCAGGACCTGGACCCAGGCGATGAATTCGGCGGTCAGCAGCAGGTACTCGACGGCGATGCCGCCGAGCGCGACGACCAGCCACAGGGCGGCGTGCACCAGTTGCTTGGTGGTGACCGTGACGAGGGCCGCGCCGAGGGTGGCGAGGCCGACGAGGAGGAAGGCGATCTCGACGCCGGCCGGGGAGAGGAACCCGGGCCCGGTGGCGGTGGCGGCTGCTGCCAGGGTGGCTGCGGGGGTCACGCGTCTGTCTCCGGGCTGGTCTGCGGATCGGGTCTGGTCGGCTCGGCGGCCGTCGCCTCGGCCGCTTCGGCAGCGGCGGCTTCGGCAGCGGCGGCCGCCGCTGCGGCTGCGGCTGCTTCGGCCTTCTCCACGGCCTTGCGCGCGGCGGCGATCTCCTTGGGCTCCTCGGCGGCCGGGTCCAGTGCGGGCGGGGCCGGGACGGTCCACATCCACTCGCGGAGCTTGTCGCGCTCGTGGGTCAGGTCGTGGATGTCGGTCTCCGCGTACTCGAACTCCGGCGACCAGAAGAGGGCGTCGAAGGGGCACACCTCGATGCAGATGCCGCAGTACATGCAGAGGGAGAAGTCGATGGCGAAGCGGTCGAGGACGTTGCGGCTGCGCTCACGGCCACCGGGGGTGGGGGCCGGGACCGTCTCCTTGTGGGAGTCGATGTAGATGCACCAGTCGGGGCACTCGCGGGCGCACAGCATGCAGACCGTGCAGTTCTCCTCGAACAGGCCGATGACGCCGCGGCTGCGGGGCGGGAGCTGGGGCTGGACCTCGGGGTACTGGGCGGTGTGCGAGCGCTTCGTCATCGTGCGCAGCGTCACCGCAAGGCCCTTGGCGAGGCCGGATCCGGGGATGGGCATCAGTTCATCGCCACCTTCACGATGCCGGTGAGCGCGATCTGGGCGAGCGCGAGCGGGATGAGTGCGGTCCAGGCGAGCTTCTGGAGCTGGTCCTCGCGCAGGCGCGGGTAGCTCACGCGCAGCCAGATCACGACGAAGGCGAGGATCGCGGTCTTGAGCAGGGTCCAGACCCAGCCGAGACCGTCGGCGCCGAAGGGTCCGTGCCAGCCGCCGAGGAAGAGGACCGTGGTGAGGGCGCAGAGGACGACGATGCCGGCGTACTCGGCGAGCAGGAACAGCGCGAAGCGCAGGCCGGTGTACTCGGTGTACGCGCCGAAGATGATCTCGGAGTCGGCGACGGGCATGTCGAAGGGGGGCCGCTGCAGTTCGGCGAGGCCGGCGGTGAAGAAGACGAGCGCGCCGGTGATCTGCCAGGGCAGCCACCACCACTGGAAGCCCTCGACGATGCCGGGGAGGGAGACCGTCCCGGCCGCCATGGCCACCGAAGCGGCGGCGAGCAGCATGGGGAGCTCGTAGGCGAGCAGCTGGGCGGCGGTGCGCAGGCCGCCGAGCAGGGAGAACTTGTTCGCCGAGGCCCAGCCGGCCATGAGGGAGCCGAGGACTCCGACGCCCATGACGGCGAGCACGAAGAACAGGCCCGCGTCGATGGCCTGGCCGACCGCGCCTTCGCCCGGACCGATCGGGATGGCGAGGAGGACGAGGAGGTACGGGAGCAGGGCGACGGCGGGAGCGAGCTGGAAGATCCGCCGGTCGGCGTTGGCCGGGACGATGTCTTCCTTCTGCGCGAACTTCACGCCGTCGGCGACGAGCTGGGCCCAGCCGTGGAAGCCGCCCGCGTACATGGGGCCGAGGCGGCCCTGCATGTGGGCCATCACCTTGTGCTCGGTCTGCCCGACGACGAGCGGGAGCACGAGGAAGACGGCGAAGACGACGATCAGCCGCAGGGCGACGTCGAGGACGTCGTTCACGCGTCGCCTCCGTTGTCAGGGGTGGGGTCGGGGTCGGGGGTGGGGTCGGGGGTCTCAGGCGTGGGATCGGGCCGACCCGTCTCCGGAGGAGGTACCGGGGCCTCGGACTCGGCCTCGGGCTGCGGTCCGGCCGTGTCCGGCTTCGCCGGGGGCTCCTCGAACGCGGGCTTCGGATGGTGCCAGGGCGCGTCGGCGCTGCGCGGGGCCGGCCGCCTGGCCGCCTCCGGCGCGGGTGCCGCTGCCTCGGCTCCGCCCTCGGTGTCCGACGCGGCC
This sequence comes from Streptomyces sp. NPDC056224, assembly GCF_042267665.1. Classification (NCBI taxonomy): domain Bacteria; kingdom Bacillati; phylum Actinomycetota; class Actinomycetes; order Kitasatosporales; family Streptomycetaceae; genus Streptomyces; species Streptomyces sp. NPDC056224. The sequence goes on from NZ_JBHJTK010000038.1 coordinate 12,683, forward strand.
TGGCTCGCCGAACCGTCGGCCGCGGAGCGGGTGCGGCGCACCGGGCGGACGGCCTCGCCCTCCGGCACGGCCGGAACAGCAGCCGGGGCCTCCCCCGAAGCCTCCGGGGCAGCCGGCACGGCCTGGCTCGCCGAACCGTCCGCGACCGAGCGGGTGCGGCGGGGCGGGCGGGGCTGGGCCTCCGTCGGCGGGGCTGCGGTTGCCCCGGTCGGCGGGGCGGCGACTGCCCCGGTGTCCGTCGGCTGGGTGGCCGAGCCGTCCGCGACCGAGCGGGTGCGGCGGGCCGGGGCGCCCTCGCGCGGGGCACGGGCGGCCGCGCCGGCGGCACGCGGGGTGCGGGCCGGCCGGGCGGGGGCCGGCGGGAGCTGGCCCTTCATCGGACCCCAGTCGTTGGGGTCCGGGACGCCCGGCGGGAGCATCTGGCGGCGCTTGGGCGCATCCGGATCGTGGGCCTCGCCCGGCTCCTTGGCGCCGGGCCAGGCCTTGGCGACGCGCGCGGCGAGGACGAAGTCCTTGCGCAGCGGGTGGCCCTCGAAGTTCTCCGGGAGGAGGAGGTGGACCAGGTGCGGGTGGTCGGTGAAGACGACCCCGAACATCTCGAAGGTCTCGCGCTCGTGCCATTCCGCGCCCGCGTACACGGCGACCGCCGAGGGGAGGGAGGGCGCGGCGTGCGGGACGGTCGTGCGCAGCAGGAGGCGGCGTACGCGGTGGTTCTCCAGCGAGACGACGTGCGCGCAGATCCGGAAGCCGGTGCCCGGCTCGTCCACCGCGCTCAGCCAGTCGAAGTACGTGCAGCCCAGCTTGTCCCGGGCGATCTCCAGGGAGGAGATCCAGGAGCCGACCGGAACGTCCACCGTCAGGACGTCGTACGAGGACGAGCCCACGGCCTCTTCGCCGAAGACCGTCGGCGCCGCGTCGGGAAGGGAGTCGTAGAGGTTCACGCGTCGGCCCCGGGGGGTGTGACCAGGCCGCTCGTCAGCTGGGCCACGGACGGACCCGACGCGTAGCGGTCCGCCAGCGACTCGCGGGCGATCTTCTCCTGGAGCTTGAGGATGCCCTGGAGGAGGGCCTCCGGACGCGGCGGGCAGCCGGGTACGTACACGTCGACGGGGATGATCTGGTCGACGCCCTTCGTCACGGAGTACGAGTCCCAGTACGGGCCGCCGCAGTTGGAACAGGCGCCGAAGGAGATGACGTACTTCGGCTCCGGCATCTGCTCGTAGAGGCGCTTCACGGCCGGAGCCATCTTGTCCGTGACCGTGCCCGAGACGATCATCAGGTCGGCCTGCCGGGGCCCGGGCGCGAAGGGGATGACGCCGAGGCGGATGAAGTCGTGGCGGGCCATCGACGCGGCGATGAACTCGATGGCGCAGCAGGCGAGGCCGAAGTTGAAGACCCACAGGCTGTAGCGGCGGCCCCAGTTCAGGACCACCTTCATCGGTTCCGGGGCGAGGCGGGAGAGCACTCCCAGGCGCTTGGGCTCCGGGAGCATCACGGGCTGCGGTGTCACGTCCATTCGAGGACGCCCTTCTTGTACGCATAGAGCAGGCCGACGGCCAGGAAGCCCAGGAAGATGAACATCTCCACCAGCGTCGTGGCGCCGTAACCGGCGGCGGCGAACACCGTCGCCCACGGGAACAGGAAGATCGAGTCGACGGCGAAGATGACGTAGAGGAAGGCGTAGACGTAATAGCGGACCTGGGTGTGCGCCCAGCCCTCGCCGACCGGGTCCACGCCGCACTCGTACGTCAGCAGCTTCTCGGGGGTCGGGACCACGGGCCGCAGCAGGCGGCCGGCGCCGAAGGCCACGGCCACGAAGAGCACGCCGATGAGCGCCAGCAGGCCGACGACCGAATAACTCCGGAAGTAGTCCGCCGCGAGCACGGTTACGGTCGATACCGTTGGTTCGGGCACGTCCGTTCCTCGCTCCTCGGTCACTGTCGACGATCTGTTACACGCGGGAGTCTAGGGCCTGCCTCACACGGGGTGGGGTTATCCCCCGTTCACAGCACCCCGGCCACCCCATGGCACGAGCGGACGGCGCTTGGCAGGCTGTCCCGCATGACCACGAGCCAGGGCATCCCCGACAACGACCGGCCTCCGCCCGTCCGCGCCGTCTTCAGCGCCGTGACGTGGAAGGAGATCGCCCATCTGGTCAGCAACCTGCCGCTGGCGATCATCGGTTTTGTTTACGCGGTCGTCATGGTGACGGGCACGGGCGTGCTGTCCGTGACCGCGGTCGGACTTCCGCTGCTCGCATGTGGTCTCTATCTGTCTCGGCAGTTGGGACGCCTGGACCGGGCGCGGGCCCGGGCGCTGTTGGGCGTGCGGGTGGACGAGCCGACGCCGATTCCCGGCCCGCGGCGGGCCGGCGGGTTCTTCCCCTGGCTGTGGACGAGCATCAAGGACCCGGTCGGCTGGCGAACGGTGCTGTACCAGCTCGTCCGGCTCCCGTGGGGGCTGCTCACCTTCACGGTAGCGCTGAGCGGGCTGTTCGTGCTGTGGCCGGTGCTTCCGTACGTGGTGCGGATGCTGGCGAACGCGGACCGCGCGATGGTGCGGGGGCTGCTGTCGCCGTCCGACGAGCTGGAGCGGCGGATCGCGGAGCTGGAGTCCGACCGGGGCGTGGTCGTCGACACCGCGGCGGCCGACCTGCGGCGCATCGAGCGCGATCTGCACGACGGGGCGCAGGCCCGGCTGGTGGCCCTCGCGATGGGGCTCGGCCTGGCGAAGGAGAAGCTGCTGGAAGACCCGGAGGGCGCGGCGGCGATGGTCGACGAGGCCCACGGGGAGGTGAAGCTGGCGCTCCAGGAGCTACGGGACCTCGCGCGCGGGATCCATCCGGCGGTGCTGACCGACCGGGGGCTGGACGCGGCGCTGTCGTCGGTGGCGGCGCGGTGCGTGGTGCCGGTGAAGGTGGCGGTGGACCTGCCGGCGCGGCCGGCGGAGGCGATCGAGGGCATCGCGTACTTCGTGGTGTCGGAGCTGCTGCAGAACGTGAGCAAGCACGCGCGGGCGCAGGGCGCGAGCGTGGAGGTGTGGCGGACGGGGCCGCGGCTGCTGATCCGGGTGTCGGACGACGGGCGGGGCGGGGCCGGTACCTCCGGCGGGAGCGGGCTGGCGGGGCTGGCCGAGCGGCTGGGCGCCGTGGACGGGGTCTTCGTCGTGCACTCTCCCGAGGGTGAGGGGACCGTGGTCACGGCGGAGCTGCCGTGGCGCGACCGCGCGTAGCTGGGCCCCCGCCCTCGGCGTTGATCGGGACTCCCGTCCGGGATGGCGGGGGTCCCGTTCCGCGTCCGGCGTCCGGCGTCCGGCGTCCGGGTGCGGCGCCCTCCCCGGGGTGGGGTTAACCCCCCGTCCGGGAGACCGACCCGCCGCATGGTTCCCGTGGGGCGCGGCCGACAGGGTGGAGGGGTAACGAGGAGACGGGAAGGGCGGGTCGGGACCATGGGCAACGGCATCGGTACGGGCAGGGGAACCGGCGCGGGCGGGGGGATCGGCGCGGTGCTGCGGGCTCCTGTCGAGCGGCGGACCTGGCGCGAGTTCGGGTACCTGCTGATCGGGCTGCCGCTGAGCATCCTCTACTTCTCGCTGGCCGTCACGGGCCTGAGCCTCGGCGCCGGACTGCTCGTCACCTTCCTCGGGGTCCCCGTCCTCGCCGGCGTGCTCGCCCTGTGCCGCGGGTTCGGCCACCTGGAGCGGGCCCGGGTGCGCGGCCTGCTCGGGACCGACATCGGCGAGCCGGCGCGGATCCGGGCCGAGAAGAAGGGCCCGCTCTCCGCGATGGGCGCCCTGCTCAAGAGCGGGAGCGCCTGGCGGCACGCGCTGTACTCGGTGATCCACTTCCCGTGGGCGGTGTTCGGCTTCTGTGTGGCACTGACGTTGTGGGCGTCGGGGTGGGCCTACCTCCTGTACCCGGTCTGGTTCTGGGTCTTCCCCGCCTTCACCGACCAGCCCGGCCTCCAGCTCTTCCAGAACGACGGTTACTCCTTCTTCCTGGACTCGCCCGCGGAGATCGCCCTCACTTCCCTCGTGGGGCTGGCGCTCACGCTCGCCACGCCCTGGGTGATCCGGGCGCTGGCCACCGTCGACCGGGTCGTGGTGGGCGGGCTGCTCGGGCCGTCCCGGCTGGACAGCCGCGTCAGCGAGCTGGAGTCCGGCCGGGGGGTGGTCGTGGACACCGCCGCCGCCGACCTGCGGCGCATCGAGCGCGATCTGCACGACGGGGCGCAGGCCCGGCTGGCGGCCCTCGCGATGGATCTGGGGCTGGCCAAGGAGAAGGCCACGGAGGATCCGCGGGCCGCCGCCCGCATGGTGGACGAGGCCCACGGAGAGGTGAAGATCGCCCTCCAGGAGCTGCGCGACCTGGCCCGGGGGATCCACCCGGCGGTGCTGACCGACCGGGGCCTGGACGCGGCGCTGTCCTCGGTGGCCGCGCGGTGCGCCGTTCCGGTACGGGTGACCGTGGACCTCCCGGCCCGGCCCGCGGCGTCGATCGAGGGGATCGCGTACTTCACGGTCTCCGAGCTGCTGCAGAACATCAGCAGGCACGCGCGGGCGCGGGTCGCGAGCGTGGACGTGTGGAAGTCCGGGGAGCGGCTGCTGGTCCAGGTCGCCGACGACGGCCGGGGCGGGGCGAGCGCCGCTGCAGCGGGGGCCGGAACGGGGCTGGCGGGGCTGGCCGAGCGACTGGACGCCGTGGACGGGGTGCTGGTCGTCGACTCCCCCGTCGGTGTGGGGACCACGGTCACCGCCGAGCTCCCCTGGCGGCCTTAGCGAGTCCCGGGGGGCCTGTCGGCGGGCGCCCCGGCGCCCGCGGCAGGCCCCCCGGCATGTTCCCGGCGGGCGTCCGGGAACCTCCCGGCAGGCGCCCGGGCACCTCCGGCAGGCGTCCGGGAACGTCCCGGCGGGCGCTCGGCGCCTCCCGGTCTTCTTCCCCCGTGCGAAAACTCCCCCCGTAGGCCCACTCGTTGGTCCGGCCCTGCCTTGATCCGGCCTTGGGACTGGGATGCTTGGCTGTGCCAGGGAGTGCGGGAACGAATGGACGCGGGAGCTGCTGAATCGTGAACGACAGGGTGCGGGTGGTCATCGCCGAGGACTCGGTGCTGCTGCGGGAGGGCCTGACCCGGCTGCTGACCGACCGGGGGCATGACGTCGTGGCCGGCGTCGGGGACGCGGAAGCCCTGATCAAGACGGTGGCGGAGCTGGCGGCAGAGGACGCGCTGCCGGATGTGGTGGTGGCCGACGTACGGATGCCGCCGACGCACACCGACGAAGGAGTGCGCGCCGCCGTACGGCTGCGGCGCGAGCACCCCGGGATAGGCGTGCTCGTGCTGTCCCAGTACGTGGAGGAGCAGTACGCCACCGAGCTGCTGGCCGGTTCCAGCACGGGGGTGGGGTATCTGCTCAAGGACCGGGTGGCCGAGGTCCGGGAGTTCCTGGACGCGGTGGTACGGGTGGCCCGGGGCGGTACCGCCCTGGACCCCGAGGTCGTCGCCCAGCTGCTCGGCCGCAGCCGCAAGCAGGACGTGCTGGCGGGGCTGACCCCGCGCGAGCGCGAGGTGCTCGGCCTGATGGCCGAAGGCCGCACCAATTCCGCCGTCGCGAAGCAGTTGGTCGTGAGCGACGGAGCGGTGGAGAAGCACGTCAGCAACATCTTCATGAAGCTGGGCCTGTCGCCGAGTGACGGGGATCACCGGCGCGTACTGGCCGTTCTCACCTACCTGAAGTCTTGATCGACTGACACTCTGTCAGATATGGCATACCGGTCGGCCGTCTCAATGGGCGGTCCAACGGTCCAGAATGTGGCCGCCGCCGGAGCGCCGACCGTCGTAGGGTTGGTTCTGGGGGTGCCCACGCCTCGAAGGAGGTCCAGTTCAGTGACCAGCCAGGTCAGTAGCCCGGCCGAGCAGGCCGACGGGGCAGGGGGTGCGGTTGTCGGTGGACAGCGCATCCCGGCGAGTCCGGGCAGCAAGGAAGTCCGCCGTCTCGATCGTGTGATCATCAGATTCGCGGGTGACTCCGGTGACGGCATGCAGCTCACCGGTGACCGGTTCACCTCGGAGACGGCGTCGTTCGGCAACGATCTGTCCACGCTCCCGAACTTCCCCGCCGAGATCCGCGCCCCTGCCGGAACCCTGCCCGGGGTGTCGTCCTTCCAGCTGCATTTCGCGGACCACGACATCCTCACGCCCGGTGACGCCCCGAACGTGCTGGTCGCGATGAACCCGGCCGCTCTGAAGGCGAACATCGGCGACGTGCCGCGCGGCGCGGAGATCATCATCAACACCGACGAGTTCACCAAGCGCCCCATGGCCAAGGTCGGCTACCAGACCTCTCCGCTGGAGGACGGCTCCCTCGCCGCCTACAACCTCCACCCGGTCCCGCTGACCACCCTCACCGTCGAGGCGCTGAAGGATTTCGGCCTCTCCCGCAAGGAGGCCGAGCGCAGCAAGAACATGTTCGCGCTGGGCCTGCTGAGCTGGATGTACCACCGGCCGACGGAGGGTACGGAGAAGTTCCTGCGGCAGAAGTTCGCCAAGAAGCCGCACATCGCCGAGGCGAACGTGGCCGCGTTCCGGGCGGGCTGGAACTTCGGGGAGACGACGGAGGACTTCGCGGTCTCCTACGAGGTCGCCCCCGCCAGCCAGGCGTTCCCGACCGGCACCTACCGCAACATCTCGGGGAACCTGGCGCTGTCCTACGGGCTGATCGCCGCCGCCCAGCAGGCCGATCTGCCGCTCTACCTGGGCTCGTACCCGATCACCCCGGCCTCGGACATCCTGCACGAGCTGTCGAGGCACAAGAACTTCGGCGTGCGGACCTTCCAGGCCGAGGACGAGATCGCCGGCATCGGCGCCGCCCTCGGAGCCGCCTTCGGCGGGGCCCTGGGCGTGACCACCACTTCCGGTCCCGGTGTGGCGCTGAAGTCCGAGACGATCGGCCTGGCCGTCTCCCTGGAGCTGCCGCTGCTGATCGTGGACATCCAGCGCGGCGGGCCCTCCACCGGGCTGCCCACCAAGACCGAGCAGGCCGACCTGCTCCAGGCGATGTACGGACGCAACGGCGAGGCCCCCGTCCCCATCGTCGCGCCGCGCACCCCCGCGGACTGCTTCGACGCGGCGCTGGACGCGGCCCGGATCGCGCTCACCTACCGGACCCCGGTCTTCCTGCTCTCCGACGGCTACCTCGCCAACGGATCCGAGCCCTGGAAGATCCCCGACATCGCCGACCTGCCCGACCTCAAGGTCAAGTTCGCGACCGGGCCCAACCACGCCCTCGCCGACGGGACCGAGGTGTTCTGGCCCTACAAGCGCGACCCGGAGACCCTGGCCCGCCCGTGGGCGGTCCCCGGCACACCGGGCCTCGAACACCGCATCGGCGGCATCGAGAAGCAGGACGGCACCGGCAACATCTCGTACGACCCCGCCAACCACGACCTGATGGTCCGCACCCGGCAGGCCAAGATCGACGGCATCGAGGTCCCCGACCTCGACGTCGACGACCCGGACGGCGCGCGCACCCTCGTCATCGGCTGGGGCTCCACGTACGGCCCCGTCACCGCCGCGGTGCGCCGGCTGCGCGCGGCCGGACACCCCATCGCACAGGCGCACCTGCGCCACCTCAACCCCTTCCCGGGGAATCTCGGCGAGGTTCTGAAGCGTTACGGGAAGGTAGTGGTGCCGGAGATGAACCTCGGGCAGCTCGCCACCCTGATCCGGGCGAAATACCTGGTCGACGCCCAGTCGTACCACCAGGTCAACGGAATGCCGTTCAAGGCGGAGCAGCTCGCGAAGGTTCTCGAGGAGGCCATCAATGACTGAGGTGACCGACGCCCCCACCCTGCTGTCGCTGGTGCCGAAGGCCGAGGCCGTGCAGTCCGCGAAGGACTTCAAGTCGGACCAGGAGGTCCGGTGGTGCCCCGGCTGCGGCGATTACGCCGTTCTCGCGGCCGTCCAGGGCTTCATGCCCGAGCTCGGCCTCGCGAAGGAGAACATCGTCTTCGTCTCGGGCATCGGCTGCTCCTCCCGCTTCCCGTACTACATGAACACCTACGGGATGCACTCCATCCACGGCCGCGCGCCGGCCATCGCCACCGGCCTGGCCACCTCGCGCCGCGACCTCTCCGTCTGGGTCGTCACGGGTGACGGCGACGCCCTGTCCATCGGCGGCAACCACCTCATCCACGCCCTGCGGCGGAACGTCAACCTCAAGATCCTGCTCTTCAACAACCGGATCTACGGTCTGACCAAGGGGCAGTACTCCCCCACCTCGGAGATCGGCAAGATCACCAAGTCGACTCCGATGGGCTCCCTGGACGCGCCCTTCAACCCGGTGTCCCTGGCCATCGGCGCGGAGGCCTCCTTCGTGGCGCGGACGGTGGACAGCGACCGCAAGCACCTCACCGAGGTGCTGCGCGCGGCCGCCGACCACCAGGGCACGGCGCTGGTGGAGATCTACCAGAACTGCAACATCTTCAACGACGGGGCCTTCGAGGTCCTGAAGGACAAGGGCCAGGCGCAGGAGGCCGTGATCCCGCTGAGGCACGGGCAGCCGATCCGCTTCGGGACCGACGCGAACAAGGGCGTCGTCCGGGATCCCGCGACCGGTGACCTCGAGGTCGTCGCGGTCACCCCCGAGAACGAGTCGCGGATCCTGGTCCACGACGCGCGCGGCACCAGCCCGACGACCGCTTTCGCGCTCTCCCGCCTCGCCGATCCCGACACCCTGCACCACACGCCCATCGGTGTCTTCCGCGACGTCGAACGGCCCGTCTACGACACGCTCATGTCCGAGCAGCTCGACATGGCCATCGACCGCAACGGCAAGGGTGATCTCGCGACCCTGCTGACCGGCAGCGACACCTGGACGGTCGTCGGCTGACCCACGCCCCCGCCACGCCGCCACGCACCGCGGCGCGACACCACGCGCCCTCGCGCACGGAGCGAAGCCCGGATCTCCCAGGAGGTCCGGGCTTCGGCATACCCACCGAAAGCTAGCGCTTTCAAAAAGTTAGCGCTTACCGTAGGGTGGCACTACTAGGCGCCGTTCCAGCGAGGAGAACACTCATGAGCATCGTCATCACCGGAGCCACCGGAGCCCTCGGACGTCTCGTCGTCGAGGAACTGCTGACCCGCGTCGACGCAGACCGTGTCGCCGTCGTCGTCCGTGACGAGGAGAAGGCCGCCGGCCTGGCCGCCCGCGGGGTCGAGGTGCGCGTGGCCGACTACGACGACCCGGCGGCGCTGTCCGCCGCCTTCCGGGCCGGCGACCGGGTCCTGCTGATCTCCGGCAACGAGATCGGCCGCCGCGTCGCGCAGCACACCGCCGTACTGGAGGCCGCGCAGGCGGCGGGTGTGGCGCAGCTCGCCTACACCGGCGTCCTCGGCGGCCCCGAGGCCGATTTCGACCTGGCCGCCGAGCACCGGGCGACCGAGCAGGCCATCCTCGACTCCGGGATCCCCTACACCTTCCTGCGCAACGGCTGGTACCACGAGAACTACACCGGGAACCTGGCCACCGCCCTGGAGCACGGCGCGGTCGTCGGCAGTGCGGGCGCGGGCCGGATCGCCTCCGCGGCGCGCGCCGACTACGCGGCCGCCGCGGCCGTGGTGCTCACCGGCGGGGGCCACCTGAACCGGGTCTACGAGCTCTCCGGCGACACCGCGTGGAGCCTGGCGGAGTACGCGGCCGAGCTGTCGGCGCAGACCGGCAAGGAGATCGCGTACGCGGAGGTGCCGGCGGCGGAGCACCTGTCGGTCCTGACCGGCGCCGGGGTCCCCGAGGGCTTCGCGGCGATCATCGTCGACGTGGACGCCGCGATCGCGCGCGGCCGGCTGGCGGGGACCAGCGGAGATCTGGCCCGCCTGATCGGACGGCCGACGACCCCTGTGGCCGAGGCGATCGCCGCCGCACTGGCCTGAGGTCCCACGCAAGCCCCTGCGGGTGTCATGAGTATCTCCCCGGAACGGGCATGACATCCGGCCCCTGCGGCGATACCGTCGTCAGGTTGGCTTGAAGTCGCACAGGAGGCCACGTGAAGGCGGAGAACGAACAGCGCACGGGTTTGCTCTACGGATTCGGCGCTTACGGGATGTGGGGGCTGGTCCCCCTCTTCTGGCCGCTGCTCAGGCCCTCCGGTGCGGTCGAGATCCTCGCCCACCGCATGGTGTGGTCCCTGGCCGTGGTCGGGGTGGCGCTGCTCGCGCTGCGCCGCTGGGGCTGGGTACGGGAGCTGCTCCGCCAGCCCCGCAAGCTCGGCCTGACCACGCTGGCCGCCTCGGTGATCAGCGTGAACTGGGGCCTGTACATCTGGGCCGTCAACAACGGTCAGGTCGTCGAGGCCAGCCTCGGCTACTTCATCAATCCGCTGGTCAGCATCGCGATCGGCGTCCTGGTCCTGGGTGAGCGGCTGCGCCGCGCACAGTGGGCGGCGGTCGCCGTCAGCTTCATCGCCGTGCTGGTGCTGGCCATCGGCTACGGGCGGCCGCCGTGGATCTCGCTGATCCTGGCCTTCTCCTTCGCGACGTACGGGCTGATCAAGAAGAAGCTCAACATGGGCGGGCTGGAGTCGCTGACCGCCGAGACGGCCGTGCTGTTCCTGCCCGCCCTCGGCTACCTGCTGTGGCTGGGCGCGCAGGGCCAGTCCACCTTCGCCTCGCACGGGGTCGGCCACTCGCTCCTGCTGGCCGCGACCGGGCTGGTCACCGCGATCCCGCTGGTGTTCTTCGGCGCCGCGGCGATCCGGGTCCCGCTGTCCACCCTCGGGCTCCTCCAGTATCTGGCCCCGGTCTTCCAGTTCGGGCTCGGCGTCCTCTACTTCCACGAGGCGATGCCGCCCGAGCGCTGGGCCGGATTCTCCCTGGTGTGGGCCGCCCTCGCCGTCCTGACCTGGGACGCGCTGCGTACGTCCCGGCGCTCCCGGGCGGCGCTCGCGATGACGCCGGCCCCTGCCGCGACACCGGCGCACGAGCCCGCGTAGGACTCCCGGGCAGCGCTCACCCGGCTCCCCCGATCCCCGGTACGGAAACCCCGTACCGGGGATCGTCCGTTTTCCGAACTCCCCTGACCGAATTGTGGTCTTGACGGACAGTCATACTCTCGCTGAACATCAGGCTCGCACAGACGCACCATCGCTCACCTGCTCTATACCGCCCGTTCCGTCTAATCCCCGCGGAATCCCCGGAGCCCCCACATGAGCCTGTCCGTCTCCCGGCGCCTTGCTGCCGTGACCGCCTTCGCGGTCGCCGGCCTGTTCGCCGCCACCACTCCCGCCGCGCTCGCCGCCCCCACGGCGGCCGCCGCGGCACCGACACCGCCCGACATCCCGCTGGCCAACGTCAAGGCCCACCTCACGCAGCTCTCCACGATCGCCGCCAACAACGGCGGCAACCGCGCCCACGGCCGGACCGGCTACAAGGCCTCGATCGACTACGTGAAGGCCAAGCTCGACGCGGCGGGCTTCACCACGACCCTGCAGACCTTCACCTCCAGCGGCGCCACGGGCTACAACCTGATCGCCGACTGGCCGGGCGGCGACCCGAACTCGGTCCTGATGTCCGGTTCGCACCTGGACTCGGTCACCGCCGGCGCCGGCATCAACGACAACGGCTCCGGTTCCGCGGCCGTCCTGGAGACCGCGCTCGCCGTCTCCCGGGCGGGCCTGCAGCCGACGAAGCACCTGCGCTTCGGCTGGTGGGGCGCGGAGGAACTCGGCCTGATCGGCTCGAAGTACTACGTCAACAACCTGCCGGCGACCGAGAAGGCGAAGATCTCCGGCTACCTGAACTTCGACATGATCGGCTCGCCGAACCCGGGCTACTTCGTCTACGACGACGACCCGACCATCGAGCAGACCTTCAAGAACTACTACGCCGGCCTCGGCATCCCGACCGAGATCGAGACCGAGGGCGACGGCCGCTCCGACCACGCGCCCTTCAAGAGCGCGGGCATCCCCGTCGGCGGTCTGTTCTCCGGCGCCGACTACACCAAGACGGCGGCCCAGGCGCAGAAGTGGGGCGGCACCTCCGGTCAGGCCTTCGACCGCTGCTACCACTCCTCCTGCGACTCCCTGGCGAACATCAACGACACCGCCCTGGACCGCAACGCCGACGCGGTCGCCTACGCGGTCTGGACCCTCGGGGCGGCCACGCCGGTCCCGCCGGGCCCCTCCTTCGAGAACACGGCGGACGTGTCCATCCCGGACTCCCCCGCTGCCGCGGTGACCTCGCCGATCACGGTGTCCGGGGTCACCGGCAACGCGCCCGCCACCACCAAGGTCGACGTGAACATCGTCCACACCTACCGCGGTGACCTGGTGATCGACCTGCTCGCGCCCGACGGCACGGCCTACCGGCTGAAGAACTCCTCCAGTTCGGACTCGGCCGACAACGTCATCGCCTCGTACACGGTCAACGCGTCGGGCGAGGTCGCCAACGGGATCTGGAAGCTCCAGGTCAAGGACGTGGCCGGGCAGGACGTCGGCTACATCAACAGCTGGAAGATCACTTTCTGACCGTCGCGTCGGGCTGCGGGTCCTGGATACGGGCCCGCAGCTCCTCGGCGACCGCCCCGATGTCCACGCGGCCCAGCTTCGCCGCCTCGACCAGGTCGCCGAGCTCCTCCGGCGAGGGCAGCTGCTTGGCCCCGGCCACGCGCAGGTACGAGCGGGTCGCGGCGGCGGCGTAGAACTCGTTCATCGGAGATTCCAGCGCCGGGCACACGGCGAGGGTGTGCAGGAAGGCGGCGGCCCGCCACGCGGTGTCCGGGGCGGGCTGCTCGGGCACCAGGACGAGGTCGTTCTGGTGCCGGGCCACCGCGGCGGCCACCCCGGAGGGGTCCCACACGGCGGGATCGGACGGGAGATGGTGGGCCAGAGCGGTCCAGGCCCACTCCATGGTGATCTTCAATTGCCGAACCGCTCCTGGAAGTAGCCCCAGTGGTCCGCGAACTCCTCTATGCCGGACAGGAACTTCTTCCGGTCGTCGTCGAGTTCGCGCTCCGTGACCTCGGTGATCAACGCGGTGACCGTCGTCCCCAGCGCCGCCGCGCGCGCCTTCAGACGCTCATGGAACTCTTCGTTCAGGCGGATGGTGACGTGTTTCGACATGCACACCACCGTACAGCGGGGCCGCTGTACGCAGGAGGGGAACGGCGGAAGGGTGGCCCGGGACACAGGTCCCGGACCACCCTTCCGCCGTCGGCCGTTACGTCCCGCTACTTCACGGCTGCCTCACGGCCGCCTCACGCTGCCTCACGGCTACTTGGCGGCGTTCGCCGTCTTCACCAGCTGGTCCTTGGTGACCGCGCCGACGTACACCTTGCCGTCGTCCGTGATCAGGGCGTTGACCACGCGGGTGGAGAAGATCCGGCCCTCTCCGAACTTCCCGGTGACCTTGTCCCCGAGGGAGCTCATGAACTGCTTGGCCTCCTTGGGCGCGTTCTTGTCGTTCTCCAGGTCCTTCAGGCTCCGGCCGGCCCCGGTGTCGATCTGCGCGACGGTGGCCCAGCCCTCGCCGAGGACCTTCGTCTCGCCCTTGCCGTTCGCGCCTCCGGTCACGGCGCCCAGGCCCGGGAAGGACTCCAGAGCCTTCCAGTGCTTGTCTTCCAGGGCCTTCCCCTTCTCACCACGGCCGTGCCCGTCCGAACCCTCGGTCACCTTGGCGCCCTTGGGCGCGGTGAAGGCGAAGGTGTCGGCGGACGGCTTGGCGAAGTCCACCTTGGTGAAGCCGGCGTCGACGATCGGCTTGCCGCCCTGGGAGGAGAGCAGCTGCACGCGCAGCGGCACGCCGTTCTTGGCGTCGACCGCGATCTGGATCGCGCCGACCGTGGACCCGGCCTGCTTGGGCTTGAGCACCAGCTGGTAGGCGTCACGCCCGGCCACCTGCGCCGTGTCGCCGACGCCGATGTCCGTGGTCGGGCCCGCGGCCTTCAGGACCTCCTCGGCCAGCTGCTGGGGGGAGGCGGCCAGCCGGTCGGCGGCCTTCTTGTGGTCGGCGGCCCCGTCCTTGCCCGCCTCGGGGGCCTTCTCGTGGAAGACCTCGTTCGACTTGGAGTCGTAGCCCCACACGTCGTTGCCGTTGTGGACGAGGCTGTACTCGTCCTTGCCGTCCAGGAAGGTCAGCTTCTGGCGGTCCGGGCCGTCGGCCGCGACGCGGAAGGTGTGCGTCCCGTTCGCCAGCTGCGCGACCTTGTCCTCCGGAGCGGCGGAGCCTCCCGTGACGCCGCCGCCGCCGAGCAGACCGCTCGCGATCTTCGGCAGGCCCAGGTCGGTGGTGATCCGGGCGGTGCCGGACAACTCCTGTACGTCCGAAGCGGCGATCTTCTCGATGAGCTGCTGCGCCGTCACCTTCGGCAGGTCGGGTCCGCCGGCGGTGGCGAAGGCCGGGACCATCGCTACGGTCGCCGCGGCCACACCCGCCACCGCGACCGGTACGGCGTACCGGGCGACCTTGCGAGAAGTCTTCGTGTTCGCTGCCATGTCAGTGCCCTGCCCTCTGTGTCGACGGCGGCGACGCCCGTGTCGCCGCGCTCACCCGATCTGGTGGGGTTGATGACTCCATCTGACCAAATGGGGGACGCGCGGGCGTCAGCCCCCGGACGCAAATGCGCGTACACCCGTGGGATGACACGCGAAGGCCCCTCCTCCTGCGACCCGTAGGGGTCGGCAGGACGGAAGGGCCCGTTCCGCTGTTGTTCGCGTGCGCCAGGGATGCCAGGGATGCCAGGGATGCCAGGAGCGCCAGGAGTGCCGGCCCGGTGCCGGCCCGGGCGGCAGTCCGGGTGCTAACCCGCCCGGTGCACCACCGCGTCGCACAGTTCCTCCAGCGCCGACTTCGCGGAGCACGCCGGCAGCGGCGCCAGCATGGCCCGCGCCTCCTCGGCGTAGCGGACGGTGTCGCGGCGCGCCTGCTCCAGCGCGGGGTGCGCGCGGAGCCGGGTCAGCACTTCGGCGTGGCGGGCGTCGTCCGTGAGGTCGCCGTCCAGGAGGCTCACGAGTTCCAGGTCGTCCGGGTTGCCGTCGCGGGCCGCCATCTCGCGCAGCCGCAGCACGGGCAGGGTCGGGATGCCCTCGCGCAGGTCGGTGCCCGGGGTCTTGCCGGACTCGTGCGCGTCGGAGGCGATGTCGAGGACGTCGTCGGCCAGCTGGAAGGCCAGACCCAGCCGCTCGCCGTACTGCGTGAGGATGTCGACGGCCATCTCGTCGGCGCCGGACATCATCGCGCCGAAGCGGCAGGAGACGGCGACCAGCGAGCTGGTCTTCCCGGCCATGACGTCGAGGTAGTGGGCGACCGGGTCGCGGCCGTCACGCGGGCCGGCCGTCTCAAGGATCTGACCCGTCACCAGCCGCTCGAAGGCCTCGGCCTGGATGCGGACGGCCTCCGGCCCGAGGTCGGCCAGGATGTGCGAGGCGCGGGCGAACAGGAAGTCACCCGTCAGGACGGCCACCGAGTTGCCCCAGCGGGTGTTCGCGCTCTCCACGCCGCGGCGTACGTCCGCCTCGTCCATGACGTCGTCGTGGTAGAGGGTCGCCAGGTGCGTGAGCTCCACGACGACGGCGGAGGGCACGATTCCGGGCGCGTAGGGATCGCCGAAACGGGCGGCGAGCATCACCAGCAGCGGCCGGAAGCGCTTGCCTCCGGCCCGCACCAGATGCTGTGCGGCCTCGGTGATGAAGGGGACTTCGCTCTTGGTGGCCTCCAGCAGACCCGCCTCGACGGCGGCCAGTCCGGCCTGGACATCGGTCTCAAGAGCCTGGTCCCGCACGCTCAGTCCGAACGGCCCGACGACGGTCACGAGGGGTACTCCTGTCTGCTGACGATCACGTTGACGATCACCTGGATTGTCGATGTGTCGCTGCCATCACTCAAGCCAGCGTATCGGGTCTGTTTTCGATCACCGAGAGGGCCTGTCCGGGCGCCACCCACGCACCGTCCGAAGCGCACCGGTATGTTCTGGAGGAGCCGAATCAACCGGAGAATGCGTTTTGTCCAGAACTGTCACCGGTATAGAGGAACCAGCGGATCCGGCGGCCGGCCGGCCGCCGCCCCGCGGCGGCGCTTCCCCGGCCACCCGCGGGGCCGGGCCACGCTCTCGCGGCCGGAGGTCCGGGAGCGCTTCTCGTTCCTGGGCATGCAGGCCATCCTCGTCCTCTGCTTCGCGGACACGGTGGCGAACGGCGGCCCGGGAATGAAACCGGGCACCGCGGCGTCCGTCTCGGCGGCGTACGGGACCATGGTCTACCTCGTCTCCGTCGCCGGCGGATGGCTCGCCGACCGCGTCCTCGGTTCGTACCGGGCCGCGCTGCGGGGCGGCGCCCTGACCCCCTGCGACCCCCGGGTCACGGCCGCGCCGCCCGCCGCGATGCACTCCTCCCCCGGGCTCCGTCCGGGGGAACCTCCGGTGACGAAGATCATCGGGCGGCTGTCTCGTCTTCGCCGCCCTCGCCACCCTTCCGGCGCCCTGGCTGCGGCGCACCACGCACCCGGTTCACCAAGGCGGTTCGCGCATGATCATCCGTACCGAATTCCCGTACGGGACCACCCGCGAGGATGTCCGGATCCCGATGCCCGACGGCGTCGAGCTCTACGCCCGCGTCTGGCGCCCGGTCACCGACGGGCCCGTCCCGGCACTGCTGGAGTACCTCCCGTACCGGCTCACCGACTGGACCGCGCCGCGCGACTGGCAGCGCCACCCCTGGTACGCGGGGCACGGCTACGCCTCGGTGCGCGTGGACGTGCGCGGCCACGGGTGCAGCGGAGGCCGCCCCGGCGACGAGTACGACGCCCGTGAGCTGGCCGACGGGGTCGCGGTCGTCGAGTGGCTGGCGGCGCAGCCGTGGTGCACGGGGGCGGTGGGGATGTTCGGCATCTCCTGGGGCGGCTTCAACGGCCTGCAGATCGCGGCGCTCGCGCCCGAGGCCCTCAAGGCGGTCGTCACCGTCTGCTCCACCGACGACCGGTACGACAACGACGTGCACTACGCGGGCGGCTCGGTCCTGGCCGTGGACATGCACGCGTGGGCGGCCACCATGCTGGCCTTCGCCTCCCGCCCGCCGGACCCGAAGTTCGTCGGCGACGGCTGGCGGGAGCAGTGGCTGGACCGCCTGGAGGGCGTCGAACCGCTCATCCACACCTGGCTCTCGCACCAGACCCGCGACGGCTACTGGCGCCACGGCAGCGTCTGCGAGGACTACCCGGCGATCCGCGCGGCGGTCCTCGCGGTGGGCGGCTGGCACGACCCCTACCGGGACACCGTCCTGCGCCTGGTCTCCGCCCTCCCCGCGGCCCGGGTCCGGGGCCTGATCGGCCCGTGGTCCCACCAGTACCCGGACCGCGCGCTGCCGCCGGGCCCGGCCATCGGCTTCCTCCAGGAGACGCTGCGCTGGTGGGACCACTGGCTGAAGGGCGAGGACAACGACGTGATGGACGAGCCGCTGCTCCGCGCCTGGATCAGCGACTCCCACCCGCCCGCGACGGTGTACGACGAACTCCCGGGCCGCTGGGTCGGGGAGGGGTCCTGGCCCTCGGCCTCGGTCATCCCGGTCGCGTACGGGTTCCAGGGCGCGCCGGTGGCCGTCGCCTCCCCGCAGCACACCGGGATGGACGCGGGCCGTTTCTTCCCCTTCGGCAACGACGCCGACCTGCCGCCGGACCAGCGGGAGGAGGACGCGAAGTCGGCCTGCTTCGAGTTCCCGGTGGCGGCCGGGGAGCCGGTGGAGATCCTGGGCCGGCCCTCGGTGACCCTGCGGCTGCGCCTGGACGTGCCGTACGGGCAGGTCGTGGCCCGGCTGTGCGACGTGGCCCCGGACGGCTCCTCGACGCTGATCACGCGGGGCGTGCTGAACCTCTCCGCGCGCCGGGGCCGGGAGCAGGCCGTGCCGTGGCCGGTGGGCTCGTACGAGGACGTCACCTTCGAGCTGAACGGCATCGGCCACGCCTTCCCGCCGGGACACCGCATCCGCCTCGCGGTGTCCTCGGCGTACTGGCCGTGGATCTGGCCGCGGGCCGGCTCCGAGGCGGGCTGGACCCTGGACCCGGCGGGCAGCGCGCTGACCCTCCCGGTGCGGGCCGCGTCGCCGGGCGGGGAGGGGATCGTCTTCGAGGCGCCGGAGCAGGCGGAACCGCTGGGGGTGGTGTACCCGGCCACGCTGGACGAGCCGCGGCCGGAGCGGCTGGTCGTCCGGGACGTCGCGCGCGGGACCTGGCGGCTGGAGGTGGACCCGCGGTACGGGGGCACCCGGGTGTACCCGGACGGCCTGGAGTACGGCGAGGACGCGCTGGAGGTGTACGAGATCCAGGACGCCGACCCGCTGTCCGCCCGGACGCGGTCGGACTGGCGGATCCGGCTCCACCGGCCGGAGCTGGGCTGGGACGCGCGGGTCGAGACCCGGTCGGAGATCCGCTGCGACGAGGGCGGCTTCCTGACGTCGAACGAGGTGGTGTGCCGGGAGGGCGACGAGGTGGTCTTCCACCGGACGTGGGAGCGCCGCCTTCCGCGCGCCGCCGGGTGACCGGCCGTCAGCCGAAGAGCCGTTCGAGCACCACCGCGATGCCGTCGTCCTCGTTGGACAGGGTGATCTCGTCGGCGACGGCCACCAGCTCGCGGTGGGCGTTGGCCATGGCCACCCCGTGGGCGGACCACGCGAACATCGGGACGTCGTTCGGCATGTCGCCGAACGCGATCGTCGCCGAGGCGGGCAGCCCCAGGACGTCCGCCGCCCGCGCGAGTCCGCTGGCCTTGTCGATGCCGGGCGGCTGGAGTTCCACCGTGTGCTCCCCCGCCATGGTCACGTTCACCAGGTCGCCGACCACCGACCGCGCCACCCGCGTCAGCTCGTCGTCGTCCAGCCGGGGGTGCTGGAGCAGCACCTTGGTGATCGGGGCCGGCCACAGGTCGGACCGCCTCGGCACCCGCACGGTCGGCAGGTGCGGATGCCACATCCGGTAGCCCGGCCCTATCAGCATCTCCGCGTCCACCCCCTCCTGGTTGACCGCCGCGTAGACCTCGCCGATCTCCGCCTCGATCTTGCCGAGGGCCACCTCGGCCAGCCCCCGGTCCATGCAAACGGAGTGCAGCAGGCGCCCGCGCGCCGCGTCGTACACCTGCGCGCCCTGCCCGCACACCGCGAGCCCCGTGTATCCGAGGCCGTCCAGGACGTGCCGTACCTGCGGGACCGGGCGGCCGGTGACGATGATGTGCTGGGCGCCGGCCGCGCGGGCCTTCGCGAGCGCCGCGCACGAGCGGGAGGAAACGGCGTCCCCGGCACGCAGCAGAGTCCCGTCCAGGTCGGTGGCGATCAAGGTATAGGGGAGGGCGGAAGTCACGGCGCCAAGGATACGGACCCCGTTGGACAAGTCCTACAAATACTGCCCGAATCCGTCCTCCCGCAGCTCCCACCAGCCTCTTGGGGCGCTCGCGGACCCAACAGCCCGGCATCCGCACACCGCTTGGCGGGTAGCCGTGGACCCTGCCCAGCTACACGGAGCCGACCATACGGCTTGAACTCGGCAGCACATGCGAAAAGATGAGATATGAGCGGAACTGTCGATATCTGACAGTGATCGTCCTGCCAGGTGTGTTCCATCTCCGTTCGGGGGCCGGGGCCTTCCCGCACGATCCTGGGTAGCGTGTCCCGCACTGTGTTTGCCGGGACACCCCCGGACCGCGTCGAAAGCGAGGCAGCACCCCATGCCCCAGCAGAGCCCCCTCGATGTACCCGAGGGCGACCCGTTCGGGCCGCACAACCTCCCGTACGGCGTCTTCTCGACCGCCGCAGAGAGCCGGCGCCGGATCGGTGTGCGGATCGGCGGACACGTGCTCGACGCGGGGGCGGCCGCGGCCTCGCTCGGTTCCCCGTACGCCGGGCTGCTCGGACAGTCCTCCCTCAACCCGCTGCTCGCCGCAGGTCGCACCGCCTGGCGCGACGTGCGCCGCGCGCTGACCGCCTGGGTCACCGACCCCGGCCACCGGCCCACGGTGGAGCCGCACCTGCTGCCGCTGGACGAGGTCGAGCTGCACCTGCCGTACGAGGTCGCCGACTACGTCGACTTCTACGCGAGCGAGCACCACGCCACCAACGTCGGTCGGATCTTCCGCCCGGACGGGGACGCGCTGACCCCCAACTGGAAGCACCTGCCCATCGGTTACCACGGCCGCTCCGGCACGATCGTGGTCTCCGGGACCGACGTCGTACGGCCCAGCGGGCAGCGCAAGGCCCCCACCGACCCGGCGCCCGTCTTCGGGCCGTCCGTCAAGCTCGACATCGAGGCCGAGGTCGGCTTCGTCGTCGGCGCCCCGTCCGAGATGGGCCGCCCGGTGGCGCTGGGCGAGTTCGAGGACCACGTCTTCGGGCTCTTCCTCCTCAACGACTGGTCGGCGCGCGACATCCAGGCCTGGGAGTACGTGCCGCTGGGCCCCTTCCTCGGCAAGTCCTTCGCCACCTCCGTCTCCGCCTGGGTGACCCCGCTGGAGGCCCTGGACGCGGCCCGCGTCGCCCCGCCCGCCCGGGACTTCCCGCTGCTGCCCTACCTCGACGACTCCGCCGTCGACCGCCCCGGCGGCTTCGACCTGCGCATCACCGTGTCCATCAACGGGCAGGAGGTGGCGCAGCCGCCGTTCGCGTCGATGTACTGGACCGCCGCCCAGCAGCTCGCGCACATGACCGTCAACGGCGCCTCCCTGCGCACCGGCGACGTGTACGGCTCCGGGACCGTCAGCGGCCCCGAGACCGGCCAGCGCGGCTCGCTGCTGGAGCTGACCTGGAACGGCCGCGACGCGATCGAGCTCGCCGACGGCAAGCGCACCTTCCTGGAGGACGGGGACACCGTCACCCTCACCGCCTGGGCCCCGGGCACGGACGGCACGCGCGTGGGCCTCGGCGAGGTCACCGGCCGCATCGTGGGATCCCGCTAGCCAGGATCCGGGACGAGGGCTTCGGGACGAGGGCTTCGGGACGAGGGCTTCGGGACGAGGGCTTCGGGACGAGCGGCTTCGGGACGAGCGGCTTCGGGCGCGGCGGCGGATCTCCTCCCCGCCCCGCCGAAGCCGCGGCCGTCGGCGCCCCGGCGCGGGCGTCCACGCCTACGCCGCCCGGGCGGTCCGGCCCCGGCCGTCCGGCCTGCCGCCCGGCCGGACGGCGGCCCGCGGGCGATGCTCCTTGGACCTCGGCCCCACGATCCAGGAGCCCCGTATGGCCCCTCGTACCGGCATGCTCGCCCTGGCCCCGGCCCTGACCGCCGCGGCGGCCCTGGCCCTCCCGGCGGGACCCGCCGCGGCCCGTCCGGGCCCGGAGCCGGACCCGGCCGCGTGGACCGGCCTCGCCCGGGCCGCCCTGGCGAGCTCCCGGTACGTCCGGGAACGGACCGCGGTGGAGGCCGGGTACGTGCCCGACACGTACTGCGTGACCGACCCGGCAGGCGCCGGGGCCCTGGGCTACCCGCACTTCAACCACGCCTACGACGATTCGCTGGACCCGGAAAAGCCCACCGCCCTGCTGTACGAGGACGACGCGTCGGGCCGCCGCAGGCTGGTCGCCCTCGAATGGGTCGTCATGGACCGGGACGGGAACCTCCAGACGGACGACGACCGCCCGAGCCTGTTCGGGCAGCCCTTCAAGGGGCCGATCCCGGGCCGCTTCAAGGGGCAGAAGGTCCACTACGCCTTCCACGTGTGGCTGTGGAAGCCCAATCCCGCCGGGATGTTCGCGACGTTCAACCCCGAGGTGCGCTGCCGCCCCGGCACCACCAGGCCCTGAACCCCCGTTTGGGGGCGTGCCGCGTGCAGGGGCCCGGCGGCCCCGGGATGGTGGACGAAAGCCCCCGAACGGCAGGAGCCCCCGATGTCCGCCCGTACTCGCAAGGCTGTCCTGACCTGCGCTGCCGCCGCGTCGCTCGGCCTGGCCGCCGTGGCCCCGGCCCACGGGGTCGAGGGGCCCGCGCCCGACCCGCACGACCACAAGGCCATGAGGGACATGGCGACGGCGATCGCGGTGACGGCCAGGTACGCGGACGAGCGGGAGGCCCTCAAGGACGGGTACGTCCCCCACGGCCATGAATGCATGACCAACCCGTTCGGGGTGGGCGCCATGGGCTACCACTACGTCAAGCAGGCCAACTGGGGTTCGAAGGACCCCAGCAGGCCGACGGCGCTCCTCTACAGCACGGCGAAGGACCGCAACGGCCGTCGCATGCTCCAGACGGTGGAGTGGATGTCCACCGACCGGGACCAGGACCTGAAGACCACCGACGACAGGCCGAGCATGTTCGGGCTGCCCTTCGACGGCCCCATGCCGGGCCACTGGGCGGGCATGCCCAAGCACTACGACCTGCACATGTGGGCCTACAAGGAGAACCCGGCCGGCCGTTTCCACAACTGGAACCCCGCGCTGACCTGCCCGGGCAAGGCCGCTGCCCCGGCGAAGCCAGGGCACGCGCACGGCCACTAGCGCCGTCCGTTCATGCCGAAGGGCCCGGCTCCCTTCGTGAGGGGGGAGCCGGGCCCTTCCGCGTGCCGCGCGGACCGGGTCAGCGGACGAAGGTGCTCGCCTGACCCGCCAGGTCCAGGAAGTACTGCGGAGCCACACCCAGGACCACGGTCACCGCGACGCCCACCGCGATGGTCGTCATCGTCAGCGGCGAGGGGACGGCCACCGTCGGGCCGTCGGCCTTCGGCTCGCTGAAGAACATCAGGACGATCACCCGGATGTAGAAGAACGCGGCGATCGCGGACGAGATGACACCGACCACGACCAGCGCTCCCGCGCCGCCCTCCGCCGCCGCCGTGAACACGGCGAACTTGCCCGAGAAGCCCGAGGTCAGCGGAATGCCGGCGAAGGCCAGCAAGAACACCGCGAAGACGGCCGCGGTCAGCGGCGAACGCCGTCCCAGCCCGGCCCACTTGGACAGGTGCGTCGCCTCCCCGCCCGCGTCGCGCACCAGGGTGACCACCGCGAAGGCGCCGATCGTCACGAAGGAGTAGGCGGCCAGATAGAAGAGGACCGACTGGACGCCCTCCGCCGAGGTCGCGATCACACCGGCCAGGATGAAGCCCGCGTGCGCGATCGAGGAGTACGCCAGCAGCCGCTTGACGTCCGTCTGGGTCACGGCGATCACCGCGCCCGCGAGCATCGTGACGATCGCGATGCCCCACATCACCGGCCGCCAGTCCCACCGCAGGCCCGGCAGGACCACGTAGAGGAGACGCAGGAGGGCACCGAACGCGGCCACCTTCGTCGCCGCCGCCATGAAGCCGGTGACCGGCGTCGGGGCACCCTGGTAGACGTCCGGGGTCCACATGTGGAAGGGGACCGCGCCGACCTTGAAGAGCAGGCCCATCAGGATCAGCGCCCCGCCGATCAGCAGCAGCGCGTCATTGCCCATGGTGGAGGCCAGCGCCGGGTCGATCTTCGAGACCGTGCCGTCGACCACGTCGGCGATCGCCGCGTACGAGACCGAGCCCGCGTACCCGTAGAGCAGCGCGATGCCGAAGAGGAAGAAGGCGGAGGCGAAGGCTCCCAGCAGGAAGTACTTCACCGCGGCCTCCTGCGACATCAGCCGCTGGCGGCGGGCGACGGCGCAGAGCAGGTACAGCGGGAGGGAGAAGACCTCCAGCGCGATGAACAGCGTCAGCAGGTCGTTGGCCGACGGGAAGATCAGCATGCCGGAGATCGCGAACAGGGCCAGCGGGAAGACCTCGGTGGTGGTGAAGCCCGCCTTGACCGCCGCCTTCTCGCTCTCGCTGCCCGGTACGGACGCCGCCTGCGCGGCGAAGGAGTCCACCCGGTTGCCGTGCGCGGCCGGGTCGAGCCTCCGCTCGGCGAAGGTGAAGATCGCGACGACCGAGGCCAGCAGGATGGTGCCCTGCAGGAACAGCGCCGGGCCGTCCACCGCGATGGCGCCCATCGCCGCGATGCGCGCCTTGGTGCTCCCGTACCCGCCGGCCGCGAGGCCGACGACCGCCGCGAAGGCCGCGGCCAGCGCGGCGACGGCGAGGAACACCTGGACGTAGTAACGGGACTTGCGCGGCACGAAGGCCTCGACGAGGACGCCGAGGACCGCCGCGCCCACCACGATCAGGGTGGGCGCGAGCTGCGCGTACTCGATGACCGGCGCCGGGATCCGGTCGACCGGTCCGTCGGCCGCCAGCGTCCACAGGCTGTGGGCGGAAGTCAGTGTGCTCACTTCGCCTCCTCCCCGTTCTTGGCTTCGACGGCGACCTCGGGCTTCGGGTCCGTCTGCTTCACGTCCGACATGGTGTGCTCCACCGCCGGGTTGACGATGTCGGTGAGCACCTTCGGGTAGACGCCCAGCCCGATCAGCAGCGCGATCAGCGGGGCGACCACCAGCACCTCCCGCAGGTGCAGGTCCGGCATCGTGCGGACCTGCTCCTTCACGGGGCCGGTCATCGTGCGTTGGTAGAGCACCAGCGTGTAGAGCGCGGCCAGCACGATGCCGATGGTGGCGATGATGCCGACGACCGGGTACCGGGTGAACGTGCCGACCAGGACCAGGAATTCGCTGACGAAGGGTGCGAGACCCGGCAGCGAGAGGGTGGCGAGGCCGCCGATCAGGAAGGTGCCGGCGAGGACCGGGGCCACCTTCTGGACGCCGCCGTAGTCGGCGATGAGCCGCGAGCCGCGCCGCGAGATCAGGAAGCCGGCCACCAGCATCAGCGCCGCCGTCGAGATCCCGTGGTTGACCATGTAGAGCGTCGCACCGGACTGCCCCTGGGAGGTCATCGCGAAGATGCCCAGGATGATGAAGCCGAAGTGCGAGATGGAGGCGTAGGCGACCAGCCGCTTGATGTCGCGCTGCCCGACCGCGACCAGCGCGCCGTAGACGATGCTGATCAGGGCCAGGACCAGGACCACCGGGGTGGCCCACTTGCTGGCGTCGGGGAAGAGTCCGAGGCAGAAGCGGAGCATCGCGAAGGTGCCGACCTTGTCGACGACCGCGGTGATCAGTACGGCGACCGGGGCGGTGGCCTCGCCCATCGCGTTCGGCAGCCAGGTGTGCAGCGGCCACAGCGGGGCCTTCACCGCGAAGGCGAAGAAGAAGCCGAGGAACAGCAGCCGCTCGGTGTTGGTCGCCATGTCGAGCGTGCCCGCGGCGCGGGCGGCGGTGATCTCCTGGAGCGAGAAGTTCCCGGCGACCACGTACAGACCGATGACGGCGGCCAGCATGATCAGGCCGCCGACCAGGTTGTAGAGGAGGAACTTGACGGCCGCGTACGAGCGCTGCGCGGCCGCGTTCTCGTCCGAGCCCGCGTGCGCCCGGTCCCCGAAGCCGCCGATGAGGAAGTACATCGGGATGAGCATGGCTTCGAAGAAGATGTAGAAGAGGAAGACGTCGGTGGCCTCGAAGGAGATGATCACCATCGCCTCGACCAGCAGGATCAGGGCGAAGAAGCCCTGCGTCGGCCGCCATCGGGAGGACTGGGTTTCGAGGGGGTCGGCGTCGTGCCAGCCGGCCGCGATCACGAAGGGGATCAGGAGCGCGGTGAGGCCGATGAGCACCACCCCGATCCCGTCCACCCCCAGCTCGTAGCGGACGCCGAAGTCGGCGATCCAGGGGCGGGATTCGGTGAGCTGGTAGCGGTCGCCGCCGGGCTCGAAGCGGATCGCGACGAGCACGGCCAGGGCCAGGGTCGCCAGCGAGAAGAGCAGGGCGAGCCACTTGGCGGCGGTCCTGCGGGCGGCCGGGACGGCCGCCGTCAGGACCGCACCGGCCGCGGGGACCGCGGCCGTCACCGTCAGAAGCGGGAAATTCATCTCACACCGCCCTCATCAGCAGGGTCGCGGCGATCAGGATCGCCGTGCCCCCGAACATCGAGACCGCGTAGCTGCGGGCGTAGCCGTTCTGCAGCTTGCGCAGCCGGCCCGAGAGCCCGCCGACCGAGGCGGCCGTCCCGTTGACCACCCCGTCGACCAGGCTGTGGTCGACGTACACGAGCGAGCGGGTCAGGTGCTCCCCGCCGCGCACCAGCACGACGTGGTTGAAGTCGTCCTGGTAGAGGTCCCGCCGGGCCGCCCGGGTGAGGAGCGAGCCGCGCGGGGCGACGACCGGGACGGGCCTGCGCCCGTACATCGACCAGGCGATGGCGACGCCGACGACCAGCATCGCCATGGTGGCCAGCGTCACCGTCATGGCGCTGACGGGCGAGTGGCCGTGCTCGTACCCGGTGACGGGCTCCAGCCAGTTCAGGAAGCGGTCGCCGATCTCGAAGAAGGCTCCGGCGAAGACCGAACCGAACGCCAGGACGACCATCGGGATGGTCATGGACTTCGGGGACTCGTGCGGGTGCGGCAGCTCGCCGGGCTGCGCCTCG
Source organism: Streptomyces sp. NPDC056224 (assembly GCF_042267665.1). Classification (NCBI taxonomy): domain Bacteria; kingdom Bacillati; phylum Actinomycetota; class Actinomycetes; order Kitasatosporales; family Streptomycetaceae; genus Streptomyces; species Streptomyces sp. NPDC056224. Next base: position 39,008 of record NZ_JBHJTK010000038.1, read on the forward strand.
ACGCCGGGCTCGACGCCGGGAGTCGTGGCAGGGTCCGGGGCGGGCTGCCAGCGCTTCTCGCCGAAGAAGGTGAGGAGCATGACGCGGGTCATGTAGAAGGCGGTGATGCCGGCGCCCAGCAGGGCGACCCCGCCGAGGATCCAGCCCTCGGTGCCGCCCTTCGCGAAGGCCGCCTCGATGATCATGTCCTTGGAGAAGAAGCCGGACAGGCCCGGGAATCCGATGATCGCGAGGTAGCCGAGGCCGAAGGTGACGAACGTGACGGGCATGTACGTCCGCAGCCCGCCGTACTTGCGCATGTCGACCTCGTCGTTCATCCCGTGCATGACGGAACCGGCGCCGAGGAAGAGGCCCGCCTTGAAGAAGCCGTGCGTCACCAGGTGCATGATCGCGAAGACGTAGCCGATCGGGCCGAGGCCCGCGGCGAGGATCATGTAGCCGATCTGCGACATCGTCGACCCGGCGAGGGCCTTCTTGATGTCGTCCTTCGCGCAACCGACGATCGCACCGAAGAGCAGCGTGACCGCGCCCACGACGGTGACCACCAGCTGCGCGTCCGGCGCCCCGTTGAAGACGGCGCCCGAGCGGACGATCAGGTACACACCCGCCGTCACCATCGTCGCCGCGTGGATCAGGGCCGAGACCGGGGTCGGGCCCTCCATCGCGTCACCGAGCCAGGACTGCAGCGGCACCTGGGCCGACTTGCCGCAGGCGGCCAGCAGCAGCATCAGGCCGATCGCCGTCAGCTTGCCTTCCGAGGTCTCGCCGACCGCGCCGAACACCGGCCCGAAGGCGAAGGTCCCGAAGGTCGCGAACATCAGCATGATCGCGATCGACAGGCCCATGTCGCCGACGCGGTTGACCAGGAAGGCCTTCTTCGCGGCCGTGGCCGCGCTGGGCTTGTGCTGCCAGAAGCCGATCAGGAGGTACGAGGCGAGGCCCACGCCCTCCCAGCCGAAGTACAGCAGCAGGTAGTTGTCGGCGAGGACCAGCAGCAGCATGGCCGCGACGAACAGGTTGAGGTAGCCGAAGAAGCGGCGGCGGCGCTCGTCGTGCTCCATGTACCCGATCGAGTACACGTGGATGAGCGTGCCCACCCCGGAGATCAGCAGGACGAAGGTCATCGACAGCTGGTCCAGCTGGAAGGCGATGTCCGCCTGGAAGCCCTCCACCGGGATCCAGCTCCACAGCTGCTGGTGCAGGGTCCGGTCGTCGGGGCTGCGCCCGAGCATGTCGGCGAACAGCACGGCCCCGATCCCGAAGGAGACGGCCGCGAACAGGGTGCCGATCCAGTGGCCGGACTTGTCGAGGCGCCGGCCGCCGCACAGCAGCACCGCCGCTCCGAGCAGGGGCGCTGCCACCAGCAGCGCAATCAGATTCTCCACTGTGAACGCCCCTTACAGCTTCATCAGGCTGGCGTCGTCGACCGAGGCCGAGTGGCGGGTACGGAACAGCGACACGATGATCGCGAGGCCCACCACGACCTCCGCGGCGGCGACGACCATCGTGAAGAACGCGATGATCTGGCCGTCGAGGTTGCCGTGCATCCGCGAGAAGGCGACGAAGGCGAGGTTGCAGGCGTTGAGCATCAGCTCGATGCACATGAACAGCACGATCGCGTTCTTGCGGATCAGCACACCGGTCGCGCCGATGGTGAACAGCAGGGCCGCCAGGTACAGGTAGTTGACCGGATTCACTTCGAGGCCTCCTCTCGGCCGAGGCGCTCCGCCGACCGCTGCTCCAGCGCCTTGAGGTCGTCCAGCGCCTCGCCGGAGACGTCCCGGATCTGGCCGCGGGCGCGCAGTGTCTTGCTGACCGTCAGCTCGGATGGGGTGCCGTCCGGCAGCAGGCCGGGCACGTCCACCGCGTTGTGCCGGGCGTAGACGCCGGGCGCGGGCAGCGGCGGGAGCTGGACGCCCTCGCGGACGCGGCGCTCGGACAGCTCGCGCTGGGTGGCGGCCCGCTCGGTGCGCTCGCGGTGGGTGAGCACCATCGCGCCGACGGCCGCGGTGATCAGCAGCGCGCCGGTGATCTCGAAGGCGAAGACGTACTTGGTGAAGATCAGTTCGGCCAGGCCCTCGACGTGTCCGGCCGAGTTGATCCGGCCGAGCCCGTTGAACTGGGTGAGGTGGGCGTGGCCGATGCCGACGATCAGCAGGACGCCGAAGCCGAGCCCGCACAGGACCGCCAGCCAGCGCTGCCCCTTGATGGTCTCCTTCAGGGAGTCGGCGGCGGTGACGCCGACGAGCATGACCACGAAGAGGAAGAGCATCATGATGGCGCCGGTGTAGACGATGACCTGGACGACGCCGAGGAAGTACGCCCCGTTGGCGAGGTAGAAGACCGCCAGGACGATCATCGTCCCGGCCAGGCTGAGGGCGCTGTGCACGGCCTTCTTCATCAGGATCGTCGCGAGTGCGCCGATGACGGCGACCGCGCCGAGGATCCAGAACTGGACCGCCTCGCCCGTCGAGGTCAGGGTGGCTGCGGCGATGGCGCTCATGCCTGCACCTCCTCGGCGGCTTCCGCGGGCTCGCCCTCGGCCACCTCGCCCTTGGAGACGGCCACTTGCCGGACCGTGCCGGGGGCGGCCCCGGTCACCAGTCCGCGGTAGTAGTCCGTGTCCTCCGTGCCGGGAAACATCGGGTGCGGCGCCTCGACCATGCCCTCGGTCAGGCCTGCGAGCAGCTGCTCCTTGGTGTAGATGAGCGATTCGCGGCTGGAGTCGGCCAGTTCGAACTCGTTCGTCATGGTCAGCGCCCTGGTCGGGCACGCCTCGACGCACAGCCCGCACAGGATGCAGCGGGCGTAGTTGATCTGGTAGACCGCGCCGTACCGCTCGCCCGGGGAGTAGCGCTCCTCCTCGGTGTTGTCCGCGCCCTCCACGTAGATGGCGTCGGCGGGGCAGGCCCAGGCGCACAGTTCGCACCCGATGCACTTCTCCAGACCGTCCGGGTGCCGGTTGAGCTGGTGCCGTCCGTGGAAGCGCGGGGCGGTGGTCTTGTGCTCCTCCGGGTACTGCTCGGTGAGGCGCTTCTTGAACATGGCCTTGAAGGTCACGCCGAAGCCGGCCACCGGGTTCTGCCACTTTTCGTCAGACATGTCTCAACCCTCCTCTCGGTCACTGTCAGTATTCACTCCGCCACTGACAATCAGCTCTCGCTCTCCGCGAGGCCGTCGGCGCGGTACGGGTGCCAGGTGCTGGCCCGGCTTGGGCGGTACGGGGAATCCGCCCGCCAGCGGGTCGAAGGGCTCGGCCGCGGCGGCCTCGCCGGCCTCCGCGGCGGAAGCCTTCTCGCGCTTGTCGCGGAAGAGGTCCGCGACGAAGGAGAGGAGCAGCACCGCCACGACGGCGCCGCCGACGTACAGGACGATCTCGCTGAAGTCGTACGCCTCGTTGCGCAGCGCCCGGACGGTGGCGACCATCATCAGCCAGACCACGGAGACGGGGATCAGGACCTTCCAGCCGAGCTTCATCAGCTGGTCGTAGCGCACGCGGGGCAGCGTGCCGCGCAGCCAGATGAAGAAGAACAGCAGCAGCTGGACCTTGATGACGAACCAGAGCATGGGCCACCAGCCGTGGTTCGCGCCCTCCCAGAAGGTGCTGATCGGGTACGGGGCCCGCCAGCCGCCCAGGAAGAGGGTGACCGAGACCGCCGAGACGGTGACCATGTTGACGTACTCGGCGAGCATGAACAGCGCGAACTTGATCGACGAGTACTCGGTGTTGAAGCCGCCGACCAGGTCGCCCTCGGACTCCGGCATGTCGAAGGGGGCGCGGTTCGTCTCGCCGACCATCGTGATGACGTAGATGATGAAGGACACCGGCAGCAGCACGATGAACCAGCGGTCCGCCTGGGCTTCGACGATCGCCGAGGTCGACATCGACCCGGAGTAGAGGAAGACCGAGGCGAAGGCCGCACCCATCGCGATCTCGTAGGAGATCATCTGCGCGCAGGAGCGCAGGCCGCCGAGGAGCGGGTACGTCGAGCCGGAGGACCAGCCGGCCAGCACGATGCCGTAGATGCCGACCGAGGCCACCGCGAGGATGTAGAGCATCGCGATGGGCAGGTCGGTCAGCTGCATCGTGGTGCGCTGGCCGAAGATGGAGACCTCGTCGCCGGGCGGGCCGAAGGGGATCACCGCGATCGCCATGAAGGCCGGGATCGCCGCGATGATCGGGGCCAGGACGTAGACGACCTTGTCGGCCCGCTTGACGATGACGTCTTCCTTGAGCATCAGCTTGACGCCGTCGGCGAGCGACTGGAGCAGGCCCCAGGGGCCGTGCCGGTTGGGGCCGATGCGCAGCTGCATCCAGGCGACGACCTTGCGCTCCCACACGATGGAGAAGAGGACGGTCACCATCAGGAAGGCGAAGCAGAACACCGCCTTGACGACGACCAGCCACCAGACGTCCTTGCCGAACAGGGACAGGTCCTCGGCCGCGAGCTGTACGAGATCACCGTGTACCGCGTTCACGCGCCCACCTCCGCAGTGGTGTCGCCCGCTCCGGCCGGGGTCGCCGGGCCGATGCGTACGAGGGTGCCCGGGCGGGCACCGGTGTCGGCGAGGACGCCCGAGCCGGTGGAGTTCAGCGGGAGCCAGACCACCCGGTCGGGCATCTCGGTGATCCGGAGCGGGAGTTCCACGGAGCCGGCCGGGCCGGTGACCGCGAGGACGTCCCCGTTCTTGACGCCCGTCTCGGCGGCCGTGGCCGCCGACAGCCGGGCGTTCGCCTCGTGCCGGGTGCCGGCCAGGGCGTCGTCGCCCTCCTGGAGCCTGCCCTGGTCGAGGAGGAGCCGGTGGCCCGCGAGTACCGCCTCGCCCGCTCCCGGACGGGGCAGCGCCGCGGTGTCCGCGGACTGCTCGGCGGCGCGCTCCCCGGTCCACGGGCCGAGCGCGTCGAGCTCGCGGCGTACGGCGTGTACGTCGGGCAGCGCGATCGGCCGGTCCGCCGCGTCGGCCAGCATGTGCAGCACGCGGGCGTCGGCGGGGGCGAGCCGGCGGGTCATCTGGTCGGGCTTGAGCGCGGCCTCGAACGGCCGGACCCTCCCCTCCCAGTTGATGAACGTGCCCGCCTTCTCGGCCACCGCGGCGACCGGGAGGACCACGTCGGCGTGGTCGGTGACCTCGCCGGGCCGCAGTTCCAGGGAGACCACGAAGGCCTCCTGGAGGGCGAGCCGGGCACGGGCCGGGTCGGGCAGGTCCGCGACCTCGACGCCCGCCACGAGCAGGGCGGACAGTTCGCGCCCGGCGGCGGCCTCGACGATCTGGCCGGTGTCGCGGCCGTAGCGGTGCGGGAGATCGTCCAGGCCCCAGGCGGTGGCGACCTCGTCGCGCGCCCGCGGGTCGGTGGCCGGACGGGCGCCGGGCAGCAGCGACGGCAGCGCACCGGCCTCGACGGCGGCGCGCTCACCGGCCCGTCGCGGGATCCACACCAGGGTGGCCCCGGTCGCGGTGGCGGCCCGTACGGCGGCGGTCAGCGCGCCGGGCACCCCGGCGAGGCGCTCTCCGACGACGATGACGGCGCCCTGCGTCCGCAGCGCGTCGGCGGCTTCCGCGCCGCCGGCCTCCAGGCCGGTGCGGGAGGCGAGCGCGTCGAGCCACTCGGGCTCGGTGCCGGGAGCGGCGGCCAGCAGGGTGCCGCCCGCCTTCTCCAGGCCGCGGGTGGCGAACGGCGCGAGGGCGAAGGTCCGCTGCTTGCGCTTGCGGTGGGCCTTGCGCAGCCGCAGGAAGACCCCCGGAGCCTCCTCCTCGGCCTCGATGCCGGCGAGCAGCACCACGGGTGCCGCCTCCAGCGAGGTGTACGTGACACCCCGCCCGTCGAGGTCCCTGCCGGTGCCGGCCACGGTGGCGGCCAGGAAGTCGGCCTCCTCCGCGCTGTGCACGCGGGCCCGGAAGTCGATGTCGTTGGTGTCGAGGACCACCCGGGCGAACTTGGCGTACGCGTAGGCGTCCTCGACCGTGAGCCGGCCGCCGGTCAGCACTCCGGCCCGGCCGCGCGCGGCGGCCAGCCCGTTCGCCGCGGCCTCCAGGGCCTCGGGCCAGCTCGCCGGCTCCAGGACCCCGGCGGCGCCCCGCACCAGCGGGGTGGTGAGCCGGTCCCGCTGCTGCGCGTAGCGGAACGCGAAGCGGCCCTTGTCGCAGACCCATTCCTCGTTGACCTCGGGGTCCTCCGCGGCGAGCCGGCGCAGCACCTTGCCGCGGCGGTGGTCGGTCCGGGTCGCGCAGCCGCCCGCGCAGTGCTCGCACACGCTCGGGGAGGAGACGAGGTCGAAGGGGCGGGAGCGGAAGCGGTACGCGGCGGAGGTGAGGGCGCCGACGGGGCAGATCTGGATGGTGTTGCCGGAGAAGTACGACTCGAACGGGTCGCCCTCGCCGGTGCCGACCTGCTGGAGCGCGCCGCGTTCCAGGAGCTCGATCATCGGGTCGCCCGCGATCTCGTTGGAGAAGCGGGTGCAGCGCGCGCAGAGCACGCACCGCTCGCGGTCCAGCAGCACCTGGGTGGAGATCGGGACGGGCTTCTCGTAGGTGCGCTTCTTGCCCTCGAAACGCGATTCGGCGTTCCCGTGGGACATCGCCTGGTTCTGCAGGGGGCACTCGCCGCCCTTGTCGCAGACCGGGCAGTCCAGCGGGTGGTTGATGAGCAGCAGCTCCATCACGCCGCGCTGGGACTTGTCGGCGACCTCGGAGGTGAGCTGCGTCTTGACCACCATGCCGTCGGTGCAGGTGATCGTGCAGGAGGCCATCGGCTTGCGCTGGCCCTCGACCTCGACGATGCACTGGCGGCAGGCGCCGGCCGGGGAGAGGAGGGGGTGGTCGCAGAACCGGGGGATCTCGATGCCGAGCTGCTCGGCGGCCCGGATGACGAGGGTTCCCTTGGGGACCGACAGCTCGATGCCGTCGATGGTGAGGGACACCGCGTCGGCGTCCTTCGGCGGCCCGGCGGCCCCTCCGCCACCGGCGGGAGCGTTACTGGCGACGGTCATGCGTTCACCTCCGTGTCAGCCCAGAGGGTCGACTTCTTGGGGTCGAAGGGGCAGCCCTTGCCCGTGATGTGCCGCTCGTACTCCTCGCGGAAGTACTTGAGCGAGGAGAAGATCGGGCTGGCCGCGCCGTCGCCGAGCGCGCAGAAGGACTTGCCGTTGATGTTGTCGGCGATGTCGTTCAGCTTGTCGAGGTCGGACATGACGCCCTTGCCTGCCTCGATGTCGCGGAGCAGCTGCACCAGCCAGTACGTTCCTTCGCGGCACGGGGTGCACTTGCCGCAGGACTCGTGGGCGTAGAACTCGGTCCACCGGGTGACGGCCCGCACCACGCAGGTCGTCTCGTCGAAGCACTGGAGGGCCTTGGTGCCGAGCATCGAGCCGGCCGCGCCCACGCCCTCGTAGTCGAGCGGGACGTCGAGGTGCTCGTCCGTGAACATCGGGGTGGAGGAACCGCCCGGGGTCCAGAACTTCAGCCGGTGTCCGGGCCGCATCCCGCCGCTCATGTCGAGCAGCTGGCGCAGGGTGATCCCCAGCGGGGCCTCGTACTGGCCGGGCCCCGCCACGTGCCCGGAGAGCGAATACAGCGTGAAGCCGGGGGACTTCTCCGTCCCCATCGCCTTGAACCAGTCCTTGCCCTTGTTCAGGATCGCGGGAACCGAGGCGATGGACTCGACGTTGTTGACGACAGTGGGGCACGCGTAGAGCCCCTCGACGGCAGGGAAGGGAGGACGCAGCCGGGGCTGACCGCGCCGGCCTTCGAGGGAGTCGAGCAGAGCCGTCTCCTCGCCGCAGATGTACGCGCCCGCCCCCGCGTGCACCGTGATGTCGAGGTCGAGCCCGCTCCCCAGAATGTCCTTTCCGAGGTACCCGGCCTCGTACGCCTCGCGCACCGCCTCGTGCAGGCGCCGCAGGACCGGCACCACCTCGCCGCGCAGGTAGATGAAGGCGTGCTGCGACCGGATCGCGTAGCAGGCGATGATCATTCCCTCGATGAGGGAGTGCGGGTTGGCGAAGAGAAGGGGGATGTCCTTGCAGGTTCCCGGTTCCGACTCGTCCGCGTTCACGACGAGGTAGTGCGGCTTTCCGTCGCCCTGCGGGATGAACTGCCACTTCATGCCGGTGGGGAAGCCCGCGCCGCCGCGGCCGCGCAGACCCGAGTCCTTCACGTAGGCGATGAGGTCGTCCGGGGTCATCGCGAGGGCCTTGCGCAGGCCCTCGTAGCCCTCGTGGCGCCGGTAGGTCTCCAGCGTCCACGACCGGGGCTCGTCCCAGAAGGCCGACAGGACGGGTGCGAGGAGCTTGTCGGGGCTGGCCCCTCCGCCGGACTGCGGCCGCGAGGTGCCCCCGTTGCTCAGTTCAGACGACACCGTCATCACTCCCCTCCCTCGGTGGTGGTCTCGCCACGAGCCTCGCCGCGCGGGTGCACGATCGGGGTGTGGGGGGACTCGCCGCGGGCGATGCGCAGCCCGGTCAGGGAGGCGGGTCCGGCGCCGCCGGTGGCCTCGACCGCGCCCTCGCGCTCGTCCGGGAAGCCGGCCAGGATCCTGGCCGTCTCCTTGTAGGTGCACAGCGGCGCGCCCCGGGTCGGCGAGACCTCGCGACCCGCCAGCAGGTCGTCGACCATGGCCTTGGCGGACTCGGGCGTCTGGTTGTCGAAGAACTCCCAGTTGACCATCACCACGGGGGCGAAGTCGCAGGCCGCGTTGCACTCGATGTGCTCAAGGGTGATCTTGCCGTCGGGGGTGGTCTCGTTGTTGCCGACCCCGAGGTGCTCCTTGAGCTCCTCGAAGATGGCGTCGCCGCCCATCACCGCGCACAGGGTGTTCGTGCAGACGCCGACCTGGTAGTCCCCGGAGGGCTTGCGCCGGTACATCGTGTAGAAGGTGGCCACGGCCGTGACCTCGGCGGTGGTCAGGCCCAGTACGTCGGCGCAGAACCGGATGCCGGTGCGCGAGACGTGGCCCTCCTGCGACTGGCACAGGTGCAGCAGGGGCAGCAGGGCGGAGCGGCTGTCGGGGTAGCGGGCGATGACTTCCCGTGCGTCCGCTTCGAGCCGGGCGCGCACCTCGGCCGGGAAGTCGGGGGCGGGAAGCTGGGGCATCCCCAACTGGATGTCGGTCATCGGTCGACGCCTCCCATCACGGGGTCGATGGAGGCGACGGCGACGATGACGTCGGCGACCTGGCCGCCCTCGCACATCGCGGCCATGGCCTGCAGGTTGGTGAAGGACGGGTCGCGGAAGTGGACCCGGTACGGGCGGGTGCCGCCGTCGGAGACCACGTGCACGCCGAGCTCGCCCTTCGGCGACTCGACGGCGCTGTAGGCCTGCCCGGCCGGTACCCGGAAGCCCTCGGTCACCAGCTTGAAGTGGTGGATGAGGGCCTCCATGGAGGTGCCCATGATGTTCTTGATGTGGTCGAGCGAGTTGCCGAGGCCGTCCGGGCCCATCGCCAGCTGCGCCGGCCAGGCGATCTTCTTGTCGGCGACCATGACCGGTCCCGGCGCCAGCCGGTCCAGGCACTGCTCGACGATCCGCAGTGACTGGCGCATCTCCTCCAGGCGGATCAGGAACCGTCCGTAGGAGTCGCAGGTGTCGGTGGTCGGCACGTCGAACTCGTAGTTCTCGTAGCCGCAGTACGGGTCCGACTTGCGCAGGTCGTGGGGCAGGCCCGCGGAGCGCAGGATCGGGCCGGTGGCGCCGAGCGCCATGCAGCCGGTGAGGTCGAGGTAGCCGACGTCCTGCATGCGGGCCTTGAAGATGGGGTTGCCGGTGGCGAGCTTGTCGTACTCCGGCAGGTTCTTCTTCATGGTCTTCACGACGTCGCGCAGCTGGTCGACGGCGCCCGGGGGCAGGTCCTGCGCGAGGCCGCCGGGGCGGACGAACGCGTGGTTCATGCGCAGGCCGGTGATCAGCTCGAAGACGTCGAGGATCAGCTCGCGGTCGCGGAAGCCGTAGATCATGATCGTGGTCGCGCCCAGCTCCATGCCGCCGGTGGCGATGCACACCAGGTGGGAGGAGAGCCGGTTGAGCTCCATCAGCAGGACGCGGATGACGGTGGCGCGGTCGGGGATCTGCTCGGTGATGCCGAGCAGCTTCTCGACGCCGAGGCAGTACGCCGTCTCGTTGAAGAACGGCGTCAGGTAGTCCATGCGCGTGACGAAGGTGGTGCCCTGCGTCCAGTTCCGGTATTCGAGGTTCTTCTCGATGCCGGTGTGCAGGTAGCCGATGCCGCAGCGGGCCTCGGTGACCGTCTCGCCGTCGATCTCCAGGATCAGGCGGAGCACTCCGTGGGTGGACGGGTGCTGGGGGCCCATGTTGACGACGATGCGTTCGTCGTCCGCGCGGGCCGCGGACTGGACGACCTCGTCCCAGTCGCCGCCGGTGACGGTGTAGACGGTGCCCTCGGTCGTCTCGCGGGAGGAGGCGTGGCTCTCTGCGTGGTTCGAGGTGGGGGACATCAGCTGTACGACCTCCGCTGGTCGGGAGCCGGGATCTGGGCGCCCTTGTACTCGACGGCGATGCCGCCGAGCGGGTAGTCCTTGCGCTGCGGGAAGCCCTGCCAGTCGTCCGGCATCATGATCCGGGTGAGGGCCGGGTGCCCGTCGAAGATCAGGCCGAAGAAGTCGTACGTCTCGCGCTCGTGCCAGTCGTTGGTCGGGTAGACCGGGACGAGCGAGGGGACGTGCGGGTCGCTGTCCGGTACGGACACCTCCAGGCGCAGGACGCGGCCGTGGGTGAGCGAGCGCAGGTGGTAGACGGCGTGCAGCTCGCGGCCCTTGTCCCCCGGGAAGTGCACGCCCGAGACGCCGGTGCAGAGCTCGAAGCGCAGGGCGGGATCGTCGCGCAGGATGCCCGCGACCCGGACGAGGTGCTCGCGGGCGATGTGGAAGGTGAGCTCGCCCCGGTCGACCACCGTCTTCTCGATGGCGTTCTCGGGGACCAGGTCCTGCTCCTCCAGGGCGCCTTCGAGTTCGTCGGCCACCTCGTCGAAGTAGGACCCGTACGGGCGGCTGGTCGCGCCGGGCAGGGCCACGGTGCGGATCAGGCCGCCGTAGCCGCTGGTGTCGCCGCCTTCCGCGGCCCCGAACATGCCCTTGCGGACGCCGATGACCTCGGGGCCGCTCGCGCGCGGGGCGGGGAGGCCGTTGCCGTTGGCCCCGTTGGTGCCGTTCGCCGGCTCTTGGGTCTCGCTCACCGGAGCAGCCCCTTCATCTCGATGATGGGGAGGGCCTTGAGGGCCGCCTCCTCCGCCTCGCGGGCCGCCTCTTCCCGGTTCACGCCGAGCTTGGAGCCCTGGATCTTCTGGTGGAGCTTGAGGATCGCGTCCATCAGCATCTCGGGGCGCGGCGGGCAGCCGGGCAGGTAGATGTCCACGGGGACGATGTGGTCGACGCCCTGGACGATCGCGTAGTTATTGAACATTCCGCCTGAAGATGCACAAACCCCCATGGAGATGACCCATTTGGGAGCGGGCATCTGGTCGTACACCTGCCGCAGCACCGGCGCCATCTTCTGGCTGACCCGGCCCGCCACGATCATCAGATCGGCCTGGCGCGGCGAGCCGCGGAAGACCTCCATGCCGAAGCGGGCCAGGTCGTACCGGCCCGCTCCGGTGGTCATCATCTCGATGGCACAGCACGCCAGGCCGAAGGTCGCGGGGAAGACGGATGACTTGCGCACCCAGCCCGCGGCCTGTTCGACGGTGGTCAGCAGGAAGCCGCTCGGCAGCTTCTCTTCCAGTCCCATGGAAAATTCAGCCCCTCAGTCCCATTCCAGGCCGCCGCGGCGCCACACGTAGGCGTAGGCGACGAAGACGGTGAGCACGAAGAGCAGCATCTCGACGAGCCCGAAGATCCCCAGGGAGTCGAAGGTGACGGCCCAGGGGTAGAGGAAGACAACCTCGATGTCGAAGACGATGAAGAGCATCGCCGTCAGGTAGTACTTGATGGGGAAGCGACCGCCGCCGGCCGGCACCGGAGTCGGCTCGATGCCGCACTCGTATGCCTCAAGCTTTGCCCGGTTGTACCGTTTTGGGCCGATCAGCGTGGCCATGACCACGGAGAAGATCGCAAACCCTGCGCCGAGGGCGCCGAGCACGAGGATGGGCGCGTACGCATTCACGCTCCTCGCTCCTTCCAGTCGTCCTTGACCGTTGGACCGCTGCACCGGCGCCGCGCCCCGCCTCGCGAAGATCACGCTTTTGATCGAGCGCTTGCATGTGAGGCAGTTCACAAGCCGGACTGGTGCGCATCTTATGCCTGCTCCTCTGTGATCTGCGACACGGGTTACAACAACGAGTTTGTGATCTCCACCACCAGGCGAACGATCATGAAGTCCGATGAGCCGTGATCTTCATACGCGAAGCATCCACATGATTACCAAAGGTGACATTCGACCCCGTCACCGCAGGTAGGAGGGGTCGCGCATTATCAAATGGTGGTCACTGCAGGCAAATTGGAAACCACGGCACTGGAGTGATATCGGGATCGGTGTCGCCCGGTCGGGGGAGCCCGCGTGTACGGAGGTGGACGCGGGGCAGAAGCGGGTCCCGGGGCGCCGTCGGCCGCGTGCATCCGTTCACGAATCGGCCGGGGAGTTCACGGCGAGATCACGGACGGGCCACAGCGTCCGCACAACGTGACGCTCCTGTGACCTGCGCCACTCTGAATTGACGCTTCCGAAACGGGGCTTGGCCATCTGTACGGCGAGATGGTAGGCCGAGGATCAATCGGACTTATTGCGGATAACCCATGATCACAGCCTTGTGAAGGCATGTCCGTTTAGCCCGTTACGGCGTCAATAAGGAGCGCGACGCGCCCGGTTAGCGCCTTTCGCGGGCAACTGTGGCGCAGCCCACGTTTCTTGAAGGGAACCCGGGCGCCCTGATAGCGGTTGTTCTCATGTCCCACACCGCTCACATACCCAGCCACCGGAAGCCCCGTCGCAGCGCCTCGAAGCTCGCGGTCCGCGCCGGAGTTGCCGGTGGCGTACTCAGCACCCTGGCCATGGCCGGCACCGCGAGCGCGTCCCCGTCCGCCGAGCCCGTGGCCGAGACGACGCTCGAAATGCCGGTCCTCAACCTGGACCTTGCCGCCGAGGTCTCCTCCGCCGTCACCACGGCCGCCGAGAACACCCGCGCCGCCGCCGTCGAGGGCGAACTGACCGCCCAGGAGGAGAGCGCCCGCACCGGCGCCGCCGCCGAGGCGAAGAAGGCCAAGGAAGACGCCCAGCAGAAGGCCGACGACGAGAAGAAGGCCCAGGAGGAGGCGGCCCGCAAGGCCGAGGCCGAGCGCGCGACCCGCGCCGCCGCCCGGACCACGCTGTCCACCAAGTCCTCCTCCGGCGCGACCTCCAGCGACGGCTCCGGCGCCTCCGTGGCCGCCCCGGCGACCGGCTCCGCCGCCGCCATCGTGAACTTCGCCCGCGCGCAGGTCGGCAAGGCGTACGTCATGGGCGGCACCGGTCCGTCCTCGTTCGACTGCTCGGGCCTCGTCCAGGCCGCCTACCGTCAGGCCGGCATCTCCCTGCCGCGCATGTCCCAGGCGCAGTCCTCCGCCGGCACCTCGGTCTCCCTGAGCGCCCTGCAGCCGGGCGACATCCTGTACTGGGGCTCCAAGGGCAGCGCGTACCACGTCGCCATCTACGTCGGCGGCGGCAAGTTCGTCGGCGCGCAGAACCCCAGCACCGGCATCGTCGAGCGCTCCCTGAGCTACGACAAGCCGACGGGCGCCGTCCGCGTCCTCTGAGTTGAGCTCTCCGGGCTGAACCGTCCAAAATGTACGAAGCGCCGGTACTCCCCCGCTCGGGGGTGGAGTACCGGCCCTTCGGCGTTCCCCGGGCGGGGCTCGCCGCCGGTCCGGAGCGTGCGTCGAGCGCTCAGCGGGGCGCACCGCTCCCCCGGGTCCAGCCCGAACGCGAAGGGCAGGTCGACGCCGTCCCCGGGCGGGGCGCAGAGCTTCCGCCCGCGCCCGTCGGCGCCTTCCCGCCCTGAGCGCACCCCTGTTCGCCGTGCACGCCGACAGACGCGCTGCCGCGCAGCTGCGGCTCGTCGGCACCGGCACCGGCACCGGCACCGGAGCAGCCGAACGGGAGCACGGCCGGTGGGGCGTCCTGAGCGGGCCCTGCCCGCGTTCGCCGGGAGCTGCCCGGTGATCGGCGCGGCCGGGAGCGCGAACCGCGCCCTCGTCGCCGTGCCGGAGCGCGCCGGCGAGCCGGGCCGCGCCGCGCACGCGGCACACGGGACCGGTACGTATCGGCACAATCCACCACGGAGTCGGCTGCTTTGGGCATGCTCGGCGGCCCGGCCGGCGCCTACCGGCCGAACTCACCGTGGTCGCCGCCTCCGTCGTCCGCGAGAGGAACCCGGTGCTCCACCCCGCCGGGGTCTCCGCGGCCCCGCTCGCCGGGCTGCTCGCGGGACCGCCGGCCGGCCTCTGTCCCGCCAGACGGGCGGCCCGTGCCGAACCGGCCGAAGCCCTGCGAAGATGAAGCCGGCGGTGGCGCGTTCCGACCGCTCGACCTGGAGGTGGTGGTCCTGTGGACCTGAAGCCGTACGAGTACCGCGGCGCCGGTGACCCGACCGCCGGCCCGGCCGCGCTCGGGCTCGGCCTCCTCGGCGTCGGCGGCTGGCTGCTGACCACCGCCCGCCCCTGGCAGAAGCCGGGCAGCGCCCTCACCCTGGGGCTCGGCTGGAGCGCCTCGGGGGCGCTGCTGCTGTGCGGTCTGGTACTGCTGGCCAAGTGCGTGCGTACCGTGCACGGCGGCGCGGACGCGGAAGCGGGCCGCAGCGGGGAACCCCCCGCCCGGCCCGCCCGTTCTGCCGAGTAGCCCCGGTCAGGCCTTCGGAGCGACCTTCGAGAGGCCGTTGATGATGCGGTCCATCGCGTCGCCGCCCGTCGGGTCGGTCAGGTTGGCCAGCATCTTCAGCGTGAACCTCATCAGCACCGGGTGGGTCAGGCCGCGCTGCGCGGCGACCTTCATGACCTTCGGGTTGCCGATCAGCTTCACGAAGGCGCGGCCCAGCGTGTAGTAACCGCCGTAGGTCTCCTTGAGCACCTTCGGGTAGTTGTGCAGCGCCAGTTCGCGCTGGGCCGGGGTGGCCCGGGCGTGGGCCTGCACGATGACGTCGGCCGCGATCTTGCCGGACTCCATGGCGTAGGCGATGCCCTCGCCGTTGAACGGGTTGACGAGGCCGCCCGCGTCACCGACCAGCAGCAGGCCCTTGGTGTAGTGCGGCTGCCGGTTGAAGGCCATCGGCAGGGCCGCGCCGCGGATCGGCTGCGTCATGTTCTCGGGGGTGTAGCCCCAGTCCTCCGGCATGGACGCGCACCAGGCCTTGAGGACCTCGCGCCAGTCCAGCTCCTTGAAGGCGGAGGAGGAGTTGAGGATGCCGAGGCCGACGTTGGACGTGCCGTCGCCCATGCCGAAGATCCAGCCGTAGCCGGGCAGCAGCCGGTCCTGCGCACCGCGCCGGTCCCACAGCTCCAGCCAGGACTCCAGGTAGTCGTCGTCGTGCCGGGGCGAGGTGAAGTACGTACGGACGGCGACGCCCATCGGGCGGTCCTCGCGCCGGTGCAGGCCCATGGCGAGGGACAGCCGGGAGGAGTTGCCGTCGGCGGCGACGACCAGCGGGGCGCGGAAGGTGACGGGCGTCTTCTCCTCGCCCAGCTTCGCCTGTACGCCGGTGATGTGCCCGGTGCGCGGGTCGCGGACCGGCTCGCCGACGTTGCAGCGCTCGTACAGCCGGGCACCGGCCTTCTGCGCCTGGCGGGCCAGGGTCTCGTCGAAGTCGTCGCGCTTGCGGACGAGTCCGTAGTCCGGGAAGGAGGCGAGTTCCGGCCAGTCCAGCTGGAGCCGCTGTCCGCCGCCGATGATGCGCAGGCCCTTGTTGCGCAGCCAGCCGGCCTCTTCGGAGATGTCGATGCCCATCGCCACCAGCTGCTTGGTGGCACGCGGGGTCAGTCCGTCGCCGCACACCTTCTCGCGCGGGAAAGCCGTCTTCTCCAGCAGCAGGACGTCCAGTCCGGCCTTGGCGAGGTAGTAGGCGGTGGTCGAGCCGGCGGGCCCGGCCCCGACGACGATCACGTCCGCGGAGTGTTCGGAGAGGGGCTCGGTCACTGCGGGGTCTCCCGAAGGCTCGATACTCGATAAAGGGTGCCCAACGGCACCGGACATGTGCAGTCTATGCAGCGAGAGAGATCGCGAACCGAAGGGCTGCCTCCGATGACCACCTCGCCGACCCGGCCGCTCCCCGCCGTACAGCTCCGCGTGCCCACCGACGAGGACGCGCGCGCCTGGCACCGCGTCTTCGACGACCCCGAGGTCATGGAGTTCCTCGGCGGGCCCGCCGAGCTGTCGCTGTACGAGGAGTTCACCGCGCGCCAGCGCATGCACGACGCACGCCTCGGCTACTGCCTGTGGACCCTGTTGGACGAGGAGGGCGCGGTGATCGGTTTCACCGGCGCGCAGCCGTGGCCCGAGGAGAAGGCGTGGGGGCCGGTCGGTGAGATCGAGATCGGCTGGCGGCTGGGCCGCCGGTACTGGGGGCGGGGCTACGCGTACGCCGCCGCGCTCGCCACGCTGGAACGGGTCCGGGAGGCCGGTCTCCCGCACGTCGTGGCCATGATCAACGACGACAACGTCCGCTCGATAGCCGTGGCCGAGCGGCTGGGCATGACCCTGGCGGAACGCTTCCTCCTCCCGAGCGGCACCCGCTACGGCCGCCGCTACGAACTCTCCCTCCAGGGCGGCTGACCCTCCCGCCGCGCGGGGCCCCTCCCACGCCCCGCCCCGGAACCGGCTCCGCCCGGGAACGCGCCTCGATCGCCGACGGGGCCGTGCGCGGCCGGGCAGGACCCGAACGTGCGGCGGAGCGCGGACGGCGCGCGGCAGCCGACCCGGCCGGGAAAGTCCGCCCGGCCGGGAAAGCCGGTCCGGACCTGTTGCCGGACACGGGCCCGAGGCCCGGCCGGGGCCGGGGGTCGGCCGGGGCCGGGCCGCAAAAGGACCGGCAGCGGAGCCAGGCCCCGCCAAGCCCCCTCCAAGGACCGGCAGCGGAGCCGGGCCCGCAAAGGACCGGCAGCCGGGCCGGGCCGCGCAAAGGACCGGCAGCCGGGCCGGGCCGCAAAAGGACCGGCAGCGGAGCCAGGCCCCGCCAAGCCCCCTCCAAGGACCGGCAGCGGAGCCGGGCCCCGCAAAGGACCGGCAGCCGACCCCGACCCCGCCGGGCCCCGGCAGGGCGCGCGGCCGACAGGGCCTAGAACACCGACAGGCCCGTCAGGGTCGTGAAGCGGTCCAGGGCCGCCACGCCCGCCACCGAGTTGCCGTGGGGGTCCAGGCCCGGGCTCCAGACGGCCAGCACGCACTGGCCCGGCACGACCGCCACGATGCCCCCGCCCACGCCGCTCTTGCCCGGCAGGCCCACCCGGTACGCGAACTCACCCGCCGCGTCGTACGTCCCGCAGGTCAGCATCACCGCGTTGATCTGCTTCGCCTCACTGCGCGTCAGCAGCCGCGACCCGTCCGCACGCAGCCCGTGCCGCGCCAGGAAGCGCCCGGCACGGGCGAGGTCCGCGCAGCTCATCTCGATCGAACACTGCCAGAAGTAGTGGTCCAGCAGCGCCGGCACCGGGTTGTCGATGTTCCCGTACGAGGCCATGAAGTGGGCGACGGCCGCGTTGCGGTCGCCGTGCTCCTGCTCGGAGGCCGCGACCTCCGCGTCGAAGCCGATGTCCGGATTTCCGCTCTCCGCCCGCAGGAAGCCGAGCAGTTCACTGCTCGCGTCACCCGTCAGGGTCTGGAGCCGGTCCGTGACCACCAGCGCCCCGGCGTTGATGAACGGATTGCGCGGGATGCCGTTCTCGTACTCCAGCTGCACGAGCGAGTTGAACGGGTTCCCGGAGGGCTCCCGCCCGACCCGCTCCCACAGCGCGTCGCCGCCCTCGGCCAGCGCCAGGGCGAGCGCGAAGACCTTGGTGATGGACTGGACGGAGAAGGGGACCTGCCAGTCCCCCACACCGAAGACCTTGCCGTCGAGGTCGGCGACAGCCATCCCGAACTGCCCGGGGTCCACGGACGCGAGCGCCGGGATGTACTCGGCGGGGGTGCCGCCGCCCACCAGCGGGGCGACGTCGGCCGCGATCTGCTCCAGCAGCCTCTGGTAGTCCACCGGTCAGGCCTTGGTGCCCCGGTGCAGCGCCACGATGCCGCCGCTGAGGTTGCGCCAGGCCACCTTGGACCAGCCGGCCTTCTGCAGCAGCCCCGCCAGCGCGGGCTGGTCGGGCCACTCGCGGATGGACTCGGCGAGGTACACGTACGCGTCGGGGTTGGACGAGACCGCGCGGGCGACCGGCGGCAGGGCCCGCATCAGGTACTCGGTGTAGACCGTGCGGAAGGGCGCCCACGTGGGCTGCGAGAACTCGCAGATGACGACCTGGCCGCCGGGCTTGGTCACCCGGTACAGCTCGCGCAGCGCCGCGTCGGTGTCCTGGACGTTGCGCAGCCCGAAGGAGATCGTCACGGTGTCGAAGACGTCGTCCCTGAAGGGCAGCTTCGTCGCGTCCCCGGCGGTCAGCGGCAGCCAGGCGTGCTTCTTCTTGCCCTCCCGCAGCATGCCCAGCGAGAAGTCGCAGGGGACCACGTACGCGCCGGTCGCGGCGAACGGCAGCGAGGAGGTCGCGGTCCCGGCGGCCAGGTCGAGGACCGTGTGCCCGGGGCGCGCGCCGACCGCCTTGGCGACCTCCTTGCGCCAGATCCGGGCCTGGCCGAGGGAGAGGACGTCGTTGGTGAGGTCGTAGTTCGCCGCGACGCCGTCGAACATGGAGGCGACTTCGTGCGGCTGCTTGTCCAGGGAAGCCCTTGTCACTGGTGTTCGCCCCTCGGTGTGCGTGCGGATCGGCGGATGACGCGCCCATCCTCTCAGGCCGGACACGACGGGGGAGACACGCCCCACGCCCGGATGGAACCCGGACAACTGGCCCGAAGGACAGTTACGCCCGGGGCCCCTGGGACCGTTGACTGGGGGCGGTGCGGCCCGGCGACGGCCACCCATTGGATCATGGGCCCTGACCAGCGGCCGGATCCGTGGCGGCCGCCACGAACAAAGGGCTTCACGATGCCGGCAGGCCATTCCACCGGTCGCTCCCGCCTCAGCCCGCGTGCGCAGCGCCGGGCCGAGCGACGCAAGCGGCTGCGGCGCACGATCGTCCTCGGGTCGGCGGCCCTCGTCGCGGTCTCGGCGACCGCGTACGCGATGGCACCGGGCGACGACGCGGGTACGACGGCGGACAGTCGGCCCGTGGCGGCGCGGCCCGACCAGCAGGACGGGGAATCCGCCGAGGTCTCGGACGCGGCCGCGCAGGGCGGCCGGCGCTCCCCCGACGCGGCGAAGCCCTCCGGCTCCCCCTCGCACCGGCCCCCGGGATCGCCCACGCCCGCCGCCCCGAGCCCTGCGGCGCCCTCCCCACAGGTGCCGTCCTCCGGGCCGGGCACCTTCCAGGCCTCCGGCGCCTCCGGCAAGGCCCACGGCAAGGGGCCCGCCCTGCGCTGGCGGATCGAGGTCGAGGAGGGCTCCGGGGTCGACCCGGACTCCGCCGCCCGTTCCGTCGAGGCGATCCTCGGGGACCCGCGCGGCTGGACCAAGGACCCGGCGTACGGCTTCCGGCTCGCCGGACCGGGCGAGCCGGTGGACTTCACCGTGAAGATCGCGACGCCCACGACCACCGACCGCCTGTGCGAGGTGGTCACCCCGGAGCTGATCGGCGAGACCAACTGCCGTGCCGGGCACACCGTCGTGGTCAACCTCAAGCGCTGGCAGGAGGGATCACCGCAGTTCAGCGGCCCCGTCGAGGAGTACCGGGCGCTGATCGTCAACCACGAGGTCGGACACGAACTCGGCCACGAGCACGAGACCTGCCCGGGCCCGGGCCAGGCGGCGCCCGCGATGATGCAGCAGATCAAGGGCCTGCTCGGATGCAAGGCCAATGCCTGGCCGTTCGACGCGAACGGAACTTATCTGTCCGGCCCGCGCGTCCCTTAACAGGGAGAGCCGGCCATCGGATGGCCCGGCCGGGGGCGAGGAGTGGAAACCGTGCGCGTCGTCAGCTTCACCGTCCCCGCGTGGTTCCCCTCGTACGACGCCGCCGTGCTGCCGCAGGCCCAGCTGACGGAGCAGGAGTCCGCGGTGTTCCTGTGCCTGGCCACCGGCGCCTCCAACGCGGAGCTCGCCGCCGAGCTCCAACTGTCGGTCAGCACGGTCAAGTTCCACGTCGGCAACATACGCACGAAGCTGGGCGGCATCAGCCGCCTGCAGGCCTGCCTGCTCGCCGCCCTCGCCCGGCAGGGCGCGCAGGACCAGCGGCTCAGCGGCGGCGGTGGAGCAGGCGGCCGCCGATGACCGTGGCCACGCAGGTGGTCGCACCGCGGGACAGCAGTTCGGCCTCGTCCGCCACCGCGAAGACCGCGAAGCGGGCCGGGGCGCCCGGCTCCAGGACCCCGTGGAAGGCCTGCCCGGCCGCTTCCCGCACGGCGTGGAGGTCCCCCCGGACGGCGTCCGGGAGGGGGTCCAGGGCGGGCGGCCCCTCGTAGGGCGCGGGCGGCAGGACCGTGAGCCCCGAGCGGACCACCGCCGTGCGCACCGCGGGGATCGCGAAGCGGCCGGCGACCGCCACCACCCCGCGGGCCAGCAGCTTCTGGGTGCCGCGCCGGGCGCTGTTGCCCCAGCGCGCCTCGGTGAGCTCCAGGGCGCCGAGCGCGTCCGCCCCGCTGATCGGGTCGGTGCCGAGCTCGGCGGTCTCGTACGGGTCGTCCGGGTAGTACGTCCGCTCCAGCAGCGTGTCCGCTCCGCGCGCCAGCAGCCCCGGGGTGAGCAGCCCGGGCCACCGCCGGACCCGCACCTGCGGATACCGCGCGGCGAGTTCCGCGAAGGGGCCGAGCGCCTCGATCCGGTCCCCCTCGACCAGGACCGCGCCGTCGCCGAGCGGCGCGGCTCCCGGTCCCGGGACGAGGAGTCCGGCGGTGTGCAGCGTGCGCATCAGTTCGTGGAGATGAGCTTCAGCTCGGGGTGCGCGGTGCCGCCCTCGATGGCGGTCGAGGAGATGTGCGACACGACGCGGTCGTCGACCGGGTCGTTCGCCGGGTCGTCGTGCACCAGGAGGTGCTCGTAGGTCGTCGCCCGCTGCGCCGGAGTGCGGCCCGCCTTGCGGATCAGGTCGATGATCTCCTGGCGGTTGGAGCGGTGCTTGGCGCCGGCCGAGGAGACGACGTTCTCCTCCAGCATGATCGAGCCGAGGTCGTCCGCGCCGTAGTGCAGCGAGAGCTGACCCGCCTCCTTGCCGACGGTCAGCCAGGAACCCTGGATGTGGGCGATGTTGTCGAGGAAGAGGCGCGCGATGGCGATCATGCGCAGGTACTCGAAGATCGTCGCCTGGGTACGGCCCTTGAGGTGGTTGTTCTCGGGCTGGTACGTGTACGGGATGAAGGCGCGGAAGCCGCCCGTACGGTCCTGCGTGTCCCGGATCATCGCGATGTGCTCGATGCGCTCGGCGTTGGTCTCCCCGGTGCCCATCAGCATCGTGGAAGTGGACTCCACGCCCAGCTCGTGGGCGATCTCCATGATCTCCAGCCAGCGCTCGCCGGACTCCTTGAGCGGGGCGATCGCCTTGCGCGGGCGCTCCGGCAGCAGTTCGGCGCCGGCGCCGGCGAAGGAGTCGAGGCCGGCGGCGTGGATGCGCTTGATGGCCTCCTCCGCCGAGACGCCCGAGATCCGGGCCATGTGCTCGACCTCGGACGCGCCGAGGGAGTGGATGACCAGCTGCGGGAAGGCCTTCTTGATGGCGGAGAAGTGGTGCTCGTAGTACTCGACGCCGTAGTCCGGGTGGTGGCCGCCCTGGAACATGATCTGCGTGCCGCCGAGCTCCACGGTCTCCGCGCAGCGGCGCAGGATGTCGTCGAGGTCGCGGGACCAGCCCTTCTTCGTGTCCTTGGGGGCCGCGTAGAAGGCGCAGAACTTGCACGCCGTGACGCACACGTTCGTGTAGTTGATGTTCCGCTCGATGATGTACGTGGCGATGTGCTCGGTGCCCGCGTAGCGACGGCGGCGCACCGCGTCGGCGGCCTGGCCGAGCGCGTGCAGCGGCGCGTCGCGGTAGAGGTCGAGCGCCTCTTCCTTGGTGATCCGGCCCCCTGCGGCGGCGCGGTCGAGGACAGACTGGAGAGCGGCCTGGTCGGTCACCGGTGCGTCACCTTTCGGCGGTGTGTCAAGAGGTACGGACCGATCCAGCCTACGCCAGCGGCCTCGGGCGGCGATCAGGGGCTGCGGGTCAGATCGCCCTCGGGGTTACCGGCCGGGCCGTCGCCCGACTTGTAGTGCAGCGTTCCGTTCCCGTTGAGGGTGAACTGCTCGTCGGCGGAGCCGTTGGAGCAGATCCCGGGGGCCGGGTTGGGGCCGCCGGAGGTGTCCAGCACGAGTGAGCGGTCGGTGGCGGAGGAGAGCTTCCAGTCACCGCTGCAGTCGGTGCCGAGGACGGCCAGGACCGACCTGTCCCGGGCGACGACCTCGCCGACCCTGCCGGCCTTGATGGTGATCTCGAACTCGCTGGAGACCCCCATGCGGGCGGTGGTGATCGTGCCCTTCCAGGTGCCGGTGAATTGCTCCGGGACGTCGGTACGGGTCCCCTTGGGGGCGTTCGTGCCGCTCCCGCTCGGCGCGGCCGGGGACGGGGTGGCTCCCGGCGGGGGCGCCGACGCGGAGGTGCGCGGCCCGCCGTCGGCCGTGTCCCGGTGCTTGTCGCCCTGGCCGGGCAGCAGCCCCGTCCCGTACAGCCCGCCGGACAGCACCGCGAGCACGGCCGCCGCGGCGAGTACGAGCGTGCAGCTGAAGCGGCGGCCCGCAGCGACGACGCTGACCTGCCGCCCCGGCCCCTCCGAGCCGGTCCGCTGCCCGGGGAGCGGACCGCCGGCGGGCGGGTACGGGGAGCCGTACGGGCCGCCGCCGCCCGCCGTCTCGGTCGGGGCCCCGAACACCCCGTACGCGCCGGCGCCCGTGCCGGAGCCGTACGGACCGGGCGTACTCCCGGGCGCCCCGCCCCGGCCCCCGTAGGAGGGGTCGGGGGTCCCGAAGCCGACGCCGACGGCGCCTTCGTAGGAGGCGGCGGTGAACGGCACCGGGCCCGAGGGGGCGTCCGGGACCGCCGCGCCGGCGCCGGGGCCTCCGGCATCCGTACCGCCCCCGGCGGCATCGGCCTCCAGGTCGAGCAGGGCCACCGCCGCCCGGCTGGCCTCCTCGACCAGGGGCGCGGGCAGCCAGCCCGGGCCGAGCAGGGCCCCGTCGAGGGCCGCCGCGATCGCCTCGGGGGTGGGCCGGCCGGCGGCCGTCTTGGCCAGGCAGGCCTCGATCAGCTCGCGCAGCGGCCCTTCTCGGACCGCGCCGAGCTCGGGCGGTTCGTGGACGACCTTGTAGAGGAGGGTCGCCGAGTTGTCCCCGGTGAAGGGCGGGCGCCCGGTCGCCGCGAAGGCCAGTACCGCCCCCAGCGAGAACACGTCGGCCGCCCCGGTGACCCCCCTGCCGAGGATCTGCTCGGGCGACATGTAGCCCGGTGAGCCGACGGAGACCCCGGTGGAGGTGAGCGAGGCCGTGCCGTCCGTGGCCCGGGCGATCCCGAAGTCGATCAGCCGCGGCCCGTCGAGGGTCAGCATCACGTTCGACGGCTTGACGTCCCGGTGTACGAGGCCCAGCCCGTGCACCGCCGCCAGCGCGCGGGCCAGCCCCGCGCCGATCGCCCGTACCGAGGTCTCGGGCAGCGGCCCGTGCGCGGCCAGCGCCCGGTCCAGGGACGGGCCCGCGACGTAGCCGGTGGCCACCCACGGCACCGGGGCCTCCGGATCCGCGTCGAGCACGGGCGCGGTCCACTCGCCGCCCACCCGCCGGGCGGCCTCGACCTCGCGGCGGAAGCGGGCCCGGAATTCCTCGTCGGCGGCGAAGTGCGGGTGCACGATCTTGACGGCGACGGTCCGGCCGCCGGCACTGCGCCCCAGGTAGACCCGGCCCATGCCACCCGCGCCGAGCCGGCCGAGCAGCCGGTACGCGCCGATGGTCCGCGGCTCGCCGGCTTCGAGCGGCTGCATCGCGTCCCCCCATCTACCGGGCCCGTCCCCCGGGATCCCTGATCCGACCGAACAGCACCTTAGGGGGTGCCCCGTCCCGCCGGGGCGGGTGAAGGGATGCCGTACCGGATGCCGCACTCCTCTACGCATTCCCCTTGCGGATACGGAAACGCGAAAAGGGCGCGAATTCCCGGTAAACCCGTCAGTGTTCCGGGACGGCCGCGTTCAGGAGTTCCAGGTTCACATCCGAGGGGTACCCGGTCGTCGGTCCCGTACGACGTGCGAATTCCCTTACACCGGCCAGCTGCTGCGGCCCGAAGCGGAAGTCGAGCGTCGTGAAGTACCGCTCCAGCAGCTCCGCGTCGAATGCCTCCCAGCGGGCCGCCTGCTCGGCGACCTTGGTGACCTCCTCCAGGGACACGTCCCGGGAGGCGAGGAAGGCTTCGTGGACCTTCTGCACGACGACGGGCTCGCGGGCGAGGTAGTCCTTCCGGGCGGCCCATACGGCGAAGACGAACGGCAGCCCGGTCCACTCCTTCCACATCTGCCCCAGGTCGTGCACGGCCAGGCCGAGGCGGGGGGCGTCGTGGAGGGAGGCGCGCAGCGCGGCGTCGCCGATCAGTACCGCCGCGTCCGCCTCCTGCATCATCAGGCCCAGGTCGGGCGGGCAGGTGTAGTAGTCGGGCCGGACCCCGTACTGCTCCGCGAGCAGCAGCTGGGCGAGGCGTACGGACGTACGAGAGGTGGAGCCGAGGGCGACGCGGGCCCCGTCGAGCTGCTCCAGCGGCACCTGCGAGACGATCACGCAGGACATCACGGGGCCGTCGCAACCCACCGCGAGGTCGGGGAAGGCGACGAGCTGGTCGGCGTTGCGGAGGAACTCCACGAGGGTGATCGGGGCGATGTCGAGCTCGCCCTGGACCAGGCGCTCGCTGAGCTTCTCGGGGGTGTCCTTGGTCAGCTCCAGGTCCAGCAGCGTGCCGGTTCGGGCCAGCCCCCAGTAGAGGGGCAAGCAGTTCAGGAACTGGATGTGGCCGACGCGGGGCCGGCTGCGATAGACGTCCACATCGCGAGACTAGCCCCCGTGTCCGCGTCAGCCTTGCGACGGGTGTCAAACGTCCGGGTGACGTGATCTTTCCCTCTGGTCTCGGCCCGAGGGTGCGTGCTAGGCTCGTCGCAAGTTGCAGTTTGGTTTCCCTTGCAGTACGAGGCCTGCGGAGAATGTGACCCGCAGGCTTTTGTAGTTTTCAGACTTCTTAGCAGGTTCTGGAGCAGGGCGACCCTTTGGCCCATAGGAGGGCTCATGGCTACCGGAACCGTGAAGTGGTTCAACGCTGAAAAGGGCTTCGGCTTCATCGCCCAGGACGGCGGCGGCCCGGATGTCTTCGTCCACTACTCCGCGATCAACGCCTCTGGCTTCCGCTCCCTGGAGGAGAACCAGACGGTGAACTTCGACGTCACGCAGGGTCCGAAGGGCCCGCAGGCGGAGAACGTCACCCCGGCCTAGTCGCCTGGGCCAACCTTAATCGCGGTTGGATAAGCAGTACCCAAGGAGCCCTGTCACCTCTGCGCGAGCAGAGCGGCAGGGCTCCTGCCTTGTGCCGCCCGTCCCGGACGGGGCGGGGGGGTACGACCCGGGGCCCGCACCGTGCTCACACGGTGCGGGCCCCGGGTCGTTCGCGTCAGGCGGGCTTGCCGGGCTCGGCCGGAACCGGCGTCGCGTCCGGGGCCGGCGTCGCGGCCGGAGCCGTGATCTTGATGTCCAGGACCAGGGTCACGTTCTGCGGAGTGATCAGCCGCAGGGAGTACGTCCCCGCGGGGAGGTCCGCGTCGGTGAAGAGCTCCGGCAGGACGATCTTGCCGTCGGCGCCCGCCACGAGCAGCGGCAGGCTGAAGGTCTTCTTGCCCGTCGCGTCCTTGAAGTACGGGGCCTTCGCGGTCGCCGGGTCCACCGGGACCCAGGTGCCGGTCGCGTCCTTCACGACCAGCTCGGCGCGGGTCTCCGTTCCCCCGGCGGCCTTGCCGCCGGCCGTGGCGAGGACCTCGACGCCCTTGACGCTCGTACCGGCGACCGCCTCCAGGGGCTTGGAACCCTCCGGGCGGGCCAGCCGGTCGGCGGACGGCTTCGGCGTCACCTTGCCGGTGAAGGTCACCGTGAGCTTGCCGGCCTTGTCGTAGGCCGAGACCCGCAGGGAGAAGGTGCCTTCCTTGGCGCCCGCCTTGAGGCCGGGCGCGGCCGCGATGCCCTGGGCGTCCGTCTTGACCACCAGCGAGTTCGCCGGAGCCTGCGGGAAGCCGGTGCCGCCGGTCGTGTCGCCCTCGACCGCGAAGACGACCTCCTGCCCGACGGCGGGCTTGCCGTCGCTGAGGACCGCCTTGACCCGCGGGACCTCGGCGAACGCCGCCCCGGCCTCGGCCGTGAGACCGGGGCCGCCGAGCACCGACAGCTCCGTCAGGTGCGGAGCCGCAGACGGCGTCGGGGTGGGCGTCGGGGTCGGGGTCGGCGTGGGCGTCGGCGTGGGCGTCGGCTTCGGGGCCGGCTTCTGCTGCTGCGGCTGCGGGGTGGGCAGGGTGCCCGGCGGCTGCGTCGGGTAGTTGCCCACGGGCGGGTTCGGCACCTCGGCGGCGCCGCCGTCCTGGTACTGCCGCATGTAGCCGAGCACGGTGTTCACGTACTCGCGGGAGTTGTTGTAGCTGAGGATCGCCGAGTCGAGCTTGGCCGCGTCCGAGAGGTCCCGGTCGCCCGCGCACAGGTAGAGGCCCGCGCCCAGCGCCGCGTCGTAGATGTTGTTCGGGTCGCGCTTGGCGTCGCCGTTGCCGTCGGCGCCCCAGGTCTTCCAGGTGGAGGGGATGAACTGCAGCGGGCCGACGGCCCGGTCGAACTCGGTGTCCGCGTCGAACTCGCCCTTGTCGGTGTCGCGGATCTCCGCGAAGCCGTTGCCGTCGAGGCGGGGGCCGCGGATCGGCTTCTCGGTGTAGCCGTCGGCCTTCAGCCCGTAGCCCGAGGCGTGCACGGACTCGACCCGGCCGATGCCGGCGAGCAGCTGCCAGGGCAGCTTGCAGCCGGGGAGCGCGGCGGCCACCGACAGCTCGGCACGCTGGTAGGCGTCGAGGGCGGTCGCGGGTATCCCGCTGGCCCCCTCCGTGGCGGTCCCGCTCGGGGGAACCTGCGGATCGGCGACGTCCCCGGGCAGGTCCAGCCGTGCATCACCACGGTCGGCGGCCTGCGGGCTGTCCGGGGTCGGCTCGGACTCCCCCGCGTCGGCGGTCGACGGGTTGGTCACGACCGCGGCGGTGGTCAGGCTGGCCGCGAGGGCGGCCGTGCACAGGACCTTGCGCGAGGTGTTGACGAGGTGACGGTGAAGCGGCTTCACAGTGCGGCGATCCCCCCAGGAGCCGTCAGCGGCACACGGCCGGTCGGGCCGTGAATATCCACTGTCTATCAGGTATTCGGAGGAGACTCGCCGTCCCCCCTGCAGTTGTGACGCACCATTCGTCTCGGCTTCACCGGTCTCTCACGACCGATCGGACAACGACCCCAACCTCTCGCCCGAAATGCCCACATGGCCCTTGTTTTCCGTCGGCGCGGCGGGGGACCCGGCGCGGAGGACCCGGCGTGGACGGAGGAACCCGCACGCGGCGCCGCCCGAGCGCCTTCGGGCAGCCGGTCCAGGAGGACCGGACTCCTCAACCGGCTGCTAGTTTCGGCCGGATGAGAGCACTCGTGTACGACACCGCCTTCCGCGCGCGGGCGAGCCGCAAGCAGACCTGGGGCTTCGGTCTGATCGCCGCCGCGTCGGGGATCTGGCTCTGGCTCGCCTGCCAGCTGCTGCTCCCGTACACGGTGGGGCACGACCAGGAGTGCACCTCGCGCGTGTTCTACGAGAGCACGAGGGGGTCGTACGCCAACGCGGAGGGCACCACCTGTGCCATGGAGCGCGACTGGGCCGACCTCCTCGCCGTCCTCCTGCTCTCCCTTCCCTGCGCCGTCGTCGGCACGGTCCTCTACACCTCGGGCTCCGCGGACAACCGCCTCAGCCGCCACATGGCCGAGGTGAACCGCCTCACGGAGTTCCCGCAGGGCTAGCCGGGCGAGTCCGTGGACGAGCGCGGCGCCGTCGCCTCTCCAGCCGTTGCTTCGAGTCTCAGCGACTCTCAGTATTCCGGGCGTTTCCGTCCGGAAGGTTCGTGACGGTGTCACCAGAGCGCGAGTTGCTCGCGCCTG
>NZ_JBHJTK010000039.1:0-65050 GCF_042267665.1 Streptomyces sp. NPDC056224
CCCCCTGGGTGCCGGGACCGGCGTCAGCATGTGGACCCGATGCGATCAGGCGGGGCGGCCGCCGAAGGGGGCGCCCGTGCCGTAGTACGTCCCCAGCTCCGCCCGGTACCCGGCGTCGCCGAGGTGCTTGTCCCGGTGGAACTCGGGGGCGTTCTTGATCTGCTCCTTGGTCCGGTCGACGAAGATCTTCCGCTCCTCCGGGTCGATCCTGCCGACCGTGCTCGCCGGCAGCAGGACCTCCTTGCCGAAGATCCATACGCCGGTGTCCACGACCAGGTAGGCGTCACCGACCTCGTCGGAGTGCTTGTCGACCTTGCCGATGGTCCCGTCGGTCGCCTCGACCTTGTAGCCGGTCAACACCGTACCGGCCAGGTGGCCCGCGGTCGGCTGGTAACTCCACACATGTTCAGTCACGCGAAAACAACTCCTCGGTCAATGGGAGACGGCGGGGAATTGCCTCTCCGCCCATCCTTCTTGTTCCGTACGTTGCGCGGCGGGTCCTGCGTTCCGCTGGATTTCGCCTTCCCGCCTTTCACTGCTTCACGCACCCGGATCGCATGCGGACCGGGACGGCAGTCATGTGTCTGCACTGCGCTCTTGTGGAACGGCCGACTACCAGCGATACCAGCGGCTGCTGCCGCCCTTCGGGCGGGCGACGAATCCGACCAGCCACAGGACCAGGACGGCGATAGCCACCCACCAGAGAATCTTCACCGCGAAACCCGCGCCGAAGAGGATCAGGGCCAGCAGAAGAACGAGAAGCAGGGGAACCATAGTTATCAACCTCCGGAACACCGTGTGCCCGATTGAATGCAGGGCATGCATTCGATTCGTATTCGTTTCCAATTCCGGCAGCCGGGCAGGAGAGGCCGCCCGCACCCTTCGTCGACGGTCCGTGACGGTCCTTCAGTTCCCCGGCACGCAGGCGCCGGGGAACCGGTGCCAGGCTCGATGCTCGGGCGCGCATGAAACCGGGGTTCCGAAGCATGCGCGACGTATGGAATGCGTGGTGTACGACGAGCGGTCGGGCCGGTCGGAGACGGTGGAGTGCGGCCTTGACGACGAGGCGTGCCGACTGGTGCTGAAACGGTTGCGCGGGCTGGGCGACGGCGAATTCGGCTGGGTGCGTGTGGCCGATCCGGCCGAGGAGGAGCTCGTGCAATTGGCCGAGGAGCTGGGCCTGCACCCCCTGGCGGTCGAGGACGCGGTTCAGGCGCGCCAGCGACCCAAGCGGGAGCGCTTCGGCGACGTGCTGGCCGTCGCGCTGAAGACCCTCTGGTACGTGGAGGAGGAGGCGGCGGTCGAGACGGGCGAGTTGATGCTCTTCGTCGGCCCGCGCTACGTACTCACCGTCCGTCACGGAGAGGTGGATCCGGCGGCCGAGGCAGCCCGCAGACTGGAAGCCGACCCCTCCATGCTGCGCTCCGGTCCCCTGTCGGTTCTGCATGCGGTCCTGGACGTCGTCGTCGACGCCTACAGCGAGGCCGCCGAGACGGTGCGCGCCGCGCTCAACCGGCTGGAGGACCGCGTCTTTTCGTCCTCCCGCATCGACCACACCGAGGACATCTACTCCCTGAAACGAGAGGTCCGCGAGTTCCGGGACGCCGTCCAGCCGCTGGTCCCGGTCCTGTCCGGCCTGCTGAGCGGCCTGGCCGAGGAAGAGCGTCCGGCAAAGGTCCTGCCCTACTTCCGCGACGTGGCGGATCACCTGCACCGCACCGACACCGAGGTGCGGACGCTCGATGAGCTGCTGAATTCGGTTCTCGATGCTCAGCAGGCCCGGGTGGGCACCTGGCAGAACGACGACATGCGGCGGATCTCGGCCTGGGCGGCGATCTTCGCGGTCCCCACCATGGTTGCCGGTGTCTACGGAATGAACTTCGAGCACATGCCGGAGCTCGGCTGGAGCTACGGCTACCCACTCGCCGTCGGCCTGATGGCGGTGGCGTCAGGCTTCCTCTACCGCTCCTTCCGCCGCAACGGCTGGCTCTAGGGATCCGCACCCGGATCCGCACCCCGTATGGAGGAATGTGTTTGCGCGCGCCGAACCGGCATGAGTGGCGCTGGGCTGGAAAGCCGCTGGACATGACGCCCCTACCGAACCGCGGCCGTGGCAGCGGCCGTGAGCCTGCCGACACCGAGCGGAACGCCGTCGCGGGGCCGAGCGAACTGGTCGAGGAGCGGGCCCCGGATCAGCCCTCGGACCTGCCCGCACGCTCCTGGAGAGCAGTCCTGCGCGGCACGGTCAAGGAGTTCCGGGACGACGAGCTGGCCGATCGCGCCGCGGCCCTGACCTACTACGGGGTACTGGCGCTCTTCCCCGCCCTCCTGGTTCTCGTGTCCCTGCTGGGCCTGGCCGGGGAGTCGACGACCGAGCGGCTGTTGGACAACCTTCAGCAGCTGACTCCCGGCTCCGCCCGGGACGTGATCACGGACGCGGTCCAGCAGCTGCAGGGCCGCAGCGGCGTCGGGTCGCTGATGGCGGTCGTCGGACTCGTCGTCGCGTTGTGGTCCGCCTCCGGCTACGTGGCCGCGTTCATCCGCTCCGCGAACGCCGTCTACGACGTGCCCGAAGGCCGCCCGGTGTGGAAAGTGCTGCCGCTGCGCCTGGCGCTCACCGTCACACTGATGGTCCTCGCCTGTGCCGGCGCGCTGATCGTCGTCTTCACCGGCGGCCTGGCACGGCAGCTGGGCTCCGCCCTGGGGATAGGCGACAGCGCCCTGACGGTGTGGTCGATCGCGAAATGGCCGGTCCTGGTCCTCCTCGTCACGATCATGATCGCGCTCCTGTACTGGGCCGCACCCAACGCCGAGGGCCGCGGATTCACCTGGGTGACGCCGGGCAGTTTCCTGGCCCTGCTGATCTGGATGATCGCCTCGGCCGGCTTCGCGTTCTACGTCGCGAACTTCGCCTCCTACAACAAGACCTACGGCACGGTCGCCGGTGTGATCGTCTTCCTGGTCTGGCTGTGGATCACCAACCTCGCGATCCTCCTCGGGCTCGAGTTCGATGCGGAGCTGTCCCGCCAGCGGGCGATCGCAGGCGGACTGCCCGAGGACGAGGAACCCTATGTCCGGCCCCGCGAAACCCGCGCCTGGAGCGACCGGGAGCGGCGCCGCATGGAGCAGTGATCGCATACGGGCGCCGGTCGGTCGGCAAGGTGAACGGATCGCCGTCCTGGTCCGGCGGCCCCGCCTTCGCTTGTGCCGCTATGGGCGCAGCATCTGTTTGCGGCGCGGGTGCTCGGTCGCGTACTGGGTAGGCGCCCCACGACAACGGCGTGCGCATCGCAGAGGGGAGATCCGTATGAGCACGATAGAGCGGCAGACCCACAGCACCGATGAATCCGTTGAATCCGTAAGCGTCCTGGTCTCGCGCGCTTCCCGGCAGATTTCGGAGCTGGTCCGCGAGGAGATGCAGCTGGCCCGGGCAGAGATGGCTCAGAAGGGGAAACGCTTCGGGAAGGGCGGCGGCCTGTTCGGCGCGGCGGGCCTGATCGGAATCCTGGCAGCTCAGGCCCTGGTCGCAACCTGCATCGCAGCCCTCGCGTTGGTACTCCCGGTGTGGGCGTCGGCTCTGATCGTTACGGCGGCGCTGGCGGCGGTTGCCGCAGTGACTGCCACGGCCGGGAAGAAGCAGATCGCCCGTGCCGGTGCCCCCGTCCCGGAGAAGACCATCGACAGCGTCAAGGCCGACCTGGCCGAGATCAAGGAGAAAGCGCAGCGATGAGCGACGAATCCCGAACCCATATCGGCACACCCACTCCCGAGGAGCTGCGCGAGCTGGTCGAACGCTCGCGTGACGAACTGGGGCAGACCGTCGAGGCACTGGCGGGCAAGGTCGACATCAGGGCACAGGCGAAGGAGAAGGCGGCTGCTGTCAGGGAACAGGCGGCCGAGAAGACCGCCCTGGTGGCCGGCCGGATCCGCGGGAAGACCCGGCATGCCGCGCAGCTGGTGAAGGACACGACACCCGAGCCGGTTCTCGACAAGGCCGGCCAGGTCGCGAGGGCGGCACGCGCCCACCGCAAGCCGCTGCTGGTGGCCGGCGTTGCCCTGGCCGTCTTCCTGCTGGTGCGGCGTAGCAGGGGATGCCGATGAAAGCGTCCAAAATCGCGTACAGGCCGGTCGGGCTGGCCCTGGGTGCCGTCAGCGGCATGGTCGCGGGTGCCGCGTTCAAACAGGTCTGGAAGATCGTCGAAGGCGAAGGGGACGCTCCCAGCGCCACGGACGAAGACCGCTCCTGGCGGCAGATCCTTATCGCCGCCGCCATCCAGGGCGCGATCTTCTCCGTGGTCAAGGCCGCTGTCGACCGCTCGGGCGCCGTGGCCACCCGCCGTATGACGGGCACCTGGCCGGGCTGACCCGCCGCGATGCAGGACCGCTCCCGATCCGACCGGCACGGCCGAGTCCGAGAACGGCCGAGTCCGAGTACGGCCGGGGCCCGGCATGAGGACGCCCGCAAGGTGCCGAATCCGTTGGCTCGCCGGTGTCATCGGCGGAGGCGTCCCGGGGTACGACCCGGACCCGCTCGTGCGTCTCAGGTCCGAAGCCGGCTGTTGACGCCGTCGTGGCCGTCGGCGTTCTCGTCGTCGAACCAGTAGTCGCCGGCGGCCAGGTAGCGGAAGGAGTGCTCGCCCGTGCCCGGAAGGGTCACGGTGACCGCGCGGGTGCCGTCCGTGCGGGGAAGCAGGGGGTGGGCGCCGGGCTGCCAGTGGTTGAAGTCGCCCACCACGCTGACCGGGCCGGGCGGACTGTCGGCGGGGAGGACGAAGGTGACCTCGGTGTGGTCCTTGCGCGGCGTCCGTTCCAGCATGGTGGGGCTCCTTGGCAGTTGGGGAGTGGGCGTGACCGGACCATCCTCGGCACCGGACCGTCCCCCCTGCATTCCGACGCAGCCACGTGACCCCGCAGATCACCCACCCACCACACTCTGTAGTCGAAATAGTGCGAAATGTAACCACGTATGTCAGCGTGATGGGGGAGGAATCCTTACCTCCCCTCACCAGAAGGAGTTGCCGTCATGGGCGGTATGCAGGACAAGCGCCAGGAGCCGGGCAAGGGCCGCGAGGAGCAGCAGCACCCGCAGCGCCCCGGTCGCAACCCGGTGCACCCCGAACCCGGCCAGCCGTCCCGTCAGCCGGGCCGCGAGGAGAAGGGGCGCCGTCGCGAAGAGGACGTCCTGCGCGTAGAGGACCTGCGCGACGAGAAGATCTGACGCGAGCACCACCCCACGCACGCAGAGCCCGGCCGGAGCCCGTAGTCACCCCGGTCGGGCTCTGTCACGTCCCGGACGGCACCGGTCGTGGCCCCCCGTTACCCCTTTCGTGGCTCCGCAATGGGGCCTTCGGCCTTCGGGGGCGCCGCCCTGCACGACCCCGCCTCCGGCACTCACTACGACAAATGCCGAGCCCGGGGAAAGACCCACACCCAGGCCCACCTCCCTCGCCCGCCAACGCATCAGCGTCCTGTTCGCCATGCTCCGCGACGGCATCTTCCCCGAACCCCGCGTCCCTCAGGCAACGGCAGCATGAACCAGCCCACAGGCAAGTCGATGCAGATCAACATCTTGTGTCGTCTGCCCATGCCGAGATTTCTGCGGCCCCCCGACGGACGGCTTCTTCCGGATCCCGGGCGAGCTTCCCGCAGGCCGCTGCGACGTCCGGCGCACCGCCCAGTCCCACGAGCGCGTCATGCACGCCGGTCTGCAGCCAGTCGGCCTGGTTGTCGTCAGCCTCGGCAACCGCGAGAGCGACAAGCCTTATGGCGCCCACCGTCCCTACCCGGGCCAAGGCCTCCGCCGTCTGCCGGGTCACCGCAGTGTCCTCGACGTCCAGCAGCAGCCCCACCAGCGCTTCCGCAGCCTCAGGAACATCAGCGAAGGAAGCAAGGTCCCGCCCGGCACGAACACGCTGCGTCCACGAAGGAGACGACGCCTCAGCCAAGGTCTCCTCCAATCCTCTCGTCATCTCTGGCACGATCAGACAGTCTCATGCCCCACAGAGAAGATCGAACCCCGGGCAGAAGCTGCCCACACGCTTGACGAAGAACATGGGCACCCCCCCGTGCGGCAGCGTCCGTACCCGTACCCGTACCCGTACCCGTACCCGTGCCGGTGCGGGCCCGCCGTTCCGGCCGGGCGGCCTTCCACCGAGCGGACGTGTGCGCGTACCTCCACATCACGGCCTGACGGACCGGCCGGTCGGCGCATCGCAGGCCTTCGGATCGTGCGACCTTCCCGGGTGTTCCATCGATCACACCCGTGTGGCAAGGGCGAAGCGGGGCAGGCGAGCACAACCGTGAAGCCCATCCCGGAGGCCTGTTGATGTCCTGCGTGTCTGCTCCGATCACCGTCAGCCTCGACGTGGCGAGGGGCCGCGTGCCGCTCCTCGCCCGTTTCTCGTATGACGGCGCGGACCCGTACGTGGTTCAGGCCACGTTCCTCGACGGGCCGGCAGTCCTGGCCCGTTGGAGCTTCGACCGGCCGATGCTCGCCGAGGGACTCCACCGGGCGGTGGGTGAGGGAGACGTCACCTTCAGCCCCCACAGGGCAGCAGGCGTGGACGAGGTCCGCGTCGCCCTGCGGGGTCCCGGCGTCGAGGGGGAAGGGAACGCCGTCCTCTTCGTGGAGGCCCGCGCGCTCACAGGCTTCCTGGAGCAGACGTACGCCGTCACCGGCGCCGGGGAGGAGTTCCTCGACGTCGACACGTTCCTCGACGAGTTGCTGGCACGCTGACATGTAGTCCGTGAGGGCGCCCCGCCATCCCCCGCCATCCACTGCCGTGGTCACGACGGTGTGCCGCGCAGGCGCCCTGAGCAGGCCGGTCTTCGACGCGCTCCCGACGGGGGCCGGTGGGGAACGGCGCCGCTGATCGACGGGGCGACGGAACACCGGCATCGGCGGTGACCCCCCGGCCGCTGGTCAGCCGGGTCCGGGACCTCGTACACCGGGGTGCCCTCTCCTGGCGGAGACCGCCGCCGCGGACGAGGACCGGCGCGCCACGGCTCCACGGTGCCACGGTGTCACGGCTCCACGGCATCCCGTCGGGGCGGACCGGGGCCGAGCGGTGGGCCAGTGACGCAGACCATCACTTCGTCGCGCTTCGCCCCCGGCGCCGGGCCCGGCTCCGGTGCCAGGTCCGTACGCCCAGAACCACTGCCGAGGCCGCGAACAGCCCCGCGGTGATCAGCAGCCACCGGGCCAGGAAGCCGTCCGCCGGGAGAGCGGTCCCGGCGGTGTAGTGCCCGACCTGGCGGAAGACCAGCGGCCACCAGACCAGTAGCAGGACACCGGAGACGAACGCGGGCACACGGACGTGGTTCACGCTCACCCGGGGCGCGGGCCGACCGTCATCGGGGCCCTGGGGGAACAGGGCCTGCGCCGCCCGGTCGGTCACCGCGTACAGGGGCAGCAGTACCAGGTCGTGCAGGAGGGCCGCCCCGACGAACCACAGGGCCACGCCGCGCGCGTCCCCCTCGAACAGGCGCAGGCCGGCGTAGACCGCGAGGGCGAAGGAGGCCAGCACGAGGAGCAGGTGCAGCGGGGAGGCGCCGTAGCGGCGGCGGAAGGCGGTCGGAGCGCTCATGCCGGCTCTCCGAACGTCAGACGGGTGACCCACTTGGTGTTGTGGACCCCGGGAGCCCCGGGGACGATGATCCGCGCCGGATAGCCGTGGTCCGGGGAGAGGGCCGCTCCGTTGACCCGGACGGCCAGGAGCGAGCGGCCGTCACGGACCTGGTTGTCGCGCAGCACGGCCGAACGGAACGAGCCGCCGCGCTGCACCGACTCCACCAGGACCTCGGGCGCGTCCACGCCGTGCCCGACGACGGCCGCCAGATCGGTGAGCCGGACCCCGCTCCACAGCTGGTCGGGGGTCGACCAGCCTTCCACGCAGGCGATCGGCAGGGCCGCCTCGCGCTGCGGCATGGCCAGCAGCTGCTCGTACGTCAGGTCGACCTGATGTCCGGCGCCGCGTACGGTCAGCCGCCAGGCGGGACCGATGTCGCTGGGCCGGATGCCGACCGAGGCGGCGGTCTTGTTGATCTGGAAGCCGTTCGGGCCCGGTCCCGGGTCCCGGCCGTGCGGTGCCAGCAACGCCGTCTGCCGCCACCATCCGCCGAGGCTCTGACCCGCCGTGACCACCAGCAGGGCCACCGACCCGAGGCCGACCATCGCCGCGGCACCCCGGCGCGAGATGGTCGGCGCGGTGGGCCGCGGCGAGACCAGCCCGGCGGCCTCCTCGGTGCCTGCGGCAGGCTCCCCGCGCCGGTGCCTGACAGCGCGCAGGGCCCTGGGCAGCCGGAACGCCACGTGCACCACGAAGGCGCCGGTGAACACCCAGGCCCCGTAGAAGTGCAGCGTGTAGAAGGAGCCGGGGAAGACGTAGTGCAACTGGACGTTGAGGATGCCGGTGACGAACTCGAACCCGGCGCCGCCGACCAGCAGGAGCAGCGACAGACGGTCGAGGGCGTGGCTCACCGAGCGGATCGGGGGCCACTCGAACAGCTTCGGAATGACCGACCACAGCTTCGCCAGCAGCACGGGTACCAGCACGATCCCCAGCGTCACGTGGACGCCCTGGGTCAGCCGGTAGAGCCAGTACGGCGAGGTCGGCCAGGAGAACAGGTAGAAGCCGAGCCACCCCTTGCCCGGCGTCTGGTCGTTGACCGCCGCCAGATCGGGGTTGTACGCCGCGTACGACAGCAGGCCCGTCACGAACAGCACCGTGATCCCGAACAGCAGGACGAGCCCGAACACCGCCGTGAACCGGGGACCCCGCAGCGGACTGCGCCAGAACTCCGGACGCGACGGCCCCGGGGGAGGGCCCGCCCCCGCGGCCGACTCCACGGCCTTCCGCAGCCGTGCCCGTGGACCCGGCCCGGATTTCCTGCGGCCCGGCTCCTCCCGTCCGACGCCACTCTTCGCAGCACTCACGGGTGGCTTCTCGACGGGCTCAGGTCCGGGCGGGGGTGAGCAGCACGAAGTCCGCGTTCGACGGGTCGAGGCAGACGGCCAGCCGGCCGACGCCCTCGGCGTCCTCGGGCCCCATCTGTACGCTGCCGCCGTTCTCGGTGACCCTGGCGACCGCGGCGTCGCAGTCGGCGACGTGGAAGACCGGGTGCCAGTACGGCCGTCCGTTCGACAGGGCGAGGTTCTCCTCGGGAAGTTCCATCAGGCCGCCGTGCATGCGCTCCGCGGGCAGTCCGGCGGGGGTGATGAGGGAGTACGCGCCCCCGCCGCCCGGCAGCGGCATCTCACTGAACTGCCAGCCGAAGACGCCGCCGTAGAACTCCTTCGCGGCCGCGGCGTCGCTCGTGTACAACTCGGTCCACGACAGCGAGCCCGGCTCGTCCACCAGGTCGGCGCCCTTGTTCGTACCCGGCTGCCAGACGGCGAACTGGCCTCCCAGCGGGTCGCTGTACTGCGCCATCCGGCCCCACTCGTCGAGGTCCCTGGGGGCCACCCGCACGGCGCCGCCCGCGCGCTCGACGGCCTGCGTCGTGGCGTCTGCGTCGGCGACGCTGTAGTAGATCATCCAGGCGGGGCGGGCACCCTCCTCGGTGAGCTTGCCGAGCCCGGCGACGACCTTGCCGTCCTTCCGGAACATCCCGCCCTCCATGTCCTCTCCCTCGCCCATGGACTCGTAGTCCCACCCGAGAACGGCGCCGTAGAAGGCCGCGGCGGCGCGGACGTCCGGGGCGCCGAGGTCGAGCCAGCAGGGGGAGCCGGGGACGAAGTCGGTGGTGATCATCGCGATTACCTTTCGTGGGCCGTGTGTACCTCAGCGTGACACCGGACACTGACACTCGCCCCTCGGCCGGCCGACCGGCCGACCGCTCCCGATTCCGCGCGGGCGGCGCGCGCGGTCAGACGTGCCGTACCGACCCCGCCACCGGGGAGCCCGCGCAGAGCTCCAGGCCGGGGCCGGCGAAGGCGGAGCGGAAGCGGCGGTCGTGGGAGACCGCGACCACCGCGCCGCGGAAGGCGGCCAGGGCCTCCTCCAACTCCTCGACCAGCGCCGGGGACACGTGGTTGGTCGGCTCGTCCAGTACGAGCAGTCCGGCGGGCCGGGTCACGAGCCGGGCCAGCTCCAGCCGGCGGCGCTGGCCGACCGAGAGGGAGGCCACGGGCACGCGCAGGTCCTCCGCGCGGAACAGGCCGAGGCCGAGGAGCTCCTCGGCGTACTCCTCCGGATCGCCGGGGCGCCCGGCCGCGAAGCCGTGCAGCAGCGGGTGCCGGCCCGGTTCGAAGGCGACCTCCTGCGGGAGGTAGCCGACCGACGTCCCGCACCGCACCGTGCCCTGATCCGGGGTCAGGTCACCGGCGAGCACCCGCAGCAGCGTGGACTTGCCGGCCCCGTTGGGACCCGAGACCAGCAGCCGGGCCCCCGGGCCGATCGCCAACTCCGGTACGTCCAACCGCCCGCCGACCCGGACCGAGGCCAGTTCCGCCACGTACGGGGTGTCCTCCGGCAGGGCGCCGCCGTCCTCGTCGATCCGCGCGCTGAACCGGAGCGGATCGGGCGGCGCCGCGACCGGCTCACGCAGCAGCTGGTCCAGATGCCGCCGCGCCGCCCGGACCTGCCCGGACAGCTTGGCCTCGTGTGAGCGCCGGTGCTTGCCGAAGCCCTCCCGCGGGTCTTTGCCCGTGGTGGCCAGCCGGTGCCCGGCGGCGTCGACCAGGCTCCGCGTACGGGCGAGTTCGCCGAGGTACTCCTGGTGGCGCTGCTCGCGTCCCCGGCGGGCCGCGGCCCGGGCGGCCCGGTAGCCCGCCCAGCCGTCCCCGTACCGCGTGACGGTCCGCAGATCGCGGTCGACCTCCAGCACGGTCGTCGCCACGGCGTCCACGAACGCGCGGTCGTGGGTGATCACGACCAGCGTGCCCCGGTGTGCGCGGAGCCGGTCCGCCAGCCACGCCACGGCCGGTTCGTCGAGGTGGTTGGTCGGCTCGTCCAGCAGCAGCAGTTCGGGGGACGCGCCGAGCACGCAGGCGAGGGCGAGCCGGGACTGCTCGCCGCCGGACAGCGAGCCGAGGGTCCGCTCGCGGCCGATGTGGCCGATGCCGAGCACGTGCAGGGCCGCGTCGGTGCGGGCGTCGGCCGTGTAGCCGTCACGGGCCTCGTACGCGGTGAGCAGGTCACCGTACGCGTCGAGCTCGGCGGGCCCGGCGTGGGCGAGCGCGGCCTCGGCGGCCCGGATGTCGGCCTCCAGGGTCCGCAGCTCGTGCAGGGCGGAGTCGACGGCGTCCCGCACGGTGCGGTCCGGCCCGAGATCGAGGGTCTGCCCCAGGTGGCCGGTGCCGCCGGGGAAGCTGCGGGTGATCTGGCCGTGGTCGGGCGCCTCGACCCCGGCGATCAGTCGCATGAGGGTCGACTTGCCGGAACCGTTCTCGCCGATGACGGCCGCCTTCTCGCCGGGGCGCAGGGTGAAGGACACCTGGTCGAGCACGACGCGGTCGCCGTAGGCCTTGGAGACGTCGGTGAGGGCGAGCTGCGAGACCGGTGCGGTGGAGGCGGCCGATGTGGGAGCGGCGGGACTGGTGGAGCGCATGGGAATCCTCTGCGGACGTGGTACCTGCTTCCTGGCGAAGGGCAGCGCGAACCGGCTACGCGGTGGCCGTGTCCGGATCGCGCGGCGAGGTCAGGGGAACAGGTAGTGCACGCACATGGGAAAAGCCTACTGCGGTGCGAACCGTCTCGTCTTGTCGATTTCGGCAAGACCCGCCCGCGCGACGCCCGGGCAGCGGCCCGCGGCACAGGCGCGACCGGTTCAACCGCCGTTCCCCGCACCCGCCCCGGCCCGCGCGACACGTTCGGACGCGGGCCGGTTGCCCGGTCCGCAGGCCGCCGCTGTCATGGGGGCGGGGCCCGGCGTCACGCGCGGGCCCTCCTCGTACGAACGGAAGGGGCCGGCGATGCGAAGCACCGGCGTGTCGACACCGCTGCGAGGCGTCGCGGCCGTGGCGGCCGGCCTCCTCCTGGCGCTGGTGTCGGCGGCCGGTCCGGCGTCGGCAGGCGGTCCGAACGGCGGCGGCGACGGCGGTGGCGGCGGCGACGCCGTCGTCCTGCGGTGGCGTCCGTGCTCGCAGGCGGCACAGGCGGGCTTCGAGTGCGCGGTCGCGAAGGTGCCACTGAACCACGCCGATCCCTCGGGCCGCACCGTCGACCTGGCGGTGATCCGCCACCGGGCGGCCGCCCCGGCACAGCGCGCCGGCTCGTTGTTCTTCAATCCGGGCGGGCCCGGCGGCCCCGGCACCCTCGGACTGCCCGAGCTGTACCGCAAGTTCCCGCAGGAGCTGAAGGACCGCTTCGACATCGTCAGCTGGGACCCGCGCGGCGTCGGCGAGAGCACGGCGGTGCGCTGCTTCGGCACAGCCGCGGAGGCCACCGCGTGGCACGAAGACGTCCCGCAGTTCCCGGTGGGCGAGGAGCAGCGGCGTGCGTACGTCGCCGCGTACGCCGACCTGGCGAAGCGCTGCGAGCGCCGTGATCCGCAGCTGCTGCGGCACATCTCGACCGCCGACACCGCGCGCGATCTGGACCTGCTGCGCCGGGCGGCGGGTGAGGACCGGCTGCGCTACTGGGGCATCTCGTACGGCACACTGCTCGGCGCGACGTACGCGAACCTGTTCCCCGACCGGGTCGGACGGCTCGTGGTCGACGGGAACGTCGACCCGCAGGCCTGGGTGAACCGCGGCGTCGGCGGCGAGCCCGGTCTGAACACCTTCCTGCGCCTCGGCTCGCCCCTCGGCTCCGCCGACACCCTCGGCCGGTTCCTCGACCACTGCGGCCGCGCGCCGGTGTCCCGCTGTGCCTTCTCCGCCGGGAGCCCGGCGGCGACCCGGGCCAAGTACGGCAGGCTGCTGGAGCGCCTCGCCGAGCGGCCGGTGGGGAGCTGGACGTACGCGCGCGCGGTGAGCGAGGTCCGCGGCGGGCTCTACACCGTGCACCCGGGCTGGACCGGAACGGCCTCGACGCTGCAGTCGCTGTGGCAGGGACGGGCGCCGGCGGAGCCCGCGGCGCCGGCCGGGCCCGCCCGCTATCCGGGGTTCGAGCAGCCGCTCGCGGTGCTGTGCGCCGAAAGCCCCAACCCCGGTTCGCCCGGCCGCTACCCCGCGCTGGAGGAGCGGGCCGTGCAGCAGGCCGGCGCGCTCGCCCGGTGGTGGGTGTGGGCCAACGAGCCCTGCTCCGCGTGGGCGGCCCGGGCGGCCGACCCGTACACGGGCCCGTGGGACCGTACCACCGCGCACCCGGTGCTGGTGGTCAACCCCGTGTACGACCCCTCCACGCCCTACCGGGCGGGGCAGTCGATGGCCGCGGAGCTCGCCGGAGCCCGGCTGCTGACGCTCGACGGCTACGGGCACACCGCGTTGGACAATCCGAGCGCCTGCGTGAAGCGGCACGTGGTCCGGTACGTCGTGACCGGCGCGCTGCCGCCGGCGGGGGCGCGGTGCGCGCAGGACACCCCGCCGTTCGGTTCCCCGCCTCAGAGGTCTTCGGCAGCCGCGCCGGTCCGTCCGGGCACCGCGCGCGGACGGGACGCCGCACCCGTCGCGTTCTGGCTGGAGCGGCCGCTGGGACTCTTTCCGGCCCGTCCCGGATGGACCGGGCCCGTGGTGCCGGGCGGATCATAGCCGGGCAGG
Organism: Streptomyces sp. NPDC056224; assembly: GCF_042267665.1. NCBI lineage: Bacteria > Bacillati > Actinomycetota > Actinomycetes > Kitasatosporales > Streptomycetaceae > Streptomyces > Streptomyces sp. NPDC056224. The sequence continues at coordinate 13,643 of NZ_JBHJTK010000039.1, forward strand.
GGCTGCTTTCCGCCGAATCCGTCATTCCGAGTGCAGGGCGCTGCACGCTCAGTAGCTTCTACCTGACAGAGGTCCGGTGCCCCGGTGGAACCGAGGGCCGGGCGTGAACAGAGAGCAGTGAGGGAGCGGACGGCGATGGCGAATGTGGAAGTCTCGTTGAAGGAGACGATGACCTCGATCGAGGGCGCGCTGGGTGCTGCGCTGGTGGACTACGCCAGCGGCATGGCCCTGGGCACCCTCGGCGGTGGTAAGGACCTCGATCTGACGGTCGCCGCGGCGGGCAACACCGATGTGATCCGGGCGAAGGTCCGCACCATGGAACTGCTGGGCATGAAGGACGAGATCGAGGACCTGCTGATCACGCTGGGGTCCCAGTACCACCTGATCCGGCTGCTCAGGAGCCGCGGGGGCAACGGACTGTTCCTGTACGTGGTGCTGGACAAGAACAACTCCAACCTGGCCATGGCGCGTCACCAGCTCAAGCGCATCGAGTCCGCCCTGGAGTTGTAGCACCGCATCGTCAGGGCCCACGCATGCCCACAAGTTGAAGTCTTCTTCAACTGGGCACATCCGAAACCGGTCAAGTTCGGGCATGCGTGGCCCCGGCGGACGCGACGATGGATACCGAAGACCGGCCGACTCGATGCCCCGCAGCCGCGGCCGCGGTCCCAGCAACGCAGCAGGAGTGTTCGTGGGAGTGCAAGTACCGCTGTACCAGGCCAAAGCCGAGTTCTTCCGGATGCTCGGTCATCCGGTTCGCATCCGGGTCCTGGAGCTCTTGCAGCACGGACCCATGCCCGTAAGGGACTTGCTGGCGGAGATCGACATCGAGCCGTCCAACCTCTCCCAGCAGCTGGCGGTGCTGCGCCGTTCGGGCATCGTCGTCTCCACCCGTGAGGGGGCCACGGTCAGCTACGCCCTCGCCGGCGGTGACGTCGCGGACCTCCTGCGCGCGGCCCGGCGCATCCTGACCGAACTGCTGGCCGGGCAGAGCCAGCTCCTGGCCGAACTCCGGCAGGTGGAACCGACCCCGGCCTCCAGCGGGGTGGACAGCGGTACGGCCGCGCACTCGGGCCGCTGAACCGCCGCGCACGGCGGCGGGCGGGCGGCAGGAAGGAGAGCCGGGCCGCAGGGGCCGTGCGAGGACGGGCCGCCCGGCGGAGGGGCCCGTACGCCGTACGCCGCCGCGGCCGCCGGGTTCCCCGGAGCGCGCGAAGCCTTCCGGCGGTGCGATGCTGGAAGGTAAGCGCAGGACCGGCAGCCGAGCTGTCCGGTCCGCCCCGTCAGCAAGGGAGGAACGACGTGCCCGGTCTTCTTCGAGGAGTAGCGCGCACCGCAGTGGTGGCCGGTACGGCGACGGCGGTTTCCAACCGGGTCTCGCGGCGCCAGGCCGGCCGGTGGGCCCAGCAGGAAGCTCCAGCCCCTGAGCAGCAGTACGCCGCGCCCGCAGCCGCGCCCGCTGCTGCGGTACCGATGGCCGATGACATGACCAGCAAGATCGATCAGCTCAAGGAACTCGGAGCGCTGAAAGAGCAGGGAATCCTGACCGAGGCGGAGTTCGCGGCGCAGAAGAGCAAGATCCTCGGCGCTTGACCCTCCGGCCCACCGGCCGGTCGGCCGGTGGGCTGGACCGCGAAGCCCGCAGACGGAGGCCGGGACAGCGTCCCGGCCTCCGTCTGCGGGTCCGTCTGCTCGGCCTCCCGGTCATTCGTCCGCGTCGATGGAGGCCAGCAGGGCCTGCACGGGAATGCGGCCGCTCGCCACCATCTGAGCGCCACTGCGCCGCAGGGCTGCGGCGAAGGGCGCCGCCCAGCGGTTCTCGTACACCAGGATGGCGGCCGCGTTGCCCGGCTGCAGGGCGTTGCCCGCCTCTTCGAGGTCGTCCTGGCCCAGCAGCTCGGACGACGCGCCTTCGAAGACGGACAGGCTGAGCGTGCCCTCTCCGTCGTCCGCTTCCGAGATCTCCATGGCGGTCACGGTTCCGTCGGCGTCCTTCCGTACGAAGCGGAGGTCGAGGATACGGATGACGCCCCTGTCCACGAGGTCGACCAGCAGGGGGAGTGCCTCACCCGTCATCTTGTTGCCGGGGAACTCGACGACCAGGTAGTCGACGGGGCCCATCTCTTCGATGTTGTCGCTCATGAGCGCTCCAAAGCGGTGATTGCGGTCTGGTCGAGTGCGGTGTCGAGTGCGAGTGCCGCGGTGATGAGGGCGAGGTGGGTGAAGGCCTGCGGGAAGTTGCCGAGCTGCTCGCCGGTGAGGCCGACCTCCTCGGCGAAGAGCCCGACGTGGTTGGCGTAGGTGAGCATCTTGTCGAAGGCGTAGCGCGCCTGATGGACGCGGCCGGCCCGGGCGAGGGCGTAGACGTACAGGAAGCTGCACAGGGAGAAGGTGCCCTCGGACCCCTGCAGGCCGTCGGGGGAGGCGGCGGGGTCGTAGCGGTAGACGAGGCTGTCGGAGACGAGCTCCCGGTCCATGGCGTCGAGGGTGGACAGCCACCGCGGGTCCCTGGGCGCGATGAAGCCGACGAGCGGCATCAGCAGCAGGGAGGCGTCCAGGACGGCGCTGCCGTAATGCTGGACGAAGGCCCGGCGTTCCTCGCTCCAGCCGCGGGTCATGATCTGCTCCATGACCGCGTCGCGCGCCGCCGTCCAGCGGGGCACGTCGCCCGGGCGGGCGTGGGCCCCGGCCTGGCGGATGCCGCGGTCGAAGGCGACCCAGCACATGAGCCGGCTGTAGGTGAAGTCCTTCTGGCCGCCGCGGGTCTCCCAGATCCCCTCGTCCGGGCGGTCCCACGTGTCGCAGAGCCAGTCCAGCATGGCGGCGCAGCGCCGCCAGTCGTCGTAGCCGAGGACACTGCTGACCTGGCCGGTCTGGGCCAGGGCGAAGACGGCCTCGCCGTAGATGTCCATCTGCAGCTGGCCGGCCGCGCCGTTGCCCGTACGCACCGGGGCGGATGCCTGCCAGCCCTCCAGGTGGCCGAGGACCTCTTCGGGCAGGTCCGGGTCGCCGTCGATGCGGTACATGATCTGCAGGGGTTCGCCGTTGGGCGCGCCGCCGGCCCCCAGGCGGCCTCCGAGCCAGCCGCGGAAGGCGCTCGCCTCTTCGGTGAAGCCGAGCTCGATCATGGCGCGCACCGCGAGGGAGGCGTCACGGACCCAGGTGTAGCGGTAGTCCCAGTTGCGCTCGCCGCCCACCTGCTCGGGCAGCCCCATGGTCGCGGCGGCGATCGGCGCGCCCGTGGGCGCGTACGTCATGAGCTTGAGGGTGATCGCGGAGCGGTTGACCGTCTCCTGCCAGCGGCCGCGGTAGGTGCACTTTCCGATCCAGTCGTGCCAGAAGCCGCACACGGAGCTGAACTCCTCCGCCATACCGGCCAGGCTCAGCGGCGGTGGGGCGGGGCCGCCGGTGTCGTGGACCGTCAGGACGACGGCAGCGCGTTCACCGTGGACCAGGGTCACGGCCGCCCGTACGTCCGTCCCGTCGGACTCCAGGGCCACGGGGCCGATGGCTTGCAGGTGGGCGGTGATGCCGGGTCCGTCGAACCGGGCGGTGGTGCCGTCGGACGTCAGGCCGTGCGGCGCCCTGCCGTAGTCGAAGCGCGGCCGGCACTCCAGCGTGAAGCGCACCGTCCCGCGCACCACACGCAGGACGCGCACCACCTGGTGCCGGTCGGTGGCGGCCTTCGGTTCGTGGACGGGCATGAAGTCGACGACCTCGCCGACGCCTTCGGGGGTGAGGAAACGGGTGATGAGGACGGCGGTGTCGGCGAGGTAGAGCTGGCGGTTGACGACGCCGTCGTGCGCGTCCGCGGTGACCGCGAAGTATCCGCCGCGGCCGTGGTCGAGCAGGCCGGCGAAGATGCTGGGCGAGTCGAACCGGGGTGAGCACAACCAGTCGAGCACGCCGTCGGACGATACGAGCGCACAGGTCTGCAGGTCTCCGACCAGGCCGTGCTCGGCGATCGGCGGATACACGCGCATCGGTCCTCCGGGGTGGGCGCTGTCGCCGCCCGGCCGGGCGGCGACAGGGATCGCGGCGGCGACCGCCGCGGCGGGACCGGCTCTCAGGCCGAGAGGACCTTCGCCTTGGCGGTCTCGTACTCGGCCGCGGTGATGTCGCCGCGGTTCTTGAGCTCGGCCAGCTTGGACAGCTCCTCGGCATGGCTGGGGGGCGCGGCGCTCTCGCGCACGTAGGACCGGAAGGCCTGCTCGTTCTGCTGGGCCCGCATCAGCTCGCGTTCGCCCATGCCGCGTCCCCGGGCGATCAGATAGATGAGGATGCCGAGGAAGGGCACCAGGATGACGAGGACGGTCCATCCCGCCTTGCCCCAGCCGCCCAGCCCGTCGTCGCGGAAGATGTCACCGATGACGCGGAAGAGCAGCATGAACCAGAGGACCCACAAGAAGAAGATCATCATGGTCCAGAAGGCGTTCAGCAGGGGGTAGTCGTAGCTCTCTGCCAGGTTGAGCACGGGGTCCCGCATGGCTTGGTCTCCTGTCGTTTGTGACGGGCTGGGCGCCGCTGTCCCATCGGTGCCTGCGACGGCCGCGCCCGGGGATCGTTCACCGCGTCACGCGGGTATCGGGGCGAAGGAGTGCAGCGCGTCCGCCCCGGGCCGTACGAGGCCGTAGCTGCTCTCCGGTACCTCGTTCCAGACGCCCGGCAGGTCGCCGAGGGGTTCGGACACGATGAGCCGGGTCTCGTCGGAGACTTCCTGCAGGAAGCCGATGTCGGGGTGGAGCCTGCGCAGCGAGTCCACACTGCTGCTGTAGAACAGCGACCGGGAAGCGCCCTGGGTGGAGTAGCGGAAGGCCCACACGCTTTCGCCGTCGGTCACCGCGACCGTCATCTGGAGCGGGAACTCCACGCCGTGTTCGCGCCCCACGCGCTCCACCACCCCGGCCATCCGGGCCACGGCGGTCGGCGGGTCCTGGTCCAGGCCGAAGGTGAGGGCGAGGTGGAACATCACCTCGGAGTCCGTCGTTCCCTCGATGTCGGTGAACTGGGCGGGGTCGACGAGCAGGCAGAGATCCCGGCGCATGAGGTGGAAACCGGCGATGGAGCCGTTGTGCATGAACATCCAGCGGCCGTGCCGGAAGGGGTGGCAGTTCGACTGCTGCACCGCCGTACCGGTCGACGCCCGGATGTGGGCGAAGAGCAGCGGGGAGCGGACATGATCCGCGATTTCCCGCAGGTTTCGGTTGTTCCACGCCGGTCCGACGTCTTTGAGGAGCGCCGGAGTGATGTCCTCTTGCGTGTACCACCCGATGCCGAACCCGTCGCCGTTCGTCGTCTCCACGCCCAGCTTCGAGTGCAGGCTCTGGTCGATCAGCGAGTGGGTGGGTTTGTACAGGATGGTGTCGAGCAGCATGGGTGTTCCCGAGTAGGCGAGCCATCGGCACATACGCGATCACCTGTGTTCCTACGGCACCGAGGGAATGCCACGTGCCTTCCCGTCCGTGCTGCGGGCGGCGCCGTTTGCTACCGGGCGCCTTTCATCCGGCCATCTCATTCTCGTCGGGCACACCGGGTATCGCCATCCGGGCGGCCGACGGCCGCCGGCCGGCGCCGGGCGCCCGGGTCCGCCCGGCGAACCGGCACGGGGACGGGCCGGCCCAACTCACCCGGCCGGCCGTTGAAGTGACTCGTCATCGGATCCCTCGCGGCCACTGGCCGCCAGCAGGGAGAGCACGGCGAGCACGGCGAGCAGGATGAGGACCAGCAGCAGGACCGTGAGCACCGTGGGGTGGTTCCACAGGGCGAACACGAGCGCGAGGACGACGAGCGCGCCCACGGTGAGTGCGCGCCGGTGGGCCTCGACCCAGGTGCCGACGCCGCCGGTGCGGACCCCGTGACCGGCGCCCCAGTGCGCGGCGGAGTCGGCCGCGCGCTCGGCCCGGCCGCGCAGGCCGCGCGGCAGCCGGCCGGCGCCGGACAGGTAGGCGCCGAGCGCCACGACGACGCCGAGGACCATCGCGGTCCTGAGGCTGACCCGCAGGAACCGCACCAGGGTGTCGAAGACCGCCGCTGCCGCCGCAGGCGACTGGACCTGCTGCGGGAGGTGGTCGAGGTAGTAGCGGCGGGCGATGACCAGGGCGATGGCGACGACGAGGCAGGCGGCCGCCGCGCACAGCATGGTGGTGACGAGGGCACGCCGCCGGCGCCGCGCGAGCAGCACTCCGGCCGCGCCGAGGACGACCGTGAGCACGGGAAGCCAGTTCCCGACGACGTCCAGGAGGTGGACCCCTCCTCTGATCTTCTCCAGCTTGTCGGACTGGAAGAGCACCATCTGCTTCTTGACGTCGGGAATCTTCTCGGCCGGGGAGATCCCCGCCCTGACGAGGTCCTCCTTGACGTTCTCCACGGCGACGCCCACGTCGAGGGTCACGGTGCCGCCCTCGACCTCGACCGCGCCGCGGCCCTGACCGGTCAGCGCGCTCACCACCGCGGCGTGGGCGGCACGGTTCGCCCCGGTCCAGACCCTCTCGAACCGGTCGCTCTCCACGAACCGGGTCGCCACCTTCGAGACCGCCGCGTCCGCGGCCGAGTCCAGCTGCGGACCCAGCGCCTTGACGGCCGTACCGACCCGGGGCGGCAACCCCTGGGCCTCCAGCCACTTCGCCAGGTCGGCGGTGACCTTCGCGCCGTCGACCCGTACGTCCGCCGCCTCCGTGATGCGGTGGACGGCGGCTTCCTCGATCGCCGGGTTCGAGGCGAGCGGGGACACGGTGGAGACGTACCGGTCGGTGTCCAGCACGATGTCGTGGACCCAGACGGTGAGGAGGGAGACCGGCACGAGGATGCACGTGAGTGTGATCAGCACGGCCGAGGCGATGCTCTTCACGGTCCTGCCGGCCCGGGAGGACGCCGTCCCCCCGCGTGGTGCGGGTGCCTCGTCGGGCGGTTCGGGCGGCAGGCTCATGGCGCTCCAAAGGGCGGTGGCGAGGCAGGGGCGCTCATGACCTGCCGCACCGCTTCCATGCAGGCCGTGCAGTGCCCTTCCTCCCTGGTCTCCGGGTCGGGGGCCGGGCCGGGGACGGCCTGGCCGCACAGGGCGACGTGCTGAGCTCTGGGGATGACGTGCCAGCCGAAGCCGGTGACGGTGTACGCGGGACCTATACGCATCTCGTACATGGCTGCCTCCTCACGCCGGAGCGGGGCTGCTGGGCGTACTCCCAATAGGCCATCGCACCGGCCGGGGTGCGGGTTGTGAGCGGCCGTTCGGGTGACGCGGCCCCGCCCGGAGGAGGGTCTCCCGGCCTTTCGGGTCCTGCGGAGGGTCAGACCGCGGGGGTGGGGTAGCGATCGGTGTCGGTGCACAGCGCCCAGATGATGAAGACGTCGATGGCGATCGAGAGGATCGCCCAGAACGGCGTGTAGGGCAGCCACATGAAGTTGAGGACGATGCTGCAGGCGGCGAACGCCACACCCAGCGCCCGCGCCCAGCCCGCTTCCTTGAGGACGCCGATGCCGACGACGACGAGGATGATGCCGAGGATGAGGTGGATCCAGCCCCAGGCCGTGACGTCGAACTTGAAGACGTAGGCACCCAGTCGGGTGTAGACCTCGTCCTCGGCGATGCTGGTGATGCCCTTGATGATGGCGAAGGCGCCGTCCACCAGGAGCAGGACTCCGGCGAACATGGTGCCGCCCGCCGCCCAGGCGCTGCGGCTGTCGTGCTGCCCGCCGGGAACGCGCGGGGCGGCGGGGGTCGAAGGCTGTGCCATGAGGAGCTCCTTCATCGGACTGTGCGCCCGCAAGCGGGCGTGGATATGAGGAGGTGGGGGGTCGACCGCACGGGCCGGCAGCCCTGTCAGGTGTGCAGGCGGCTGTTGACCCCGTCGTGGGTGTCCGCGCCCTCGTCGTCGAACCAGTAGTCGCCGGCTGCCAGGTACCGGAAGGAGTGTTCGCTCTTGCCGGGCAGGGTGACCGTGACCGCCCGGGTGCCGTCGCTGCGGGCTTCGAGCGTGTGGGTGCCGGGCTGCCAGTCGTTGAAGTCGCCCACCACACTGACCGGCCCGGGCGGGGCGTCGGCGGGGAGGACGAAGGTGACCTCGGTGCGGCCCTTGCGCGGCTTGCGCTCCAGCATGGAATCGACTCCAGACGTCGTGACGGGTGGGGATCGAGACCATCCTCGGTACGGGACGACCGATCCGCATTCCGGCGCAACCGCCGCGTCACCCTTCTGCCGCATCCTGCTGCTGTCAGGGGGCGAGGGCCTGTTCGGTCCAGACCGTCTTTCCCTCGGCCGTGTACCGGGTGCCCCACCTCCGGGCGAGTTGGGCGACGATGAACAGGCCCCGCCCTCCCTCGTCGACCGTGCGGGCATGGCGAAGACGAGGGGTGGCGGTACTCGTGTCGTGGACTTCGCAGGTGAGGGTGCGGTCCTTGATGAGCCGCAGCCGCAGGGGCGGAGTCCCGTAGCGCAGCGCGTTGGTGACCAGTTCGCTGACGATCAGTTCGGTGGCGGCGGCGGTGTCCTCGTCCACGTTCCAGTCCGCGAGCTTGTTCCGGACGTGCCTGCGGGCGGTGGCCACCCCGGCGGGGTCGTCACCGAGGAACCAGGTGACCGTGGCGTGGGCGGGGAACGCGTGGGTGCGGGCGAGCAGGAGGACCGCGTCACCGGGGCTGCTGCCGCGGCGGGCGTAGAGCGCGTCGTCGCACATGTCCTGGAGGGTCCGGCGGGGCTGGGTGAGGACGTCACGGAGCAGGGCGATGTCGTCCTCGGTGCCGTCACCGCCCGCGGAGTGGAGCGAGGGGGTGTACAGGGCGAGGATGCTGCCGTCGGTGAGTTCGGCGGTGGTGGTGGCGAAGGGCGAGCCCTCCATACTGCCCAGGTCCGGTCCGACGGTGATGTCCGCGGTCTCGGTCGTCCCGTCCGCGTGGACGATCACCGGCGGCGTGGGGTGGCCGGCCGAGGCGAAGGTGCACGTGCGGGTGACGGGGTCGTACACCGTGTAGACGCAGCTCGCGGAGAGCGGCTGCCGGTACATGGGGTCACCGGTGGGCAGGGCCGCGCGTTCTCCTGCCAGGAAGGCGGCCGTGTCGTTGAGGCGTGCGAGGAGCTCGTCCGGATCCAGCTCCAGTGCCGCGAGGGAGTGGATGACGGTGCGCAGCTGCCCCATCGTGGTGGCGCTCTGGATGCCGTGGCCGGTGACGTTGCCGACGACCAGGGCCGTGCGGGCGCCTGACAGGGGGATCGCGTCGAACCAGCCTCCCCCGCCGTCGGTGCCCGGCACGTGGAGGTGGGCGGTCTCGAGGGTGCTCTGCGGGGAGGCATGGCCGGCCAGCAGATGCCGCTGGACCGTCGCGGCGATGGTGTGCTCGCGGGTGAAGCGGCGGGCGTTGTCGATGCACAGGGCGGTGTGGGCGGTCAGGTCGCGGGCGAGCTCGATGTCGCCCTCGTCGTACGGATCGGACGATCCGGTGCGGTAGAGGCTCACGAGACCCAGGGCCGCCCCGCGCAGGGCCAGGGGGGCCACCAGCAGGGTGTGGGCTCCGGAGGCGCGGATCGCGGCGGCCCTCGGCGGGTCGTTCCCCATCCACAGGCCGGCGTCGCCCAGCGGCACGAGCCGGGGCACGAGATCGGTCAGGGTCTGCGTGAAGGGAGTGGGGGAGTGGAGGCTCCGGACGTCGCCCACGGGGTGCGCCTGAGCCCGGTGCACGCCCTCGCGGGCGCGGAAGGCCGCACGGCGCAACGGCACGTCCCGGGCGAACGGCCCGGCCGGCGGCTCCTCACCGCGCACCACGGCGTCCACGACGTCGACGGCGGCGACATCGGCGAAGGCCGGCACCAGGGTGTCCACCAGCTCCTCGCAGGTGGCGATCACATCGAGGGTCCTTCCCACCTGCTCACGGACACTGTCCCGCACGCGCATCCGGGCCAGCTCCTCTTCCCGGTCCGTGACGTCGACCACCGCGACGACGGCCCCCAGGACCGCACCCTGCGGGCTCTGCAGGCGGAACACCGACACCGAGTACGTCCTCTCCCGGCCCTGATCGGCCTCGAGCCGCGAGCGCACCAGCCGCTCGCGCACGGCCACCCCGCTGTCCAGCACACCGCGGACCATCGCCTCCACCTCCTCGGGCGAGGAGTCGCGCGCGAACCGGGGTGAGGAGGGATCGGCGATCTCCGGGGAGGAGAGGTCCGCGAACGCGTCGATGAAGTGCCGGCCGATGATCCGCTCGGCAGGCACCTCGTGCATGGCCCGGGTGGCGGTGTTGATCCGCACCACCCTCAGGTCCGCGTCCAGAACGTGCAGGCCCACCGGTGACTGGGTGAACAGGGCGTCCAGAACCGCCGGCCCCAGGTCCTCCGGAGCGCCCTGCGGCAGCCGCCGGAACGGATCATGGTGGGTCACGGAAATCACCTCCGGTACCAGCCTGCCCGACGGAGCAGCCTGCGGCCCCGCGCGCTACCGGGGGCGTACCTCGATCAGCTCCATCCGGGACCCGGCTGGAGCCATCGGCGAAGGGCGCGCTGATCAGGGATTTCGTGGCGGACGTGGGCAGTGGGGGCGGGCGGACGGCACCCCGTGAGAGATCAAAAAGGCGGCGAGGTAGCATATGAGCGCCGCCTAGCTCGAAAGATAAACCTGTGACTGTCAAAGACGACTCGTTCACCAATTGGAAGAACCGCGAGGAGATCGCGGAGTCGATGATCCCGATCATCGGGAAGCTGCACCGTGAGCGGGACGTCACGGTCCTGCTGCACAGCCGCTCCTTGGTGAACAAGTCGGTGGTCAGCATCCTCAAGACCCACCGCTTCGCCCGCCAGATAGCAGGCGAGGAGCTCTCGGTCACCGAGACCCTGCCGTTCCTGCAGGCGCTCACCACCCTCGATCTCGGCCCTTCCCAGATCGACATCGGCATGCTCGCCGCGACGTACAAGAGCGACGACCGCGGCCTGTCGGTGCAGGAGTTCACCGCCTCCGCCGTCGCCGGCGCCACCGGCGACAACAAGATCGAGCGCCGCGAGGGCCGCGACGTGGTCCTCTACGGCTTCGGCCGCATCGGCCGCCTCGTCGCCCGCCTCCTCATCGAGAAGGCCGGCTCGGGCAACGGCCTGCGCCTGCGCGCCATCGTCGTGCGCGGCGGCGGTGACCAGGACCTGGTCAAGCGCGCCTCGCTGCTGCGGCGCGACTCCATCCACGGCCAGTTCCAGGGCACCATCACCGTGGACGAGGCGACGAGCACGATCATCGCCAACGGCAACGCGATCAAGGTGATCTACGCCAACGACCCGTCCGAGGTCGACTACACGGCGTACGGCATCAAGGACGCCATCCTCATCGACAACACGGGCAAGTGGCGGGACCGCGAGGGCCTGTCGAAGCACCTGCGTCCGGGTGTCGACAAGGTCGTCCTGACCGCTCCGGGCAAGGGCGACGTCCCGAACATCGTGCACGGCGTCAACCACGACACGATCAAGCCGGACGAGCAGATCCTGTCCTGCGCCTCCTGCACGACCAACGCGATCGTCCCGCCGCTGAAGGCCATGGACGACGAGTACGGCGTCCTGCGCGGCCACGTCGAGACCGTCCACTCGTTCACCAATGACCAGAACCTCCTGGACAACTACCACAAGGCGGACCGTCGCGGCCGCTCCGCGCCGCTGAACATGGTCATCACCGAGACCGGTGCCGCCTCCGCGGTCGCCAAGGCGCTGCCCGACCTCAAGGCGCCCATCACCGGCAGCTCGATCCGCGTCCCCGTCCCGGACGTCTCGATCGCCATCCTCAGCCTGCGCCTGGGCCGCGAGACCACGCGCGCGGAGGTCCTCGACTACCTCCGCGACGTTTCGCTGCACTCGCCGCTGAAGCGCCAGATCGACTTCACCACCGCTCCCGACGCCGTCTCCATGGACTTCGTCGGCTCGCGCCACGCCTCGATCGTCGACGCGGGCGCCACCAAGGTCGACGGCGACAACGCGATCCTCTACCTGTGGTACGACAACGAGTTCGGCTACTCGTGCCAGGTGATCCGCGTCGTCCAGCACGTCTCCGGGGTGGAGTACCCGACCTACCCGGTCCCGCTGGTCTGATCCGCACAGCCGACCGCCGACTGCCGCCCGGAGCGGCGGTCGGCGGTTTGCTTTTTGGTGCCGAGATGTCATGGACATGACTTGCTAGGCGGGCGCATTCGCTAATGCATCGACAAGTGTCTTCTATGTGTGGGTAGTTCGAAGAGTGTGGTCATTGTGAGGGGCTCGGGGGGAGGTCTCTTTAAGAAAGCTTGTTGAACAACGCTGACGGCCGGGGCGGCCTTGAATCAACTCCGGTAATCGGTCAGGGTTTCGAGGCGGCCCCCGGAGATCTTCCGGGTCCGGAGGGGTCGCGCAACACGCATTGACGCCCCACACGTCAACACGAGGAGCACTCTCTTCATGTCAACTCGACTGCACGCACGCACCCGTTCGCACGGCTTCCGGATTCTTGCAGTGGCCACGGGAGTCGCCACTGCAACCGGTGTCTGCATGATGCTGTCCCCCTTCGCCGGCGCAAGCGCACCCGCCGAGGGAACGGTGTACGGGCTCGGCGCACCCGGAGCGCTGAGCGGCAGCTACATCGTCATCCTCGACAAGAACGCCGACAAGCAGGCTCTCGCCAAGAAGTACGGCGGCGAGCTGAAGCGGACCTACACGTCCGCGGTCAACGGCTTCTCCGCGTCCGGACTTTCGGAGACCGGCGCCAAGCGGCTCGCGGCCGATCCGGCCGTGGGCAAGGTCGTCCAGAACAAGAAGTTCTCCATCAACAGCACCCAGGACAACCCCCCGTCCTGGGGCCTCGACCGCATCGACCAGAAGGAGACGGCGGGGGACAAGAAGTACACGTACCCCGACGCGGGCGGCGAGGGGGTCACCGCGTACGTCATCGACACCGGCGTGCGGATCACCCACAAGGACTTCGGCGGGCGCGCCCAGCACGGCTTCGACGCCGTGGACAACGACCAGAGCGCCGACGACGGCAACGGGCACGGCACGCACGTCGCCGGGACCATCGCGGGCACCTCCCACGGGGTGGCCAAGAAGGCCAAGGTCGTCGCCGTCCGGGTGCTCGACGACAACGGGTCGGGCACCACCGAGCAGGTCGTGGCGGGCATCGACTGGGTGACGCAGCATCACAGCGGGCCCTCGGTGGCCAACATGAGCCTCGGCGGCGGCGCCGACGAGGCGCTCGACGAGGCGGTGCGCCGGTCGATAGCCTCCGGCGTCACGTTCGCCGTCGCGGCGGGCAACGAGTCCTCCGACGCCGGACAGGGCTCTCCCTCGCGGGTCCCGGAGGCCGTCACGGTGGCTTCCAGCACGGCCGACGACGCCCAGTCCTCGTTCTCCAACTTCGGTTCCGTCGTGGACCTCTACGCGCCGGGATCGGACATCACCTCCGCCTGGAACGACAGTGACACCGGCACGAAGACCATCTCCGGCACCTCGATGGCGACCCCGCACGTGGTCGGGGCGGCGGCCCTCTACCTGGCCGGACACAAGGACGCGTCGCCCGCGCAGGTCGCGCAGGCCCTGACCGGCGGGGCGACCGCGGGGAAGATCACCAACCCGAGCAGCGGAACGCCGAACAAGCTGCTGAAGGTGTCCGAGAAGTAAGCGGACCCGCCCCATAGGAACACCGGGGCCGCCGCACCCGAGGGGGGATGCGGCGGCCCCGGCGCGTGTCAGCGGGGCGAGCGCGTCAGCGCACCCACGGCTTCCACACCTGCTCGTTGCGCTCCACCCACTTCTCGGCCGCCTGCTCCGGCGGCAGCTTCTCCTCGGCGATCATCAAGGCCACCTCGTTCTGCTCCTCGACGCTCCAGCGGAACTTCTTCAGGAACGCGGCAGCCTGCCCGCCCGACTCCGCGAAGCGCGTGTTCAGGTACTTCTGCAGCGGCGTGTGGGGATAGGCGCAGGCCACCTTCCGCGGGTCGGCGTCGCAGCCCTCCTGGTACTCGGGCAGCTTCACCTCCGTCATCGGGACCCGTTCGAACAGCCACTGCGGCTTGTACCAGTAGGTGAGGAAGGGCTTGTGCTCCTTCGCGAACTGCCGGATCTGGGTGATCTGCGCGGCCTCGGAACCGGCGAAGACGACCTCGAGGTCCAGGTCCAGGTTCTTCACCAGCGCCTTGTCGTTCGTGACGTACGACGGGGAGCCGTCCAGCAGCTGGCCCTTTCCGCGGCTCTCGGCGGTGCGCAGCTGGTCGGCGTACTTGTCGAGGTTCTTCCAGTCGGTGACGTCCGGATGCGCCTCGGCGAAGTACGTGGGGACGAACCAGCCGATGTGCCCGGTCACCCCCAGCTCGCCACCCCGGGTGATGGTCTTCTTGTCCTCGACGTACCGCTTCTCCTGCTCCGGGTGGCCCCAGTCCTCCAGGATCGCGTCGACCCGGCCCTGGCTGAGTGCGTCCCACGCGGGGACCTCGTCCACCTGGACGGTGTCGACGCGGTAGCCCAGCTCGTGTTCGAGGAGGTAGGCGGCGACGGCGGTGTTCGCCTGGGCGCCGACCCAGGACTGGACGGACAGGGTGACGGTCTTCGCGCCCTGCGCTGCGGCGTACGGGGAGGTCTGGCGGGTCATGTCGGCCGCGCCGCAGCCGGTGAGCACGGCGAGGGCCGTGCCGGTGGCGACCGCGGCGGGGAGCACGGCGCGGACCCGTCGGGCCCGTCGGCCCGGGCGGCCGGGCGTGTGGTGTCGGATCGGCATGGTCAGGCCTCCTTCGCGGGCTGGGTGACGCGGTCGAGCATCAGGCCGAGGCAGACGATCGCGGCGCCGGCGACCAGGCCGGTGGCCAGATCGCCCTGGGCGAGGCCGAGTACGACGTCGTAACCGAGCGCGCCGCCGCCGACCAGGCCGCCGATGATGACGACGGCGAGGACCAGCACCACCGCCTGGTTCACGGCCAGCAGCAGCGCGGGCCGGGCCAGCGGCAGCTGGACCTGGCGCAGTTGCTGCGAGGCGGTGGCGCCCAGCGAACGGGCCGACTCCATGGCCGCCGGGTTCACCCCGCCCAGGCCCTCGGTGGTGATGCGGACGACGGCGGGCAGCGCGTACACGACGGCGGCGGCCGCCGCCGGAGCGCGGCCCACGCCGAACAGGGCGACCACGGGGATCAGGTAGACGAACTGGGGCATGGTCTGGCACACGTCGAGCACCGGGCGCAGCAGCCGCTGGGCGCGGGCGCTGCGGGCGGCGCCGATACCGATCGCGAATCCGAGGACGAGGGTGACGGCGACCGCGGCCAGCACCTGGGAGAGCGTGTCGAGGGACGGCTCCCACACACCCAGGACCCCGATGGCGGCCAGGGCGAGCACGGCGGTCAGCGCCGTGCGCCGAGTGCCGACGATCAGGCCCAGCGCGGCGACCAGGAACAGCAGCAGCCACCAGGGCGCGGCCTGCAGCCCGGCGCGCAGCGGATCGAGGATCCAGCCGGTGAAGCGCGCCGCCCAGTCGGCGGTACCGCCGACCACGGGAACCCCGGAGTAGAGGTGAGCGGTCATCCAGGCCACCGCCCGGTTCACGGGCTCCGCGATCGGCACGGTCCAGGACCCGGGCCACAGCGAGGTGTCCGCCATCCGGCCCGCGACCGCCGCGGCGACGCCCGCGAGGACGGTGAGCAGCCGTCCGTACCAGCCCGAGAACACCCTTCTCAGCAGCGGCTGTTCCGCGGGCGGCACCGGCGGGACGCTCAGCCGGGTACCCGCCGCTTCGGTGGTGCGGTCCAGCACCACGGCGAGCAGCACGATGGGGACGCCGGCGGCGAGCGCCGCACCCACGTCGACCGAGGCGAGGGCCTGGTAGACCCGGTCCCCGAGACCGCCCGCACCGATCACGGAGGCGATGACGGCCATCGACAGCGCCATCATGACCGACTGGTTGACACCGAGCAGCAGCTGCCGGACGGCCAGCGGCAGCCGCGCGGTGAGCAGGCGCTGGCACCGGGTCGCGCCGAGCGAGGACGCGGCCTCCAGCACCCCGGCGTCGGCCTCGCGCAGGCCCAGCGCGGTGAGCCGGGCCATCGGCGGGGCCGCGTACACCACCGTGGCGAGCACGGCGGCCGGTACGCCGATGCCGAAGACCAGCACCATCGGCAGCAGGTACGCGAAGGCGGGGAGTACCTGCATGGTGTCGAGGACCGGGCGCAGCGCCCGGTCCGCGCGCCGCGACAACCCGGCGGCGAGGCCCAGCAGCGCACCGACCGCGACGGAGGCGGCGACGGCCACGACCATCAGGGCCAGGGTCTGCATCGTCGGCACCCACATGCCGAGCAGTCCGCAGGCGGCGAAGGCCGCCACGCACGTGACGGCGAGCCGCACGCCGGCCAGGCGCAGGGCGACGAGGCCCGCCAGGGCGGTGACGCCGGTCCAGCCCGCGGCGAGCAGGACGACGTACACCGCGCGGACGGACACCACCACGGCGTTGCTCACGTGCCCGAAGAAGTAGAGGAAGAGCGGATGGCCGTCGCGGTTGTCGATGATCCAGTCCCCGGCCCGGCCGAGCGGCCCGGAGACGTCGACGGAGAGGGCGGCCGGCCAGCCGCCGGCGCCCGGGAACGCCATCGCGAGCGGGAGCAGCACCACGGCGAGGACGGCGAGGGGCAGGAGCCCGCGGCCGATCCGGTGGTGCGACAGCAGGGCCTTCAGGCGGCCGCCGGGTGCGCCGGCGGCCGCGGACCCGGGGCGATCGGGCCGTCTGGCCGCGCCCGGCCGGGCAGGGCCGCGGCCGGATCCTTCGGACCGTCCGGACCGGTCCTGCTCTCCCGGCTTCCGCACGGGTGTGGTCGTCGCGGTCATCCGCGCCACCTCCCGGGGACGGGGGCGGGCACCGCGCGGCGGGTACGGCGCGTCATGCCGCCACCCCCCGATCGGGCGCGGCCGGCAGACCGGCCACCACGGCGAGCAGCCCCGCGTCGTCGACGACGCCGAGGCACCGGCCGTCGTCGACGATCCGCGCCGGACCGCCGCTGCGGGCGACCGCCTCGATGGCTTCCACCACGGTGGTGGCGGGGGTGAGCGCGGGGCCCTGGCCGGCCTCGGCGGCCGTCGCGGGGCGCATCGCGCTGCGTACCGTGAGCACCTGCTCGCGCGGCACATCGCGGACGAAGTCCCGTACGTAGTCGTCGGCGGGCGAGCCCACGATCTCCTCGGGGGTGCCGAGCTGCACGATCCGGCCGTCGCGCATCAGCGCGATCCGGTCACCGAGGCGCAGCGCCTCGGACAGGTCGTGGGTGATGAAGACCATCGTGCGGCCCTCCTCGTGATGGAGCCGGGCCACCTCGTCCTGCATCTCGCGGCGGATCAGCGGATCGAGCGCGCTGAACGGCTCGTCGAACAGGAGCACTTCCGGATCGGCGGCCAGGGCGCGCGCGAGACCGACCCGCTGCTGCTGACCGCCGGACAGCTGGCCGGGACGGCGGTCCCCAAGGCCTTCGAGACCGACCTTGGTGATCATCTCGGCGGCCTTGGCGCGCCGGTCGGGCCGGCTCATGCCCTGGATCTCCAGACCGTAGGCGACGTTGTCCAGCACGGTGCGGTGCGGCAGCAGTCCGAAGTGCTGGAAGACCATGGCGGCACGGTGGCGGCGCAGCTCGCGCAGCCGGGCCGCGTCCATGGCGAGGACGTCCTCACCGTCGATGGCGAGGGACCCGGCGGTGGGTTCGATCAGCCGGGTCAGGCAACGCACCAGGGTGGACTTGCCCGAGCCGGACAGGCCCATGACGACGAAGACCTCCCCCTTGCGGACGTCGAACGAGACGTCGCGGACGGCGGCGGTGCACCCCGTCCGCTCCCGCAGTTCGGCGGCCGGCAGCGCGGCGTGGTCGGAGCCCGGCACGCGGGCGGCCTTGCGCGACGGACCGAAGACCTTCCACAGGCCCTGGACGGAGAACACGGGAGGCACGCCGGCGTCGGGGCCGCCGCCCGCACCGGGAACGGCGGAGCCGGTATGAACCGCGGTCACCGGACCTCACCGCCCAGCAGCTCGGCGGCCTTCTCGCCGACCATCAGCACGCCGATCATCGGGTTCACGGCGGGCATCGTCGGGAAGACGGAGGCGTCCGCGATGCGGATGCCGTCGAGGCCGCGTACCTTCAAGTCAGGTCCCACTACTGCCCGTTCGTCGTCGGCGGCGCCCATCTTGCAGGTGCCCGCCGGGTGGTAGACGGTGTGCGCCACCGAGCGGGCGTACGCGCTCAGCGCCTCGTCGTCCGTGATCTCCGGGCCCGGGCACACCTCGCGCCCCAGCCATCCGGCCAGCGGCTCGGTCGCGGCGATCTCGCGGGCCAGTCTGATGCCGTCCACCAGCGTCCTGGCGTCGTAGTCGTCCTCGTCCGTGAAGTAGCGGAAGTCGAGGGCGGGCTTGACCTCGGGATCGGCGCTCGTGAGGTAGAGACGTCCGCGGCTGCGCGGCTTGGGGATGTTGGGGGTCAACGAGACGCCGTGCGCGGGGCGTTCGTAGCCGAGGCGCTCCGGGTTGTCGGTGAACGGGATCTGGTAGAAGTGGAACATCAGGTCGGGCCCGGGGGAGTCCGGGTCGCGCCGGACGAACAGTCCCGCGTCGCTGTCCATCGCCGAGTTCTCGGGGATCGGACCGTCCGTCTCCCAGACGATCACGGACTCCGGGTGGTCGAGCAGATTTTCGCCGACCCCCGGCAGGTCGTGGACGACGGGGATGCCGAGCGCCTCCAGGTCCGCGGCGGGACCGATGCCGGAGTGCAGCAGCAGGCGCGGGGTGTCCACGGCGCCCGCGCACACCAGCACCTCGCGACGGGCGCGGACCAGCGACCGCGTGCCGTCCGCGGCGCGGACGCGGACCCCGCGCGCCCGGGTGCCCTCCAGCTCCAGGCGGTACGCCCAGGTCTCCAGCAGGATCCGCAGGTTGGGCCGTTCGTCCATCACCGGGTGGAGGTAGGCGACCGAGGCCGACGAGCGCTTGTTGTCCTCGGGGTGGTAGGCGAGGTCGAAGAACCCGACGCCCTCGTGGAAGGGCTTGCGGTTGAAGCCCTCGACGAGGGGCACCCCCAGCGCGCCCCGGGCCGCGTCCACGAAGTCGCGGGCGATGGCGTTGCGGTCCGCCTCGCCGACCGGAACGATGTTGTTGAGGAGCCGCTCGAAGTACGGGTCCATGGCGGCCGCGTGCCAGCCCTCGGCGCCCGCCTGCGACCATTCGTCCCAGTCGGAGGGGAGCGGCTTGAAGGAGATCAGGGTGTTGTGCGAGGAGCAGCCGCCCAGGACGCGGGCCCGGCTGTGGCGGATGTGCGAGTTGCCGCGAGGCTGCTCGGTGGTGGGGTAGTCGTAGTCGAGCTCACCGCCGAGCAGGCCCATCCAGCGGCGCAGGGTGAGCACGTCGGGGCGGTCGACGTCGCTCGGTCCGCCCTCGATGACGGCGACGGTGACGTCGGGGTCCTCGGTCAGGCGGGAGGCGATCACCGAGCCGGCGGTGCCGCCGCCGACGATGACGTAGTCGAATTCCAGGCCGTGGCCGTGGTTCTGATTCCGGTCGTGCTCGTGCTCGTGTTCGCGCTCGTCGTGGTGCGTGGTGGTCGTGGTCATGTCTCTCCTGCCCCCCCCGTCAGCCCGCGAACCAGCGCACGGGGCGCGGAGCGAGGTTCTCGTACACGTGCTTGGTCTCCTGGTACTCGGCCAGGCCCGACGGGCCGAGCTCGCGGCCGATGCCGGACTTCCCGAAGCCACCCCACTCGGCCTGCGGCAGGTAGGGGTGGAAGTCGTTGATCCAGACGGTGCCGTGGCGCAGCCGGCCGGCCACCCGGCGGGCGCGGTCCCGGTCCGACGACCAGACGGCGCCCGCGAGGCCGTATTCGGTGTCGTTGGCGAGCGCGACGGCCTGTTCCTCCGTGCGGAAGGTCTCCACGGTCAGGACCGGACCGAAGACCTCCTCGCGCACGACGCGCATGCCGCGGTGGCAGCGGTCGAGGACGGTGGGCCGGTAGAAGTAGCCCGGGCCTGCGGGCCGTTCGCCCCCGGCGCGCAGTACGGCGCCCTCGGCGAGCGCGGAGGCGACGTACGACTCGGTCCGCGCCAGCTGGGCGGCGGAGACCAGGGGGCCGCATTCGATGCCCGGGTCGGTGCCGCGGCCGATGCGGATCTTCTCGGCGCGGCGGGCGAGTTCGGCGACGAAGCGCTCGCGCAGGGACTCCTCGAGGATCAGGCGCGAGCCGGCCGAGCACACCTGGCCGCTGTGCATGAAGGCCGCGTTGAGGGCCTGGTCGACGGCGGTGTCGAAGCCGTCCTCGGTGGCGCAGGCGTCGGCGAAGACGACATTGGGGTTCTTGCCGCCGAGTTCGAGGGCGACCTTCTTGACCGTATCGGCGGCCGCGCGCATGACCTTCGTGCCGCTGGCCAGTCCGCCGGTGAAGGAGACCAGGTCGACGTCGGGATGGGCGGCGAGGCGGGCGCCGACCGGATCGCCGGCCCCGGTGACCAGATTGGCGACCCCGGCCGGCAGGCCCGCCTCGGCCAGCAGCTCGATGAGGGCCACCGTGGTCAGCGGGGTGAGCTCGCTCGGCTTGATCACGAAGGTGTTGCCCGCCGCCAGGGCCGGGGCGATCTTCCAGCTGGCCTGGAGCAAGGGGTAGTTCCACGGGGTGATCAGGGCGCACACCCCGACCGGCTCGTGCACCACGACGCTGCGGATGTCGGGGGATCCGGCGTCCACGACCCGGCCCGCGCTCTGCTGCGTGACGAGGTCGGCGAAGTAGCGGAAGGCGTCGCCGACGCAGTCCACGTCCACGCGGCCCTCTTCGAGGGTCTTGCCCGCGTCCCGGCTCTCCAGGAGGCCGATGCGCTCACGGTCGCGCTGGAGCAGGTCGGCCGTACGGCGCAGCAGTGCCGCACGATCGGCGACCGGGGTGCCCGGCCAGGGCCCGCCGTCGAACGCGGCCCGTGCGGCGCCGACCGCCGTGTTGGTGTCGGCGGTGGCGCCCTCCGCGACCACGGCGAGGACGGTGGCGTCCACGGGATCCAGGATTTCCCTGGTGGCTCCCGATGCCGCGGACCGCCAAGTCCCGGCTGTGTAGATGGTCTTTTGCTCCGACACGACGCGCTGTACCTCCGGTTTCGACACCGCGGTGAACCCGCGGCGAGCTGGCAATCACCGCGCTTGCCCCCCGTCCCGGAAGTCATGTCCCTACCGTCACTTGAAGTGACCGGAGTCACGCAGGACCCGCGGGCCACATGGGGCTTGGGGAACGGTGGACGCCGTGCGCCTCAGACCGATTTCGCCATGCGCAGGCGCAGGCTGTCGTAGATGGGCATGCTCCCCATCCGGTCGGCGGTCAGCGTCGCGGCGAAGCACGCGGCGAGCAGCGGAACGAGCAGCGAGGTGGTCCCCGTCATCTCGACGACGAGCGTGATGCCCGTCACGGGCGCGCGGACCACCGCGGAGAACAACGCGGCCATGCCCACGATCGCGAACGGCACGGCCCCGGAGCCGTCGCCCGGGAGGACGGGCAGCGCGAGGCCGTGTACGAGAGCCCCCCACAGGGCGCCCAGCGCCAGCAGGGGAGCGAACAGCCCGCCCGGGGTGCCGGCCGAGTAGCTGAGCGGGCCCGCCAGGAACCGTACGGCGAGGTACCCCGCCAGTACGGCGCCCACGGGCATGTCGCCGCCCAGCAGGCGTACGCTCAGTTCGTCCCCGCCGCCGGCCAGCAGCGGGTCGATGCCGAGCAGGAGCCCCACGACGGCCCCGATCAGGGCCGCCCGGGCCACCGGCCCCACCCGGGTGACGCGATCGGTGAGCTCCAGGCAGCCGACGACGAGCCGGTTGTACGCCACGCCCAGGACGCCCGTGGCCGCGCCGAACAGGAGGACGGCGGGCAGCAGCGCGAACGGCGGGCCGGCCACGGTGCCCGGGACCCGGAAGACGGGCCGGTCGCCCACGATGAGCTCGGAGCATCCGACGGCCGTGGCGGTCCCGACGAGCGTGAGCAGGACCACGCGCGTGCTGACCGCCTTGGTCACTTCCTCGCACACGAACACCACCCCGCTGAGGGGCGCGGTGAAGGCCACCGCGAGCCCGGCACCGGCGAGTGAGGTGTGCAGCAGTGTGACGTCCCCCGGGCTCATCCGCGTGCGCCGCCCCGCCTCCGCCCCGATCGCCGCGCCCATGTGCACCGTCGGGCCCTCCCGGCCGAGCACCAGGCCCGAACCCATGGCGATCACGCCGCCCACGAACTTGGCCGGCAGGAGCCACAGGGGCCGGGGCTCCCGCTCGCCGCGCCACACGGCCTCGACGTCCTGGATGCCGCTGCCGGCGGCCAGCGGCACCCGCAGCGCCACCGCGCACGCGACGGCGGCCCCCGCCGCCGTGGTCAGGACCGGGATCAGCCAGCCGGGCCCGCCCAGGCGCTCCGAGGCGCTCAGCAGTGAGGCGTGCAGCTCCTGGGCCCGTACGAGGCACCAGCGGAAACCGGCCCCGACCAGCCCGACGAGGCAGCCCGCGACCGCCGCGACGAGGTAGGCGGCCGGCCCGCCACGGAGAGCACCGGGCATGCACAGACCTCCACCGAGCCGTGGTTCGCGTCGGTCAGAGCGTGGCCCGCCGCCGCCGGGCCGTTTCGGACGTCGGCGCAGCCGCGCCGAAACCGGCCCCGACTGGGCCAACGGGCGGCGGCGGACCGGAACCGGCCGGACCGTTCAGCGCCTTCCGGCCGATCGGCGCCCCGGCCTGCCGCCGGTCCGCGTCCGAGAGGCGCCGGTACACGCCGACGGCCTCCGCCCGGGCACCGCCCGACTCCGCGCGCCGCTCCGGGACTTCCGCCACGGCAGCGCGCAGGGGGCCGGCGCAGCCGCAGCCGGAAACCGGCGAGGTGCCGGCCTGGACCGGCGCGCGCCGGCCGACGGAACGCGTCGCCCCCGCCGGGCGCCCCCCCCAGCTCCCGTCCGGCGTCCGCCCCACCCTGACCGGTCATGTCGTCCCCCCTTCCGAGGGCGGGGGCAGGCCGGGGCCGAGCCAGTCGCCCTCCACGGGGCGTCCGAGCAGGTACTCGGCGCCGTACGGGTAGGGCTTGAAGGCGGCGGGCCGGTACATCGCGTGCCCACCCTTCCTGGGCGGCGGCAGCGGCGGGGCGTCGCGCAGGGCCTCGAACTCCGTGCGTACGGAATCGGGGAGCATCCCGCGGTCGAACCGGCGTACGTCTTCCTCGGCCGCGCGGGTCTCCGGGCAGACGTGTCAGCGGTCCGCCCAGGCCGCCCGCGCGGACCCGGAGGTTGATCCGGGCGCCGTGCTGCTCGGGCGCGTGTACCGGTCGGGGATGGAGCTCATGTCTGGCCTGGCCCCTCGCGCCGGATACTCCCTGAAATGAGGGGAGTTGGGCTCGGCCATCAGGCCAAGGGGGCGGGGCGGCCCTGTCCGGCGATACGGGACACGAGCGCGGCCGAAGCGCGGGCCGAAGTGCGGGCGAACCACGGGCGAACCACGGGCGGTCAGTCGGGGCGGCCGCGGCGGACCCGGGCGGTGGAGGGGTTCGGTACGGCCGATCAGAGGCGGGAAGGGCACTCCTTCGAGGGAACCGGGCGGTCGGAGCCAGTCGGTGGGGCACTCGGCTGCCGAAGAGACTGTGTCGGCCCCAGCCGGGGCTGTGCGGCACCGCGGTGTCGCTGACAGTTGCGAGGAGATGTACACGTGATGCGTGTGTGGAAGAGTGCGGGCCTTGCCCTGGCGGTCGGTCTGGCGGTCCTCGGCGGTGCGTCCTCGGCCTCGGCGGACGCCGAGGCTCACGGGATCGCGGCGGGCTCGCCCGGTGTCCTGTCGGGCAACCTGATCCAGATCCCGATTCACATCCCGATCAACGTCTGCGGTAACAGCGTGAACGTGATCGGTGCGCTGAACCCGGCCGCCGGCAACGTCTGCGTCAACACCTGAGGTTCCTGATCCCCACTCGTCCCGTCCCGGCGCTCGCAGCCGGGGCGGGACGAAGTCGTATCGGGCCGCGGCCTTGACCGCGGCCACTCCTCCCTGCGGGATCAAGAGGCCCGGGCGTAGCGGACGTTCCCGCTCCAGATCCTTTCGAGCCGTACGCGGGTGCCCGGGCGGGGGGCGTGCCAGATCTTGTCGTTACCGGCGTAAATGCCAACGTGTTCCATGGTCGAGCCCCTGGGGAAGAACACCAGATCGCCGGGCGTGCGGTTTCGCCGGGAAATGTGCGAGGTGTGCTCGTACTGCTGGTCCGCGGTGCGCGGAAGTCGTCTGCCGGCTTTCCTGAATGAATAGAGCGTCAGGCCCGAACAGTCGAACCGTTTGGGCCCGGTGGCGCCGCGGGCATACGGGGCACCCTCTTTGGAAGCGGCCACGGCCAATGCCCTGACCCCGTACGGAGCGGCCGCGTCGGCGGGCGAGGCGGGGCCGGCCGACGTGGCCATGGTCAGGAGGAAGAGGAGCAGGAAAGCGCGGGGGAGGGGGAACCTTGTGGCGCGGCGAGCAGGGTTCTGAACCTGTCGGGCCTTACGGGAGCCGGTCCTTGAGACGGACATCGAGATACCTCCGCGTTCGGGTGCAGATGACGGTCGGTCGAATACGTCGAAGTCCTGCTTTCGGTGACGCAGTTCCTGGCGGGTGACGGCCGACAAGTTTTCTCCGATGCCGCCCGCAATTCACTCGCGACATGGGTTGAGTTGTATCGGTTCTGCAACAAATCCGCGAAATTATGGAAAACATATCCGGCAGACGGGTCCGACGTGCGGTGCGGCGCCGGGTAGTTCGCGTGGTGCGGTTGACCGGGCCCGGCGGACATCGCCAGACTCGATCGCCTGTGACCTCCGGCATCCCGACCGGGCGACCACCTCACGAGCAGGGGACGTTGTGACTGGACAGGTACTTCCGCACGAGGTGCAGGGCAGCGGCTCCCGGCGCGCGCTCGTGCTCCACAACTGGTTCGGTGACCGGTCGAGCTTCGACCCCGTGCGCGCGTACCTGGACGACGACGCGTTCGGGTACGCCTTCCTGGACTGCCGGGGCTACGGAGAGGCCATCGACACCGAGGGCGCCTTCACCATGGAGGAGGTCGCCGGGGACGCCCTCGCCGTGGCCGACCACCTGGGCTGGGAGACCTTCTCCGTCATCGGCCACTCCATGGGCGCCAAGGCGGCCCAGCTGATGCTGCTGGACGCGCCGGCGCGCGTCCGCTCGATCATCGCCGTCTCGCCCGTGCCCGCGTCCGGCTTCCCGCTCGAAGGGGAGACGTGGGAGCTGTTCGCCGGAGCGGCGAAGAACCCCGGCAACCGCAGGGCGATCATCGACAACACCACCGGCGGAATGCGCGACGACGCCTGGCTGGACGCGATGGTGGGCCGCTCGGTGGGCAACTCCTCGGCGACGGCCTTCCGCGCGTACCTGGACTCCTGGGCCCGTGACGACTTCCACGAACACGTGAAGGGAAACCCCGTCCCCGTCCTCCTCGTCGCCGGTGCGAACGACCCGGCGCTGGGAGCCGAGGCCATGCGGGCCACCTGGCTGCGGTGGTACCCCAAAGCCGAGCTCGAAGTGCTCCCGGACGCGGGCCACTACGCGCCGGAGGAGAGCCCCGAGGCGCTCGCCGCGCTCGTGGAGGAGTTCCTCGGCCGCTGAGGACCGGAGCGAGGGATCGGCGGGGCCGAACCGATCGGCGGGGCCGAACCGGATCGCGACCGGTCCCCGCTCGTGTGTCCGTGTGTCCGCGTGTCCGCGTGTCCGCACGGCCGCGGCGGGCTCGGGGAGCCCGCCGCGGACCGCGTCTCAGTCGCCGACGTCCCGGCTGCGCAAGTCCTCCAGCGTCTCGCGCCGGACGATGAGCCGGGCCGTGCCCTCGTGGACCGCGATGACCGCGGGGCGGCCCACGAGGTTGTAGCCGGACGCCATCGACAGCTGGTAGGCGCCCGCCACCGGTACGGCGAGCAGATCGCCCGGGTGGATGTCGCCGGGCAGTTCCACGTCGGCGGCGAGGATGTCGCCGGCCTCGCAGTGCCGGCCGACGACGGTGGCCGTGCACGGCGTGGCCGTCGAGCCGCGGCCGATCAGGCGGGGCGCGTAGCGCACCCCGTACAGGGCGGGCCGGGGGTTGTCGCTCATCCCGCCGTCGACGGCGACGAAGACCCTCTCGCCGGTGTGCTTGACGGCGAGCACCCGGTACAGCGCGACTCCGGCCGGACCGGCCACGGCCCGCCCGGGCTCGATGAGGAGCCGGGGGACGGCCAGTCCTGCGGCGGCGCAGCCCCTGACGAGCTCGGTACGCAGCCTTCCGGCGAGCGCGGTGACGTCGAGGACGGGCTCGCCCGCCCGGTAGGCCACGCCGTGGCCGCCGCCCATGTCCAGCTCGGGCAGGCAGATCCCGTGCGTGTCGCGGATGCGCGCCATCAGCCCCACCATCCGGCGCAGGGCCACCTGGTAGGGCTTGACGTCGGTGATCTGCGAGCCGATGTGACAGTGCAGGCCGGTCAGTTCGAGCTGCGGCTGGCCGAGGATCCGCTTGACGGCGTGCTGCGCGCCCCCGTCGGTGAGGGAAAGGCCGAACTTCTGGTCGTCCGTACCGGTGCGGATCTTGTCGTGGCCACCGGCCGAGACTCCCGGTACCACCCGCACCATGACCTTCTGGTGCCCGCCCAGGCCTACGGCGGCCGCGATCCTGGCGATCTCGGACGGACTGTCGATGACGATCCGCCCCACGCCGAGGCGGAGCGCCGCCTCCAGGTCGCGGGGCGATTTGGCGTTGCCGTGCAGCACGATGCGCTCGGGCGGGAAACCGGCGGTGACGGCGAGCTCCAGCTCTCCGGCCGAGCACACGTCCAGGCCCAGCCCTTCCTCCTGGACCCAGCGCACCATGGCGCGCGACAGGAACGCCTTGGCGGCGTACAGCACCTCGGCGTCGGGGAAGGCGGCCCGGTAGGTCCGGCAGCGCCCGCGCACCTCACCCTCGTCCAGTACGTAGGCCGGTGTGTCGAACCGGTCGGCGATCTCGGTGAGGGCGACTCCGCCGACGGCCAGGCCGCCGTGCGGGAGCGGGGTCGTGGATGCGGGCCAGACGGACAGTTCACCGGCACCGGCCGGCATCTCGGAGAGGACGGCGATGGTCATGTGTGATCCCCTTCAGGCCGTCCGGGCCGTGGTCTCGGGTGCCTGCGGGACCGGTGCGCCGACCGCGATGGCGGTCGCCGCGGCGACCGGGGGAGCGGTGAGGGCCGGGTCGACGGTCAGCAGGCGCACGCCGAGCGGTTCGGCCATCGCCCGGAGGGCGGCCTCGGAGAGCCGGATCCAGGGCTGGTCCGCGCCGAGCGCGGCGGTGAGCCGGTCGGGGCTCGTGAAGCCGACGGCGGTGCGCGTTCCCAGCGGGGTGCGGAACAACTGCACCACCAGGTGCGCTCCTCCCGGCCGGGCAGGCACGTAAAGGGGCCCGGCCGGGGTCCGTTCTTCGGGCTCGGGGTCGTCGTCGTACAGGAATAAACACATGGGGGCCCTCCCTGAGGAACCACGAGTGGCGACTGGTGCCCCGGGCGCGGGGAGGCGGTCCGGGACGCATAGTCGAAGTTATCCCGGTATCCGCGCGTCCGCGGTCACCCGGTAACACGCCCCATACGGCGACTGGCCGAGTCCTGACGCATCGTTGACGCCCGCGCAAGGGGGCGTGAGTGCGGCCAGGGGGGCGCGTGGTGGTGCGTGACATCTCGACCTGATCACAAGGCGTCCGGCCGGGACCATTCCTTTTAGGTGTGCCTTACCTAAGTTGTATGGTGACGCGGTCGGATCGGCGATCGGGAGGCAAGTGGTGTCCTTAGGTGACGTCCGTCTGGTGGCGGACGATCTGGACGTCGGGCACGCGGGGCGCCCGGTCCTGAAACAGGTGGACCTGTCGCTGCGGGCCGGCGCGATCACCGTGCTGGTCGGCCCCAACGGCTGTGGCAAATCGACCCTGTTGCGCACGGTCGCCGGTCTCCTGCCGCCGCTCGGCGGCGACGTGCGCATCGACGGCGAACCCCTTCGCCGGCTCGCCCGGCGCACGCTGTCCCAGCGCCTCGCGTTCCTCCCGCAGACCTCGCACACCCCGGCCGGCGTGACGGTACGTGAGCTCGTGCGCCACGGCCGGTACGCCCATCGCGGAGCGCTCGCCCGGCACACCGGCGAGGACGCCGAATCCATCGCGTGGGCGCTCGACGTCACCGACGCGGCCCCCCTGATGGAACGGCGGCTCGACGAGTTGTCGGGCGGTGAGCGCCAACGGGCCTGGCTGGCCATGGTGCTGGCGCAGCGCGCGGGGGTCCTGCTGCTGGACGAGCCCACCACCTACCTCGACATGCGCCACCAGTTCGAAGTGCTCGACGTGGTACGGCGACTGGCCCGGGAACACGGCATCGCCTGCGGGGTGGTGCTGCACGACCTGATGCAGGCGGCGGCCTACGCGGACGAGGTGGTCGTCGTCGCGGACGGGACGGTCGCCGCGTCCGGGGCGCCGGACGACGTCCTGACCCCGGACGTCATCCACCACGCCTTCGGCCTGCACGTCACCGTCGTCCGCGATCCGCGGACCGGCTACCTCGCCTGCTTCCCGCAGCGCCCCGGCGCCGGAGGCGGCGCGAACGCCGGCGCCGGGTCCGCCGCCACGTCGTCCTGAACCCGCACACAAGGAGAGTCCACCATGCAGAGGATCCTGCGCGCCCTCGCGACGGGCGGTACGGCCGCGGCGCTCATGCTGTCGGCCACCGGCTGCGGTTCCGGTACGGCCGGTGACGCGGCGGGCGGCAAGCCGGCCGGGGCCGAGCCGGCGATCGGCGGGATCACCGTCGACACGGCGCGGGGCCAGGTCGCCCTGGCCGGGCCCGCGACGAAAGTGGTGACGCTGGAGTGGACGTACGCCGAGGAGCTGATCGCCCTCGGCGTCACCCCGGTGGGCAACGCCGACAACAAGGGCTACGGCACCTGGATCACCGCGCAGGGCGCCGGCCTCGCGGAATCCGTCACCGACGTCGGCAGCCGCAACGAGCCGAGCCTGGAGAAGATCCGGGCGCTCCAGCCCGATCTCATCGTGATCGACGACGACCGCTCGAAGGCGAACCTCAAGGCGCTCCAGGACATCGCCCCGGTCGTGTCGTTCACCTACACGACCAGGCCCCAACTCGACACGATGAAGAAGAACTTCACCGAACTGGCCAAGGCGCTGGGCAAGGCGGACGAGGCGGCCGAGGTCACCCGGCAGATCGACGCCAAGGCCGCCGACCTCAAGGGGCGGCTGGACAAGGCGGGCAAGGGCGGCCTCAAGTACGCCCTCGCGCAGGGTTTCACGGCCAACGGCACCGCCTCGATCCGGATGCTCACCGACGACGCCATCGCGCCCCAGGTGCTGAACCTCGCGGGACTGAAGAACGGCTGGAAGGGCGAGCCCGACGCGTGGGGCATGACCACCGTCGGCGTCGAGGGCCTGACCAGGGCCGAGCAGGACGCGACCTTCCTGTACGTCGCCAGCCGGAAGGACGACCCGTTCACCGGCGACCTCGCGGGCAACGCGGTGTGGAAGGGGCTGGAGTTCGTGAAGAACGACAAGGTCCTCCCGCTCGACCCAGGGACCTGGCTCTTCGGCGGCCCGCTGTCGGCGCTGCACATCCTCGACGAGACCGGCAAGGCTCTGAAGGTCTGATGACCTCCCCCGCCCGCACACTCGGCCCTGCCCGTCCGCTCGCCCCCGCACGTGCGCCCGCCCGCAGCCCGCGCGCCGTGCTCGTGGGCTGCGCCCTGTCACTCGCCCTGTGCCTGGTCACCGTCGTCCACCTCGGCCTGGGGGCCTCCGGGGTGGGCATCGGCGACATCGTGGACCTGCTCGCGGGCCACGGCGAGCCCCGCACCCGTGACGTCCTGGTCGGCAGCCGTCTGCCGCGCACACTGACCGGCCTGGTCGTCGGCGTCGCGCTCGGTGTCTCCGGGGTCCTCGTCCAGGGCGCGACCCGCAATCCGCTGGCCGCGCCCGACACCCTGGGCGTCAACGCCGGTGCCTACTTCGCCGTCGTGCTGGTGGCGTTCACCGGGGTGAGCCTGGGCCCGCTGCCCGCCGGAGCCGCCGCCTTCCTCGGCGGCCTCCTCGCGGTCGCCCTCGTCCATCTGCTCAGCAGCAGGGGGGTGCTCACACCGGGACGGGTCCTGCTCGCCGGGGCGACCGTCGCCCTCGCCGGGACGGCGGCCGCCGAGTTCCTGCAGATGCTCGACCTCCAGGCGACCCGCGGACTGTTCTTCTGGGGCAACGGCACCCTGATGCAGTCCGGGCTCGCACGGCCGCTGACGCTCGGCGCGGTCGTCGCCCTGGGCGCGCTGACGGCGCCGCTGCTGGCCCGCCCGCTGGACCTGCTGGCGCTGGGCGACGAGACGGCCGAGGCGATGGGCGTGCGGGTGGAGCGGATCCGTCCCGCCGCCTTCCTCGTCGCCGTACTGCTGTCCGCGTCCGCGGTGTCGCTGGCCGGACCGATCGGCTTCGCCGGACTCATCGCGCCCGTCATGGTGCGGCAGCTGGGGATCCGCAGGCACGCGCTGCTCATCCCGATGGCGGCGGTGCTGGCGGCCACGGTGCTGCTGGCGGCGGACGCGGCCGCGCAACTGGCCGTGCCGCCGTCCGCCGTCTACACCTCGGAGATCCCGGTCGGGGTGGTGACCGCGCTGCTCGGAGGCCCGGTCTTCATGCTGCTCGCGCGCCGCGTGAGCACGGGCGACGCCGACACCGGCGCCGCGGTCACGGTCCCGGACGGCCGCCGGACCCCCGCCTGCACCGTGGCGATCGGGAGCGGACTGGTCGCGCTGGGGGTCGCGATGGCGCTGTCCCTGCGGGTCGGCGACGTCGAGATCGGCTGGAGCGAGCTCGGCGCGGCCCTGTCCGGATCGGCCGGCCAGATCACCGAAGCGGTGGTCTCGTACCGGCTGCCGCGCGTGCTGGTGGCAGCCCTGGCGGGTGCCTGCCTGGCGGTGGCGGGTGCGGCCGTGCAGGCGGTCGTGCGCAACCCCCTCGCCGAGCCCGGGCTCGTCGGCGTCACCGGCGGGGCCTCCCTCGGCGCCGTCCTGGTCATCCTCGTCGTGCCCTCGGCGCCGGCGGCCGCCCTGCCCGCCGCCGCGGGAACCGGGGGAGTGCTGATGCTCGCCCTCGTGCTCCTCGTCGCCCGGGGGAGCGGGGAGGGGGGACGCGCCGGTCTGGACCCGACCCGCGTGGTCCTGGTCGGGCTCGGGGCCGCCGCCACCTCGATGGCCCTGGTCAACATCATGGTGGTCGGGGCCCAGATGAACATCTCGGCCGCGCTCGGCTGGCTCGCCGGCAGTACCTACGCCCGTGACGTCACCGCCCTCGGCTGGCTCGCCCTGCCGGCGCTGGTCGCGGTGCTGCTGGTGATCGCGGCGAGGCCGGTGAACCTGCTGGCCCTCGGTGACGAACTGCCGCGCGCGCTGGGTCTGGACCTGGGGCGGGCCCGGTTGCTCGTGCTGGGCGCGGGAGCCGTACTGGCTTCCGGAACGGCCGCGGCGGTGGGAGCGGTGGGTTTCGTCGGGCTGGTCGCCCCTCACCTGGCCCGGCGCATCGTCGGCAACAGCACGGCGCGGATGGTGCCGATGGCGGCGGTGCTGGGCGCCGTCCTGGTCGTCTCCTCGGACGCGCTCGGCCGCTGGCTGCTCGCGCCGACCGAGATTCCCGTGGGGATCGTCACCGCGCTGGTAGGCGCCCCGTACCTGGTGTGGCTGCTGCGCCGGACTCAGGAGGTCTGAGCCGCCGAGGGCGAGCGGCGCCCGCAGGAGCCGAGGCCGCGGGACTCGGCCCCGAGCGTGCGCGCCGCGAGCACGCCGAGCAGGCAGACGAGGGCGGAGGCCAGGCAGACGACGGTGAAGGCGCCGGAGAAGGCCGACCGGGCGAGCGGCCGCAGGGCGGGTTCGAGGAGTTCGAACCGCCCGGTCTCCACGGCCGCCCGCAACGGTACGGGGCCGTCGGGACCGGCCACCGGCCCGGACCACGGGCCGCTCCCCAGCCCGGACTCCAGACGGGCCGAGAACAGGGCCCCGAAGACGGCGACGCCGGCCGCGGTGCCGAGCGGGTAGCAGGCGTTGGTCAGTCCGGACGCCATCCCGGCCCGCTCGGCGGGCACCGCGCCCACCGCCACCCCCATCAGCGGCGGGAAGATGACCGCCCCGCCGACGCCGAGCAGCACCAGTCCGCCGGCCGTCGTGGCCGGCCCGGCGTCCGCCCCCGCGGCGACGGCGAGCACGAGGAGGCCGAGCCCCTGGAGGGCGAAGCCCGCGGCGACCAGCTGTCCGGGAGCGAAGGCCTTCTGCAGCCGCACGACGAACAGGCCCGTCATCAGCAGGCTGCCCGTCAGCGGCAGCAGGTACAGGCCGACTTCGAGTGCCGACAGGCCATGGGCGCTCCGCAGCCAGAGCGTGGTGAAGGCGAGTACCCCCAGACCGGACATCCGGGCGAGGAATCCCAGTACGGCCGCCCCGGAGAAGGCGCGGATCCGCAGCAGCGCCATGTCGATCAGCCCGTCGCCACGGCGCTGGCTGGCGACCAGGGCGCCGGCGAGCACGACGCCGAGCGAGGCGCAGCCGAGCACCTGCGGCGCCGTCCAGCCCGCCTCCGGTCCGGTGACCAGGGGATAGTGCAGAGCCAGGAGCGTGGCCACCCCGAGTACCGCGCCCACCGGATCCAGGCGCCTGCGCGTCGCACGCGGCGCGGCGGACTCCGGCATACGGGCCAGCGCGCCCGCCACGACGAGCACCCCGATCGGGACGTTGACGAGGAAGATCCACCGCCACCCGAGCGTCTGCACGAACAGACCGCCCACCACCGGCCCCAGTGCCCCCGCGGCGGAGGCGACCGCCGCGAACGCGGCGATCGCGCGCTGGCGGCGGACGCCTTCGTACGCGGCCGCCAGCAGTGCGAGCGTCGGTGCGAACACCAGCGCGCCGCCCAGGCCTTGGGCCGCCCGGGCGGCGATGAGCGTGCCGGCGCCGGGCGCCAGTCCGCATCCGGCCGAGGCGAGGGTGAACAGGGCCATTCCGGCGGCGAACACGGTCCGCCGCCCCACGCGGTCGGAGAGCGCCCCCGCGGTGAGCAGCAGGGCCCCGAAGGCCAGCGAGTACGCCGACACCGTCCACTGCACCCGGCCGAGCCCGGCATCCAGCTCCCGGGCGATGTCCGAGATGGCGACGTTGACGACGGTCACGTCCAGGGTCATGACCACGCCACCGGCACTGACCAGGGCGAATGTCCATCGGGGAGTGCGACGGCAGGAGGGCACCGCTGATCACCTCGAAGAAGGATCCTGAAAATATGCAGAGTTTGGTTAGGCTAACCTAATTGACTTGCTGACGATACGTCACGCGTGCGCTATGGCCGGATACTGAGCTTGTTGGTTAGGTGAGGCTTACCTAATCTGACCCCTGCCCCGGGTCTCGCTTGCCCGGGCGAGTCGATACAGCGACCACGGAGTCCTTTGATGCCCATCCCCCCCGACCATCCCGTCCCCGCCCTCGCCGAAGTGGCCCCCGAGGCCTGGCGGGAAGCCAACCGCCGGCTCCTCGCCAAGGCGCTGGGCGAGTGGTGTTTCGAGGACATGCTCAAGGCGCGGGAAACCGGAGACGGCGGCTACCGCGTCGATCTCGACAGCGGTACCACCTACGCGTTCAGCGCCACGCCCGGTGCGTTCGGGTGGCTGCGGGTGGACGCGGGCTCGATCACCCGCACCGCCACCAGCATGCTCGGCAACACGGTGGCCGAACCGGCCTGGGACGCCCAGCAGTTCCTCCTCGAAGCGGCATCGACCCTGGGCAGCGACGCCTCCACGATCGCCACCTACTTCACCGAGCTGTCCGCCACGCTCGCGGTCGACGCCGCGCGCATCACGCACGGCGGCGAGACCGTGGCCGAGCTGCGCACCCTCGGCCACACCGAGCTGGAGTGCCGGATGACGGGGCACAACCTCCTCGTCGCGAACAAGGGCCGCATCGGCTTCTCGGCCACCGACGTACGGGCATACGCCCCCGAGTCGGCCCGGCCGCTCAGGCTCCGGTGGCTGGCCGTGCACCGCGGTCTCGCCGAGTTCCGCGGCAC
Organism: Streptomyces sp. NPDC056224; assembly: GCF_042267665.1. Lineage (NCBI taxonomy): Bacteria > Bacillati > Actinomycetota > Actinomycetes > Kitasatosporales > Streptomycetaceae > Streptomyces > Streptomyces sp. NPDC056224. The sequence goes on from NZ_JBHJTK010000039.1 coordinate 47,681, forward strand.
GTCGGAGCTGTCCGAACAGGAGGTCCTGGCCCGCGAGCTGGACGAGGAGACGCGCACCCGCTTCACGGCGGTCCTGGAGACGGCCGGAGTCGACCCGCACGGCTACGTGTGGATGCCCGTGCACCCCTGGCAGTGGGACCACGCCGTCCAGATCCTGCACGCGGCCGACGTGGCGCAGCGCCGCGTCATCCCGCTGGGCGACAGCACGGACACGTACCTGCCGGGCCAGTCCATCCGCACCATGGCCAACACCACCACCCCCGACCGGTACGACGTCAAACTCCCGCTGAAGATCCTCAACACCCTCGTCTGGCGCGGTATCCCGCCGCACTGCACCATGGGCGCCCCCGTCGTCACCCAGTGGCTGCGCGGACTCGTGGAGCGGGACGCGTTCCTCAGCCGCGAGTGCCGGACCGTCTTCCTCGGCGAGGTCGCCTCCGTCACCGTCCGCCACCCCTACCTGTCCACGCTGGCGGGCGCGCCCTACCAGCACCTGGAGACCCTGGGCTGCATCTGGCGCGAGCCGGTCGGCGTCCGCAAGGACCCGGGCGAGCGGGTCCGCACCTTCGCCTCGCTGCTCCACGTCGACCAGCACGGCGACGCGTTCGTGGCCGAACTCGTCCGCGCCTGCGGCCTCCCACCGCAGGAATGGCTGCGCCGGCTCTTCGACACGCTGCTCGTCCCGATCCTGCACGTGCTCTACCGGTACGGAGTCACCTTCAACCCGCACGGCCAGAACACGCTGATCGGCTACGACGAGAACGACGTCCCGGTCCGCCTGTACCTGAAGGACTTCGTCGACGACGTGTGCGTGTCCTTCACCGACGTGCCCGAACGCGGACCGGAGCCGGACGGCCACGACCACGTCCTGCCCCGCAAGCACCCCTCCGTCATCAAGCAGCACGTCATGGACCAGATCTTCGTCGGCCACTTCCGCTACCTCGCCCCGCTCTGCGCCGAACAGCTCGGCGTGCCGGAGCGGACGTTCTGGCGCACGGTCCGCCAGACCGTCCTCGACTTCCAGAGCCGCTTCCCCGAACTGGCCGACCGGTTCGCCGAGTACGACCTGCTCACCCCCCAGATCCCCCGGTACGGCCTCAACCGCGACCGCATCGTGGTCACCCGGTACGGCGACCGCGCCCTGCGCCATGCGCTGTTCCCGAACGGCACGCACCCCAACCCGCTGGCAGAAGCCTGAGGAGGCCACGGCGTGATCCCGCTCACCGAGGCTCCACCCGCGCCGTTCCCCCTGCGCCCCTCCTTCCCGCCCTCCCTGCTCGCCGGGTCCCGTGAGGGCCTGGCCGAGGTCTCCGCCGCGCTGGCCGACGCGGTCGACACCCTGCGCGCATCCCGCCGTCCCGCCGGACCGGTACCGGCCGGCAACCCCCGCGACGTCCTCGCGGCGGCGGCCCGGACACTGGGACCGGCCCGGCTTCCCACCGAGGGGCTCGGCGCCGAAGCCGCACTCCGGCTGCTGGCCACCGTGCTGGCCGAGCACGGCATCGATCTTGCCCACCCCCGGGCCGCGGCCCACCTGCAGCCGCCCCCGCTGGCGGTCGCGGTCGCCGCGGACACCCTGGCGAGCGCGGCCAACGCCTCGCTGGACACGTACGATTCCGGCCCGTCGGCCCTGGCCGTCGAACGCTGGCTGATCGGCGTCCTGACCCGCCTCGCCGGACTGGGGGAGCGGGCCGACGGCGTCCTCACCCCCGGCGGCTCGCTGTCCAACCTGCTGGGCCTGCTGCTGGCCAGGGACGCCGCCGCCCTCCGGCTCGGTGTCGACGTCCGGGAGGACGGGGTGGCCGCCCTGCCCGGACCGGTCGTCCTGTGCTCGGAGCTCGCCCACTTCTCGGTGCAACGGGCCTGCGCGGCCCTCGGGCTGGGCGAGCGGGCCGTACACCCGGTACCCACCGACGGGCGCCGGCGGATGCGGCCCGCGGCGCTGGCCGCCGCCCTGGACGGACTCGGCCCCGGCCGCACGCCGCTCGCGGTCGTCGCGACCGCCGGCACCACGGACTTCGGATCCGTGGACCCGCTACCGGAGCTCGCCGAGATCGCCGCGGGGCACGGCGTCTGGATGCACGTGGACGCCGCGTACGGATTCGGCGCCCTGTTCTCCGAGCGGCTGGCCTGCCGCCTGGCCGGACTGGAACTGGCCGACTCCGTCACCCTCGACCTGCACAAGATCGGCTGGCAGCCCGCCGCCACCAGCGCGCTGCTCGTGTCCGACACGACCGCCTTCACCGCCCTCGACCGGGAGGTCGCCTACCTCAATCCGGCCGACGACTGCGACGCGGGCTACGACGGCCTGCTCGGCCGCAGCCTGCAGACCACCCGCAGGCCCGACGCCGTGAAGGCGGCCGCCACCCTGCTGGCGTACGGCCGGAGCGGAATGGGCCGCATGGTCGACGTTTGCCACGGCCTCGCCCGGCACGCCGAGCGACGCATCCTCGCCGAACCGGGACTCGACCTGGTCTCGCCCGCCGAACTGACCACCGTCGTCTTCCGCTACCGGGGCGCCGACCCCGACCCCGGCGCCGCCGACCGCCTCAACGGCGACCTGCGCAGACGGCTCCTGGAAACGGGCAGCGCCCTCATCGGGCGCACCGAGGTCCGCACCAACGGACCGGGCTCCCCGGCGCGGGTGTGCCTGAAGTTCACCCTGCTCAACCCCACTGCCACCACGGACGACATCGACGGCCTCGTGGACCTCGTCCTCGACGCCGGCCGCACCTGTGAACGACTCCTAGAGGAGAGCGCCGCATGAGCACCACCGCCGCGGCTTCCGCCCCCGCCCCCGTCCCCGCCTCCGCCCCTGTCCCGGCGGCCGCCCCGGCCGCCCCCGCCGATCCGCTGCACGGACCCGACGCCCGCCGCGCCGCCGAACACGCCCACATCGAGGCCCTGTTGCGCTGCTGGCTGCTGGAGACCGGAACACCGGTCGCCGCCGGCCCGCTGCGGGTCGAACTCCCCGCCTGCGGACTGGCACTCGTCACCGAGGTGACCCACCGCTCGCCGACCGGCCGGCACCGCTTCGCCCCCGTCCGCCTGGAGGGACCCGGCGGCCCGCTCGGCGCGGGCGCCGATCCCGTCACCGCCGTCGCCCTGCTCTCCACCGAGGCGGCCGCACGCGGCGCGGCCGGCCCGGGCGGCGTCCCGGCCGGTGAGGTCGCCGACCTGGTGGAACGCACCGCCGAATCCGTACGCCGCGTCGCCTCCTTCATCTCCGACCGGCGTGCGCACCCGCAGCCGCCCGCCGGGGTGGACGGCTTCCTCGACTCCGAACAGGCCCTGTTGCTCGGCCACTTGAACCACCCCGCACCCAAGAGCCGCGACGGCATCTCGGACAACGACGCGGCCGCCTTCTCGCCCGAGCTGCGCGGCTCCTTCCGGCTCCACTGGTTCGCCGCCGACGAGTCGGTGGTCTCGCACGACGCGGTGGACAAGGCCCCGTCCCTGGGCGGACAGGACACCGTCGCCCTCCTCGCCGACCTGGCCGGGCGCCGCCTGGACGACGGCCGGGTCCTGGTCCCCGCCCACCCGTGGCAGGCCCGCGACCTGCCGCACCGCCCGCGCACCGCCGCCCTCATCGCCTCCGGCGCGCTCGAACCGCTCGGCGAACTGGGTCCCGAGTGGTGGCCGACCTCCAGCGTGCGCACCGTGTACCGGCCGGACACCGCGGTGATGCTCAAGCTCTCGCTCGGCCTGCGCCTGACCAACTCCCGCCGCGAGTCCACCCGTACGGAGCTGCGCCGCGGCCCGGAGGTCAACCGGCTCCTCGACGCCGGGTACGCGGACGGCACCTTCCGCGCCCACCCCGGCTTCACCATCACCCGGGACCCCGCCTGGCTCGCGGTGGACGAGCCGGGGCGCCCGGACGGGCCCGAGGTGACCGGCCTCGACGTCGCCGTACGCGAAGTGCCCCGCGGCATCGCGGACCTGCGCTGCCTGGTCGGCCTGGTCGCACCCCGCCCGGGTCTGGGCCGCAGCAGGCTGGGAGAGCTCGTGTCCGGCCTCGGCCCCGGAGCCGCCGAGCGGTGGACCGCCGATTACACCGACCGGGTACTGGTCCCCATGCTGCACCTGTACGCCGCCACCGGGATCGGCCTGGAGGCCCACCAGCAGAACACCCTCGTCCGGCTGGACGGCCGGGGCCGGGTGACCGGCGCCGCCTTCCGCGACAACCAGGGCTACTACCTGGCCGCCTCCTATCTGCCCGGTCTGCTCGGGCGGCTCGGCGCCGGCTCGTCCACCCTGGCCGTCGTCGACGACGCCCTCGTCGACGACCGGCTGTCGTACTACCTGCTGCGCAACCAGGCCCTGTCGGTCATCGGCTGCCTCGCCGTCGACGCTCTCGCCGACGAGCGCGAGCTGCTCGCCGTACTCGCCGGCCGGCTGCGCGCCGCGCTGCCCGCCCTCGCCGCGGCCGGACCCGACGGCGACCGCCTCGCCCGCCGCTGGCTGGAGGCCGACACCCTGCCCTGCAAGGCCAACCTGCTCACGCGGCTGCACGGCATCGACGAGGTCCTCGCCCCCCTCGACGCCCAGTCCGTGTACCTCGACGCACCCAACCCCCTCCAGGAGGCCACGGCATGACCCCGGCGCAGCCGTTACGCCAGGACGAGGACCAGCCCGGCGCCGTAGGCGCCGCCGTCCCCGGGCCGCCGCTCCCGCGCCTGGGCGATCCCTGGTCGGCACGGGTGGCGCAGGCCCGGGGAAGCGATCCGGACCTCGTGCGGGGCTGGATGCGGTCCCCGCACGTCGAGGCCTTCTGGCACCAGGCATGGCCCCGCGAACGCTGGGAGCAGGAGCTGGCGGGACACCTCGCGGGCGACGCCGTCCTGCCCGTCCTGATCGGACGGGACGGCCGGCCGTTCGCGTACGTCGAGGTGTACCGGGTGGCACGGGACCGCCTCGCCGCCCACTACCCGCACCTGCCCCACGACCTGGGCCTGCACATCGCCATCGGCGAGGCGAGCCGCACCGGCCACGGTCTGGGCCGGACACTGCTGCGCGAGCTCGCCGAGTGCCTGCTCACCGCCGACCCCGCGTGCACGCGGGTGGTCGCCGAGCCGGACGTGACCAACGCCCCCTCGCTGAAGGCGTTCGCCGCGGCCGGATTCCGCCACGCCGGGGAGGTCACCCTCCCCGACAAGACCGCCGCCCTGCTCGTGCGCCCGCGCCGGGAGGAGGACATGCCCCGATGAGCGCACCCACCGGCGAGCACGACGTGGTGGCCGTCGGCTGCGGCCCCTTCAACCTGGGCCTCGCCGCCCTCGCCTCGACCGTGGACGGCCTGGACCTGGTCGTACTGGAGGAGCAGCCCGAGCTCACCTGGCACCGGGGGATGATGTTCGGCGACGCCTCGATGCAGGTGAACTTCCTGGCCGACCTCGTCACCCTGGTCGCGCCGGGCCATCCCCTGTCGTTCCTCACCTACCTCCACGACATGGACCGGCTCTACACCTTCACCGTGCGCGAGAACTTCTTCCCCTCCCGCCGCGAGTACGAGGACTACCTGCGCTGGGCGGCGGCGAGACTCACCTCGGTGCGCTTCTCGCACCGCGCCGTGGAGGTCCACTGGGACGACGCCGCCGAGACCTTCACCGTGCACGCCGTGCGCGGCGACGGCACCCGCCTGCGGCTGCGCGCCCGCAACCTCGTCCTGGGCACCGGCACCGCCCCGTACGTGCCGGACGCCCTGACGGGCCTGCCGCCCGAACGGCTGCTGCACACCGCCGACTACCTGTACCGGGGGTCCGACGTGGACGGCGCCGCGAAGGTCACGGTGATCGGTTCGGGCCAGTCCGGGGCCGAGGTCACGGCCGACCTGCTGGGGCGCAACCTCGCGGGTGGACCGGCGGTGAGCTGGCTGACGCGCACGTCCTCCTTCGCCCCGCTGGACTACACCAAGATGGTCCTGGAGATGACCACCCCGGCGTACATGGAGTACTTCCACTCCCTGCCGGAGGAGGTCCGGGACCGGCTGACCCGCGAGCAGTGGCAGTTCTACAAGGGGATCTCCACCGACACCCTCGAAGAGATCCACGAACTGCTCTACCGCCGCCAGCTGGAGCACGGGCTGGCCGAGGCGGAACTGCGGTTCGGCATCACGGTGGAGTCGGCCGCCACGGATCCGGCGGGCCGGGCGGTGCTGACCTGTCGGCACCGCGACACGGGCCTGGCCTTCGAGCACACCACCGACCTCGTGGTGGCCGCCACCGGCTACCGCAGTCGCCCGCCCGCGTTCCTGAAACCGGTCGAGGACCTGCTGCTACGGGACGGGCGCGGGCGCCACCGGGTACGCCTGGACCACTCCGTAGAGCTCGCGGAGGGGGTGACCGGCCGCGTCTTCGTGGCCAACGCCGGGACCCACAGCCACGGCGTCTCCTCGCCCAACCTGGACATCGGCGCGGTGCGCAACGCCACGATCCTGAACGCGATCACGGGCCGGGAGGTCTACCGGCTGCCGAAACGGAGCGCGTTCACGACGTTCGAGGCCCCGCGACGGACGCTCCGGGCGGGGCCGGACGAGGCGCGCTGAACGCGCCCGGAGCGGGCGCGCCACCGCCCCGGACGCCGCAGTGGCAGTCCGGGGCGGTGGCCGACGGTGTGCGTCAGTTGACGTTGACGGCCTTCCAGGCGGCCGCCACCTGCTGGTACTCGACGCCGGTCGAGCCGTACAGGTCGGCCGTCGCCTGCAGGGTCGCGGTCCGCGCCCCCGCGTAGGTGGTGGTGGACGTCATGTAGGTCGAGAGCGCCTTGTACCAGATCTTGTAGGCCTTGGTCCGGCCGATGCCGGTGACCGTCGAGCCGTCGTACGTGGGCGAATCGTAGGAGACGCCGTTGACCGTCTTCGCGCCGCTGCCCTCGGACAGCAGGTAGAAGAAGTGGTTCCCGACGCCCGAGGAGTTGTGCACGTCGAGCCGGCCCACGCTCTTGGACCAGTAGTCGGCCGAGGCGCCGTCCTTGCTGGGCTTGTCCATGTAGCGCAGCGGCGTGCCGTTGCCGCGGATGTCGATCTTCTCGCCGATGAGGTAGTCACCGGCGTCGGCGGAGTTGTTCGCGAAGAACTCCACCGAGGTGCCGAAGATGTCGCTGGTGGCCTCGTTGAGACCGCCCGACTCGCGGCTGTAGTTCAGCTTCGCCGTGGAGGCGGTGAGGCCGTGGCTCATCTCGTGGCCCGCGACGTCCAGGGAGGTGAGCGGCTTCTGGTTGGCGGCGCCGTCGCCGTAGGTCATGCAGAAGCAGCTGTCGGACCAGAAGGCATTGACGTAGGCGTTGCCGTAGTGAACGCGGGAGTACGCGGCCTTGCCGTCCCCGGCGATGCCGTTGCGGCCGAGCTCGGACTTGTAGAAGTCCCAGGTCACGGCAGCGCCGTAGTGGGCGTCGACCGCGGCGGTCTGGCGGTTCGACACCAGTCCGTCGCCCCACTGGTCGTCGGCGTCGGTGAAGAGGCTTCCGGTGCCGGTGGTGCCGCCGTTCAGGTCGTAGGTCTTGTGGCCGCCGCGGCCGCCGTCGGTCAGGCTGTACCCCGAGCCGCTCGGCGTGGAGCCGACCGTGACGCTGCCGGAGTACTGGCTCGTGCCGGTGCCGGTGTCGATGGCCTCGTAGGAGTACAGCTCGGCGCCGGTGGCGGCGTCCGTGATGACGTGGCGCTCGCTGGGCGTGCCGTCGGGCTGGGTGCCGGTGACGACGGCCTCGTACGCGAAGACCGGGTTGCCGCTCGCGGCCCAGACGACCTGACGGGCGCCGGCGGGCGCTGCCTTCAGGGAGGCGCGGGCGGCGGCCGGGGCTATTCGGGCCTCGATGCCCTTGGTGGTCTTGCGGCTGCCGTCCTTCTTCTGGTGGACCACCAGATCGCCGCCGAGGACCGGCAGCCCGGAGTAGGTGCGCTCGTAGCGCGTGTGCACCGTGCCGTCGGCGTCCTTGATCACATCGCGGGCCACGAGGCGCTCCTCGTCCGCCAGGCCGATGGCCCGCGCGGTGTCGGCCGCCGTGCTCTGGGCCGCCGAGATCGCCTGGGCGCGCGCGCCGGAGGTCAGGGCGAGCGCGGTGGCTCCCGCTTCACGCTCGGCCGACGCGTTGGCCGAGCCGCTCTGGACGGAGATCGCGACCATGGCCGCCGAGGCGACGACCGCAGCGGCGCGCAGCGCTCGGGTGCGGTTGCGGGAGGTGCGGGATGAGGACGTGGGGAGGGTCACTCTTGCTCCTTCAAATGCCGTGGGGGGCGTTCGGGTTGAGGTTGCCAGGAAGGAGCGCCGGATTGACAGGTATGCAACAAGGATTTGACCAGTTGTTGTCCGGAGAGAGAGGAGCGATGTTCGCTCAGCGACCAAAAATGGAACATTCCGCTTGCCGGACGCGGTGGTGGACCGCGTCCGGCAAGCGGCCGGCCGTTACTGGATGCCGGGGATCCGACGGGCCTTGAACGCGGCGCGCACGGCGTCCGCGGCGCTCTGGCCGTACATGCGCTGGGCGGTGGCGATCGTCGTCAGTGCCGCGTCCTGGAAGGAGGTGCCGGGCGCGAAGCCGAACTGGGCGTTGACGATGACGCGGTCGGCCGTCCGGGCGCCCAGGGCGCCGCGGATGTCGAAGAGGGCGCGGGACCAGATCTCGCCGTCCGCGTGCACCTCACCCTCCAGATCGCCGTAGACCTTGCTCCCGTCGATGCGGCGCAGGCAGTGCGGGGCGGGGCTGTAGGCGATGGAGTCCCAGTCCGCCACACAGGCCAGGTCGGCCCGCTGCGGCCAGCCGTACGCGGTGGCCGCGTGCGACCCGACCGCCACGGCCAGGTAGTCGCCGAAGGCCTCGCCTATCGCCCCGGCTTCGGGGGAGGTGCCGAAGCCGGGGACCTGCGCCTCGTGCACCGCGTGGCCGTACTCGTGGACGATGACCTCCGCGTCCTCGGCGTCGTCGACACCGCCCTTGCCGAAGCGGATCTCGGACTTCTTGTCGGTGAAGAAGGAGTTGTCGGACCCCCACTGGTTGATGCGGACCGGCTGGGCCCGGTCGTTGGCCCCGGGCAGCTCGGTCCCGAAGCCGAGCGACTGCAGGTACTCCTGGGCCTCGTTGACCCAGAAGTAGGCCATGACCTGCTCGAACTGGTCGTCGCTGCGGTCGTAGCCGCCGACGTCGGCGAGGCTCGCCGAGGCGCCGGTGTCCGATCTGACGTACGCCCACTTCCCCGACAGCCGGCCGCTGCCGTCGAGGCCGCGCAGGGCGGCCGTGGTGTAGGCCGAGGCGGGCACGGCCCCGACGGCGTCCTTGGCGTCGACGAGGGTCTGGTCCCCTGAGGACTGGACGGGGTTGACCATGAAGATGCGGGCCTGGGGGAGCGGCGCGGCAGCGGCCGGCCCGGACGCCGAGGCCGGTCCGGCCAGGGTGGTCAGGGTGGCCAGCGCCAGGGTGGCGGTGGCCGCGGCGGTGAGGCCGCGGGGTGTGCGGCGAGGCATGGACATCCTCCTGTGACGGGATGTGGTGCTGGTGAGGGCGTGATCCTCGCGCACCCCGGGCCGCGTGCGCCAGGCCCATGTACCGGGCAGTTCGCCACCAGTCGGTCCCTATCCGGTCACATCCGATTCCCCGTGCGGCCCCGCGCCCGCCGTCATCTCACCCGGCGGCGAGGCGGCCGCTGAGCCACTCCAGGCTGGGCGGGATCTCCCGCCCCCAGGTGATGAAGTTGTGCCCGCCGTGGTCGAGCGTGATCGACGAGACGCGCGCGGGCGCCCTCACCTTCTCGATGAACTTCTGCGTCGGCTGGAAGTTCGCCTCGCCCTGCAGGGACGTGGCGACCAGGAAGGAGGAGTTGCCCTGCGGCAGATGGTCCAGGCTCCACAGCAGGTCGGCCCGCTTCTCCGCGTCCTTGTCGCCGTGGAAGAGGTCGCCGGAGTCCTTGTCCAGCTCCGGCTTGTAGTCCGCCGACAGGCCCACACCGGCCGCGTAGCTCTCGGGGTGCTCCAGCGCGATCTTCAAGGCGCAGTAGCCGCCGGTGGAATCGCCCATGATCCCCCAGCTGCGGGGCGAAGGGGCGATCCGGTAGGTACCGGACAGCGCCTGCGGCAGATCGGTGCCGAAGAAGGTCTCGCTGGCCGGTCCGCCCGGGACGTCCACGCACTGGGTGTTGCGCGTCGGCTCGACGGTGGGCCGCATCATGACGAGGATCATCGGCTGCATCCTCTTCTGCTTGGCCTGCGTCCACGCGGTCTTGGGGTACGGGAGCTTCTCCAGCAGGTTCTCCGTCATCCCGGGGAAGCCGGTCAGCACGACGGTGGCGGGGAAGGTCCTCTTCTCGTTCCCCTTCTGGAAGTACTCCGGCGGCAGGTACACGTACGCGGGATTGGCGGCCTTGGACAGCCGACCCTGCACCATGACCTTCTCGATCTCACCGCTCGACTGCGGTGCGCCGCTGCCGGGGACCTTCGGCCGCTGCCTGCCGAGGACCTTCACGACCGAATCGCCCGAGTCCTGGGAGATGAGCGCCGGCGCGCTCTTGCGGCCCAGCAGCTCGCTCCACGATCCGTAGAGCAGGAAGGTCCGGTTCGCGGTCAGGCCGACCGAGGCGAACAGCAGCGCCTGCACGGTGAGGACCAAACCGATCCGGCCGAGGACCGCCCGCCCGCTCCGCGCCGCCAGCCGCGGCCACAGCCATACGGTGACGGCGAACAGCAGTGCCGTGCAGAGCACGGCGGAGGCGAGGAGCGTGGCACTGGTCAGGCTCATGGATCAGGGGGCTCTCTGTCACGTCTCTGCCCGGACGGCGTCGCCGGGCGGCACCGCCCGTGGGTGCACATCCGGGTAGAGCGCCCTACGGCGCGATGCGTTGCCCGACGAGCCGTTCGGATTTCGGACGTACTTGCCGTCAGGGCGGAGCCGGGGGACGGCCGTTACGCGGTGCGCCGGGTCAGGACAGGATGCGGACGCGCTGGTCGCGCAGTTCGTAGCGGGCGGCCACCACGGCCAGGTCGCCGGCCGCCACCTTCCCGGCGAGGTCCGGCTCGGCCGCCAGGCGTCGGCTGACGCGCCGTACGTGCGCGTTCACCGTGGCGTCCACGCGGGCCTCGCCGTGCCGGTCGTGGTCGATGGACGGCCCTATCTGCTCGGCCAGGTACCGGATGTGGGCGGGGAGCGGCTCACCGGTCTCGTCTGCGTGCACCGCCGCCGCCACGGCCCCGCACGACTGGTGGGCCAGTACGAGGACGAGCGGTACGCGCAGTTCGAGGACCCCGTACGCGATGCTCCCCAGCACCGCCTCGTCGAGCACCTCGCCCGCGGACCGTACGGTCAGCAGGTCGCCCAGCCCCTGGTCGAAGACCAGCTCCGGGGGAACCCGCGAATCGACGCAGCCGAGCACGATCGCGAAGGGGTGCTGTCCCTGGGCGAGCCTGCGGCGCCGGGCCGCCGACTCGTGCGGGTGCTCCTCGTCCCCGGTCCGCCAGCGCTCGTTGCCGGCCGCCAGCCGGCGCAGTGCCTGGGCGGGAGTGACCGGGCGGTCCGTGGTCTCCGGCTCCCGGATGGCGGCCGAGGCGGGGAAGGCCGGACCGAGGGCCAGACCCGCTCCGGCGGCCGCCGTACCGGCCACGGCGGTGCGCAGCAGGGCGCGGCGGCCGGGTGAGAAGGCCGCGGAGGCTGCGGGTCTGCGCGTGTTCGAATCCATGGCCGGACCGTAACCTGCCATATGGGGAGGGAAGTTGACGCCCCGGACGTAATGGCGTGATCCGCCCGGGGGAAGGCCGGATGGGACCGGGACGATCTCATCATGCGGGCACGGCACGGCCCGGCACGGATCGGGCATGGTTCGGTCATGGTTCGGTCATGGTTCGGGCGGGGTTCGGGCGGGGATCGGGCGCGGCTCGGCGAGCCCGGCCGTGCACGCCCGGAGCCCGGCCGTAGGATGGGCGCGTGATCCCCGCACCGCAGCCGACGCGTCGCCGCCCTGCCGGGCCCGGCCGCCTGCTGCTCGTGCTCGCGGTACTGGCCGGTGTGCTGGCCATGCACGGTCTGGGGGCCGGCGGGACGACCGCGCGGGTGCACACCGCCGCGTCCGGTGCCCACGCCACGGTGCCGGACCGCGAAGGGCCCGGACACCAGGCGGGCGCGGACTGCTCGCACACGCCCGGCGGACAGGGGTTCGCGCATCACGCCGACGCCACCTGCGCCGCCGCCGGGACCGTCACGGCCTACGCGCCGCCCGCGCTCGCGGCCGCCCTCCCCGGCGCAACCCGGGCCGGGGCACCCGCCACTCGCGCGCCGGCATCGGCGTGGAACGGGCGTGCGCCGCCCGACCTGGCGGAACTGCAACTCCTGCGGATCTAGAGCGGACCGCACGGCGCCCGCGGGGGCTGCCGTGTCCCGCCATGTCCTCACACCTCCAGGAGTCGCACCACCATGAGCAAGAACCGTTCTCCGTTCCGCCGCGCCGCGCTGCGCCGTACCGCCGCGGTCGTGGCCGCCGGCGCCGCCTCGTTCGTCCTCGCCGCCTGCGGCTCGGGAGACGACGGCGCCGCCGCGCACCACGGCCAGGCCCCCAAGGCGCCGTCGGCCTCCTCGTCCGCCGCGCAGGGCGGGCACAACGCCGCCGACGTCGCCTTCGCCAAGGGAATGATCCCCCACCACCGCCAGGCCGTGGAGATGGCGGACCTCGCCCCCTCCCGGGCGGAGTCGGCCGGGGTGAAGCAGCTCGCCGCCGAGATCAGGCAGGCCCAGGACCCGGAGATCAAGACGCTCTCCGGGTGGCTGGCCTCGTGGGGCGAACAGGTCCCCGCCGAGGGCGCCATGGACCACTCCGCCCACGGCGCGGGCGGCGGGATGATGACCGCCGAGCAGCTGGCCGGGCTGGAGAAGTCCTCCGGCAAGGCGTTCGACACCGCCTTCATGGAGCTCATGATCAAACACCACGAGGGCGCGGTGGCGATGGCGAAGACGGAACAGGTCCAGGGGGTCTTCCCCGGGGCCAGGACGATGGCCGAGGCCATCGCCACCTCGCAGACCGCCGAGATCGCCAGGATGAACGGCCTCCTCGGCAAGCACTGAGCCGGGAGGCCCAACGCCGTTCGAACAAGGCAGCGGAGCTGCTGCAGGTGAGGTCCGTCACTCCCGGACGTCCTCACCACAGGAGCTCCGCTGTGGCAACGAGCTGCGGCTGACGGCTACGGCCGGCGCATGCGGGCGCGTGCGCAGCCGCCGTCCTCGGCGCGGGCGACACGCTCATCGGGCACGCCCGCGCCGAGGACGGCGGCGCGGCACGGCCGGCCGCCGCGGGGAGCGAGCCATGCCGCCCGTACCGATGCCGCCCGTGCCCATGCCGCTGTGCCCAGACCGCCCCGTGCCAGGGCCCGCCATGGCGATAGGTTGCACCCGTGATCGATTTCCTTGCTGACACCCCGGTCCCCGGCAGTCTGGACACCGTGTGGCACGCGGGCTGGCCGTCGCCCAAGCACGACCCCGCCCCCGAGATCCAGATTCACGCGTACACCGAGAACACGGTGATCCTGCGCCAGAACAAGTCCGTGCACTACGAGGCCCCCTTCCTCTTCCTCCTCTTCGGGAACGAGAGCGCGCTGCTCATCGACACCGGCGCCACCTCCGACCCCGGCCACTTCCCGCTGCGCGCGACGGTCGACGCACTGATCGAGGACTGGCTGAAGCGAAATCCCCGCGCGCGGTACGGGCTGACGGTCGCCCACACCCACGGCCACGGCGACCACATCGCGGCCGACGGGCAGTTCACCGACAGGCCCGGCACCACGGTCGTCGGCCAGGGCCTGGACGAGATCACGGCCCACTTCGGGCTCGGCGGCTGGCCACACCGTACGGCCGAACTGGACCTGGGCGGGCGGATCCTCGACCTCCTCCCCGGCCCCGGACACCACAGCGCGGCCCTGGTGTACTACGACCGGCACACCGGCCTGCTGCTGACCGGCGACTCCCTCTACCCCGGGCGGCTTTACGTGGCGGACCGGGCCGCGTACGCCGAGACCGTGGACCGGCTCCTGGACTTCTCCGCGACCCGGCCGGTCACCCACGTCCTCGGCTGCCACATCGAGATGACCAGCACCGCGGACACCGACTACCCCCGCGGAACCACCTACCAGCCGGACGAGCCTCCGCTCCAGCTCACCGCGGCGCATCTGCGCACCCTGCGCCAGGCCCTCGCCGAGACCGCGGGACAACCGGGCTCACACCCGTACGGCGATTTCATCGTGGTGTACACCCCCTGACCCGACGGCCCTGACCCGACGGCCCTGACCCGACGGCCCTGACCCGACGGCCCGGACGCCGCGGGCCGGGCGCCACCTCGACGACAGGGCGGCCTATGCCTCCTCGGACGGAAGGCCCAGCAGGCGGGCCGCCGCCTCGCGCATCTCGATCTTGCGGATCTTCCCGGTGACCGTCATCGGGAACTCCTCCACGACGTGGACGTAGCGCGGGATCTTGAAGTGGGCGAGCCTGCCCTCGCAGTACGCCCGCACCCCGGCGGCGGTCAGCGGCCCGGCGCCCTCGCGCATCCGGACCCAGGCCATCAGCTCCTCCCCGTACTTCGCGTCGGGTACGCCGATGACCTGGACGTCCAGGATGTCCGGGTGGGCGTGGAGGAACTCCTCGATCTCGCGCGGGTAGACGTTCTCCCCGCCGCGGATGACCATGTCCTTGATGCGGCCGGTGATGCTCAGGTAGCCGTCCTCGTCCATGACCGCCAGGTCGCCCGTGTGCATCCAGCGGGCCGCGTCGACGGCCTCGGCGGTGCGCTCCGGCTCGCCCCAGTAGCCGAGCATCACCGAGTAGCCGCGGGTGCACAGTTCGCCCGGTTCCCCGCGCGGCACCGTCCGTCCGGTCTGCGGATCGACGACCTTCACCTCCAGGTGCGGCCCGACCCGGCCCACGGTCGACACCCGGCGTTCGACGGAGTCGTCCGCGCGGGTCTGCGTCGACACGGGCGAGGTCTCCGTCATCCCGTAGCAGATGGACACCTCGGCCATGCCCATCCGGTCGATGACCTCCTTCATCACTTCGACCGGACAGGGCGAGCCCGCCATGATTCCGGTCCGCAGGCTGGACAGGTCGTACGAAGCGAAGCCCGGGTCCGCGAGCTCGGCGATGAACATGGTGGGGACCCCGTACAACGAGGTGCACGACTCCGCCTCGACCGCGGCCAGGGTGGCGGCCGGATCGAACGACGGCGCCGGGATCACCATGGCCGCGCCGTGGCTGGTGCACGCGAGGTTGCCCATCACCATGCCGAAGCAGTGGTAGAAGGGCACCGGGATGCAGACCCGGTCCTCCTCGGTGTAATGGCACAGCTCGCCCACGAAGAAGCCGTTGTTGAGGATGTTGTGGTGCGAGAGGGTCGCCCCTTTGGGGAAGCCGGTGGTCCCCGAGGTGTACTGGATGTTGATCGGGTCGTCCGGGCTGAGCGAGGCCTGCGCCCGGGCGAGGTCGGCGGGGTCACCCCGGCGGCCGCGCTCCAGCAGGGACGCCCAGCCGGGTCCCTCCAGCAGGACCGTGAACTCCAGCCCGGGACAGCGCGGCCGCACCTCCTCGATCATGCCCGCGTAGTCGGAGGTCTTGAAGCGCTCCGCCGCGACCAGCAGCCGGACCCCCGACTGCCGCAGGACGTACTCCAGCTCGTGGGAACGGTAGGCCGGGTTCACGGTGACGAGGACCGCCCCGATCCTGGCGGTGGCGTACTGCACCAGCGTCCACTCGGCGCGGTTCGGCGCCCAGATCCCGACCCGGTCCCCCTTGACGATGCCGAGGTCCAGCAGACCGAGCGCGAGGGAGTCCACGTCGGCGGCCAGCTCCGCGTATGTCCACCGGCGCCCGGCGGCCCTGTCGATCAGGGCGTCGTGCCCGGGGAACCGGCGGACGGTGCGGTCCAGGTTCTCACCGATCGTGTCGCCCAGCAGCGGCACGTCGCAGACACCGGACGCATAACTCGACGCGGAGGACACACGTATCTCCTGGATTCGGTGGCGGGGCGCGGGGCCCGGCGGGCCGGCGTCCCTTCATGATCCCCGCCGCCCGGCCCGCGGGCTACCCCCCGGACCGGGCGGCGGTACGCGGGCACGCTCAGCGCGCGTTGTGCTCGGGCAGGTCCGCCTCGGCGGGGGCGGCGGTGAAACCGCGCCCGGCGGCCGACGCGGGCCGCTTGCCGCAGAAGGCGGCTTCGAGCGTGCCGCCCAGGGCCGTGTTCGCCGCACCCCTGTTCGAGGTGTTCGCCATGGCGGCGAGGCTGCGGCGGCCGTCACGCGTGGCGAACGCGTAGGTGTAGAAGCCCTGCACCGTACCCGTGTGGCCGTACACCGACGTGCCGCACGAGAGGTCGTAGCGGCGCAGGCCCAGCCCGTAGAAACGGGTCCGCGTCGCGTCGGACGGGGCCATGGAGAGCATCGCGTCCAGCATCGGGGCCGGGAGCAGCCTGCCGCCGAGCAGCGCAGAGGTGAAGGTGTTCAGATCGGCCGGGTCGGAGATCACCGCCCCGGCGGACTGAGCCCAGGAAGCGGTCTGCTCGGTGGCGTCGACCAGGGGAGAGCCCGCCTCGTCGGGGTGCAGGTAGCCGCGCGCGTGCCGTCCCGCGATCCGCGTGGCGGGGTGCACGTAGGAGGTGTTGCGCAGGCCGAGCGGCTTGATGATGCGGCGCTCGTACTCCGTGGCCACCGGATGGCCGGTCGCCTTCTCGATGAGCATGCCGACCACGACGAAATTGGTGTTCGAGTACGCGTACGCGGCGCCCGGCGCGGACGTCCTCGGCTCCTTCAGCGCGAGGTTCACGAGCTCGCGGTAGCCGAACACCTTCGTGCGCACGGCCTCGAACCCGGGCACGGTCCGGGCGAACATGGCGTCGGTGTAGTCGGCCAGCCCGCTCCGGTGGCTCAGCAGGTGGCGCACGGTGATCCGGTCGTCGGGCAGCAGACCGGGCAGGTAGCGGCCGACCGGGGCGTCGAGCCGGATCTTCTTCTCGGACACGAGCTGCAGCAGCACCACGGCGGAGAACGTCTTCGTGACGCTGCCGATCCGGAAGCGGGACCCGGCGTTCATGGCCGCGCCCGTGGCCCTGTCGCGCACGCCCACCGCCTCGCTCCGGACGCCACCGGGGCCGGTGATCCGGGCCACCGCCCCCGGCGCCCCGGCGGCGGTCGTGTTCCGCAGCGCCTGGACCAGGCCCTGGAGGTCGGGGGCGGGCGGGGCGGGTGGAGCGGCCCGCGGGACCGGGACCGGGACCGGTGCCGCCGCGGCGGCGTGGGCGGCGTGGGCGGCGCTCACCGGGGCCGCCCCGGCCACCACGGCCAGCAGGGCGGCACCAAGGGCCAGACGTCGGTTCAAGGGCAGGGGCACGTCGTTCCTCGACTCAGTCGGTACCGGGTGGGGGGC
>NZ_JBHJTK010000040.1:0-43669 GCF_042267665.1 Streptomyces sp. NPDC056224
TATTCGAATTACGCGACCCCGACATCAGGTTCGTCAGAACCTGCGTCCCCATGTCGAACTTCATCCCACTCCCCCGCACTCTCGATCGATCGTAAGTATGTCCGGTTCTATCAACTCACATCGCTCCTGCAACGGGCAACGGGCCACCTGTGACTTACCTATGACAAACCGCCAGGCATCTCCACGAGCCCTTCAGATGCCTCATCCGCCGCTACGGCCAGAAATCTCGGACGGCATACCGCAAGTCGGCGTTGCGTGCCCCTGCCTCGGCGTGGAGAAGCGGCGACCCGCGTATCGGGCGTGCCGCAAGCCCGTAGCGGGGTGGAGCGCTCTCGCGCGGAACGATCTGGAACGTCGTCGCACACGAGACCTCCGCGACAGCCTCCGACCGGCCCCACGCCGCCCGACACCGCCGGGGACCACTCCCAGCCGACCGGTCAGACGTGGCGGTGGTCGGCAGCTCCGCGCCGGGCGGGCTCGCCCAGGTGCGAGTGCCGCCGCCGGGCTCGCGGGACTCCCCGAACCCCCAGGCTCCACGGCAGTCCCGGACCACCGCACCCATGAGCCGCAGCGCTGCCGGACGGACAGGTGCAGGTGTAGGTGAAGGTGCAGGTGCAGGTGCAGGTGGCTGAGCGGGCGGCTCTGGAGCTGACGGACCAGGGCACCCGCATCGCCGATGCGGCCGACGGGGTCACGGACGAGGAGGGGGCGAACTCCGCCAAGCACTACGACGAGGACCAACTGGCCGCGCTGCTGTCCCTCGTCGCGCTGATCAACGCCTGCAACCGGATGAACGTGGTCATCCAGCAGTCGGCCGGCGACTACCAGCCGGGCAGCTCGCCGCCCGATCAGGCCAGCTCCCGTCTCACCCCGGCAAGCCCCCGGGCCGCGGTGGGAACGGGTAGCACCTGCCTCCTCGACCTCGACCGAATGGCTGCGCCACGCCCGGGCCCCGGGTGGTGCGCACAGCGGGTGCACGCGTGTCCCGCACCGCGCCCAGCCGGTGCGGGTCATGCTCGGCGCGTGAGCGGGGCCCTGTCCGTTACCCGGACAGGGCCTCGATGGCGACGTCGAAAGGCAACGGCATGATGCGACCCACCCGGATCCGAGCGGCCCTGGCCACCGCCGCTCTGGCGACCGTACTGACCACCCTGGGCAGCGGTACGGCCCACGCGGACAAAGGCTGGGAGGAGACCGCGGCCCAGGGGACGACGCCGGCCCCCTCCAACGGGGCTAGACACTGCCTGTCCCCCGACGGGGTAGACATCAATGCGCTCCTGTCGATCCGGGAACAGATCATCGGTCCCCCCAACTGCCGCGTAGCGGTGGCGTGGAAGCCGTGGGTACGGGCCTTCCCGAGCTGGGGCACGGCCGCCGACTCGGCCACCGCCGTCTATCCGGCGGGCTACACGCCCTCGCTGCCGAAGCCGATGGACGACTTCATCCTGAAGTTCCTCGGGGTCCGGGTCACCCAGGACATCGGTACGCCGCAGGAGCGCAGCTTCTCCTTCGGACCAGAGGTGCTGCGCCTGGTGACGATCGAGCAGGGGCTGCCGTTCGCCAACTTCGCAACGCCCGCACTGCCCGGCCTCAAGCCCGGCACGCACACCTCGACGGTGTTCTTCAGGATGAGCTTCGAGCACTGCGACGGGCTCGGCACCGTCCGGGAGGAGAGCTGCCTCCCCGCGGGTGAGACGCCGTACACGGGCAACCTCCCCTTCGAGGTCGTCAAGAAGCACGCCACCCCGGCCGGCTGACCTGGTCGAACATCACGCTGGTCGGGATGGGCTCGGCGAAGTCGCGCACCTCGCCGACGGCCATCCCGGCCGGCGGCCCGTCGCAGCCGCGCTCGGTGCAGAGAACGGTCGTTGCGTCGGCGCCGTTGAGCACTCCGCTCGCGCCTTGGTGCAGGAGACGACGCTCCCCGTCGACCGGGGAAAGGATGTCGAGGTCCCGAACTCGGGCGAGATGTGACCGAACGTGCCTGTGGCGGCGTCTGCGGACGGAGAAACGGTCTTCCCTTACCCGTTCGGTGGCCGGTTGGGCAGCGTTGCCCAGGTACGGGTCCCACCGCCGGGCTCCCGGGAGGGCCCGAGGCCCCAGTCGCCACCGTGGTCGCGGACCAGCG
The DNA here is from genome assembly GCF_042267665.1 of Streptomyces sp. NPDC056224. Taxonomy (NCBI): domain Bacteria; kingdom Bacillati; phylum Actinomycetota; class Actinomycetes; order Kitasatosporales; family Streptomycetaceae; genus Streptomyces; species Streptomyces sp. NPDC056224. The sequence continues at coordinate 2,129 of NZ_JBHJTK010000040.1, forward strand.
CCGAGAACACCCGGAGGGTGGAACGCCGCCGGGCCTCGCAGAGCGCGGTGAGCCGGGGGTGGGTGTGGGTGGGGTGCCCGTCGTAGACGATGACGCGGAGCGCGTCGTCGCGGTAGCGCACGGACAGGTACAGCTCCCCGTGCGGGTCCATCCGCCAAGCCGAACCGACGAGTTCGGAGGCTGCCTGTACGGCTGTCGGTTCGAGGGGGTCCAGGGCGTAGGCGTGCAGGGCGGCCCGTACCGCTTGCCGGGCGATCCCGGCCGAGCGGGGCGAGGCGGGCAGGGTCATGCTGCACGAAAGCGTCCCCTCGTCGGGGCCGGGGCCGGGGCCCGGATCCGGGGCTCCCGGGCAGGCGGAGGCGTACGGGTGGGGGTACGGGGTGAGCATCTTCGGCTCCCAAGACGTCGGCGCTTACGGACGGATTGGCTTCGGAAGCTCGACGCGCACGAGGGCTCACGCAATCGGCAGCGGGTGTGGCTCGTCCCTCAGGCCTAGGCATGCTGGCGGGATGCACTTCAACTCGCCCTACGTAAGCGGTGCGTTACCAAATGTAGGGCAGTAGGTGACTCTCGTGCCACGAGATCGAGGCAATTGCCTCCCCGATAGACCGTAAGCGCCCCCACGCGGCAGACTGGCCCGCATGCCAACCAGAGCGAGGCCCACCGTTCGGCAACAGCGCCTCGGTGCCGAACTGCGCAAGATGCGGCTGGCCGCAGACGCCACGACCGACTACGCCGGCGGCCTGCTGGGCCTGGACCGCACGAAGGTCTCCAACATGGAGGCTGGAACCCGGGCGACCTCGCCCGAGCGCGTCCGCATACTGGCCAGCAACTACGACTGTGCAGACGAGAGTTACGTCGAGGCACTCGCGGAGATGGCCGCGTATCGGGCACGCGGATGGTGGGAGCAGTACCGTGGATCACTGCCCCAGGGGCTGTTGGACGTGGCGGAACTGGAGTGGCACGCCACCCGCCTCCGGACGGTGCAAACCGTACACCTGCCAGGGCTGCTGCACCTGAGCTGCTACGCCCGCGCCATCTTCAGCTCAGCCATCCCGGCGCTGCCAACGTCCGAAGTTGAGCTCAGACTCACCCACCGCATGCAGCGCCAGCGGGTACTCGAACGGGACGTTCCGGTGCCGTACACCGGGTACGTGCACGAACTGGCTTTGCGCATGCAGTTCGGCGGCCGCCGGGCAACCCGCGAGCAGCTGGAGCACCTGTGCGTGGTGTCGGAAAGGGAAAACATCACGCTACGCGTGCTCCCCATCGCAGCCGGGGAGTTCCCTGGCGCAGGCCATGCGGTCATGTACGCGCACGGACCGGTCCCGCAACTGGACACCGTCCAGCTGGACTCCGCCCACGGGCCCGAGTTTAGCCATGCGCCAGCCCAACTGGCCAAGTATGACGCTCACATGAACTGGATGCACGAGCATACGCTCGACACCCGAGCCTCCAGGGACCTCATCCACGCTATTGCCCAGGAACTCTGAGGAGTCACGCATGCCGGACGTCGAATGGGAAGAGCCGTACTGCGCCGAGGGCAACAACTGCTACCGGATAGGGATGGACGGGGACGGCAACAGCTACATAGCGGTAGCCGGCCAAGAGGACCGGCCGCTGACGGACAGCAGAGCGGCCCTTCAGGCCCTGATCCGAGACATCAAGGCGGGTAAGGCGGACCACCTGCTCGACTAACTCGCACCGCGCGGGAAGGTGATCTCGACGCGGCGGTTCTTCTTACGGCCTTCCTCGGTGCTGTTGTCGGCGATCGGGTAGTCCTCGCTGTATCCACGGACGTCGAAGACGACGCCGGGGTTGGTGACGGTCTTGGCCAACTCCGACTGCACGGCGTCGGCACGCTGTTTGGACAGCTCCTTGCCGTGCTCGTAGCTGCCCTGGTCGTCGGTGAACCCGAAGACGCGGACGCGGGTGGCCTTCTGCGTGTTGATCTCGCCGGCGATGGCCTGGATGCGGGCCGCCGCCTGCGCGTTGAACACCGCGCTGTTCTCGGGGAACAGCACCTCGGACTGCAGCGCCATCATGACGGTCTGGTTGGTCTCCTGACGCCGCTGCTCCCCGCCGAGGTCCTCGACGACCTCGGCGATGTCGAGCACCTTGATCGGCGCGAGGGTCCCGCCCTGCGGGATCTTGAGTCCCGGCGAGTTCGAGTCGATGGGGACGGGCGCGGAGGCCGATGGCTCCGTGCCGGGGGGTACGGACGGCTTGACGCCGTCGGCGTGGGCGCTGGTCGCGCCGATGAGATGGGCCCCGGCGATGACGAGACCCGCGACGGCGGTGGCGGCGGCTGTGCGGTGATGTTTTGTCATGGGGTCACCCGGAGAGTTTGACGGTGGCCGTGGCGAAGGTGGGGAGGCTGAACTCCACCTCGGTGGTACCAGTCGGTGGCGCCGGGAACTGGGCAAAGAACGGGACGACTTGACCGGCTTCGATGATGGCCAGGCCGGTGGTGCACAGACACCGGCCTTCCGTGTCGCGAAGCACGTAGTAACGCTTCTTCCCCGCTTTGTCGACCAAGGTAACGCCAGCGACGGATACACCGCTGGCATTGAGTTCGTTTCCCCGCCACGGCGCAGTATTCACGAATGGGGTCGCACCAGTGTTCTTGAGCTGACCACTCACGGTCAGAAAGCCTCCGGCTTCACGGGCTGCCGAATTGATAGTCAGGGTCATCCCGCCTTCCCCGTTTACCGTCGCAAGGACCTGCGTAGGCGTGGGGGTCGTGGAAGGAGCGTCGCTCTGGGTGCCTCCGACCTGGGACTGCGGCGTCTGAGGCTTCGACTCGGCCTTGGGCTTGTTGTCGTCTCCGCCACCACATCCGGCCAACGCGAGGGCCAATACCGCCGCAACCGCCATGGCCGCTCCACCCTGGACCTTCGCCATGTGCCGCATACTCATCTACGCCGCTTCCTCATTCCTTCGTTCGTTGTCAGTCGACCAGTCGCACGGCAAAGAGCGTCCTCGCCAACGTGCTCCAAGGTTCGGGCCTAGCAGGATCAAACTTGATGACGCCACGGCCCTTGCATTTGATCTCGACCGAGGCCGGCTTCCCCTGCCCACCGGGCGACGGCGACGGCGACGAATCAGCGACGGGCGCGTTCAACTGGCAGCGCGGTTCGATAACCGCCGTGGCATCGGCCGTACCGTGCCGACCGCTGACCCCTGGGACTACAGAGTCCCCGACCGTGCCCGTGGTCTCCACCTCGACCCGGAATCGTGGCGAATCAGGATCACAGTAGGCTGTCGCATCGTTCTTCGCGGCAAAATCCCGGGCTGCTCCGCAGGCGCCACCCGCGTACAAGAGGTCGCCCTCAAGAACCTTCTTCCAGTCCTCTGGCTGGAGCGTGACCAGGTCAACCCCTGGCACGAGGTGGTCCCTGGCATCGCGCGCCGCCGCCAGGGCCGCAGCATCCGCGGCGCCTTGTGCGTCGCTCCGTACGACCGAAGCCTGTCCAACGACAAAGAACGCCAACGCGGCGAAGAGCAGACCTGCCACCACCACGACATAGATGGGGAAGGCCTGCCCGTGGTCGTCCCGCCAGCTCGGCCCGATCACCTGCCCGCGGTGATACTCGCAACCGCGGCTGTGATCTTGGTGGTGATGGCCTGCCCAATGCCTGTCCCGATGATCGCCCCGATGATGACCACCACCACCAGGATGATCCCCAGGTATTCGAACGCCGTCTGGCCGCGATCTGTCGTGCCTGTGCCCGCGTAGCGCTTCCGCATCCTCGCCAGGGTGTTCTGCAACATGGGGGTCCCCTCCCGGGCCGGTACCGGTGTCGATTCGCGGACGGTACGGTGAGTTACCTCTCGTTACCAAGGGTCCCGGGACCCAAATACGGACCCATTGCGCACTCCGTCTACCCATGACCGGTCACTCCTGGACGGGCGGTTCCCAGCCAGCGGGCTATGGCCTCGCTGCGGGTGGTGCTGTGGAGCTTGGCGAAGATGCGGTTGATGTGGTTCTTGACCGTCTTCTCGCTGATGAAGCAGGTGGCGGCGATCTGCTGGTTGTTCATCCCGGATGCGATCAGATCCATGACCTCCACCTCCCGCGAACTCAGCCCGAAAGCAACAGAGTTGTTCATCCGCTCAGAAGAGGGTGCCACAGTTCGTTGCTGTTGCGAAGAGGACCTCAGCTCGGCGAGCAGGGCGCTCGCCGCCGTCGGGGTGAAGTGGGGGCGGCCCTCGGGGGCGTCGCGGATCGCGCTGAGCAGGTAGTCGGCCGTGAACTCCCCGTGCACCAGGTAGCCCCCGGCCCCCAATAGCAGGGCCTCACGGACGATTTCGGCTTCCGTGCTGTACGTGAGCATCAGTACGGGAGCCAGCTGCACCAGGTGCGGCAGCGCCGAGATCCCGTCCACCCCCGGCATCCGGACGTCCAGCAGGATCACGTCCGGCGCGTGCCGGCGGGTCAGGCTCAGCGCCTCGCGGCCGTCCGCCGCCTGCGCGATGACCTCGATGTCCTCCGCCTCGCGCAAGATGGCCGCCAGACCCGCCCTGATGACCGGGTTGTCGTCGGCGATGAGCACGCCCAGTCGTGCCGGTGCCACGGCTCAGCCACCCCCGAGCATCGCGCCGAAGTCGACGTTCGCCCCGTAGACGAAACCGCAGACGAGCAGGATCAACGTGCCGGGCAGCATGAACATCGTCACCGCGAACGTCGCCTTCGGGACGGCCCGTGCCGCACGCCGGCGGGCGTTCTGGGCGTCCGTGCGGCGCATGTCCTCGGCGATCGCGATCAGGGTGTCCACGATCGGGGAGCCGAGTTCCTCGCCTTGCTGCAGGGCCGTCACGAACTGCGCGACCTGTTCGCTGTCGTTGCGCCTCCGCAGTTCGTCGAAGGCCTGGCGGCGGCTGACGCCCATGTCCATCTGCTGCAGGGTGATGCGGATCTCGTCCGCCCACGGGCCCTCGTACTTCCGCGCCACCCGGTCCAGCGCCTGCCGGAAGCCGAGCCCCGCGCTCACCACCACCGCGAGCACGTCCAGGAAGTCCGGCAGGGTCCGCTCGATGTGGTCGCGGCGGACCCGGATCGCCGACCACAGTCCGGCCTCGATCCAGAACAGGCCGAAGGCGACCATCAGCAGGGCCGGTACGAGCTGCCCGTTGATCAGCATCGAGAAGGCACCGAGGGCGCCCAGCAGGCCGTACACCGCGCGCCGCGCCGCGTACCGGTCGATCGTGAGGCCCGCCGGGTTGCCCGCCATGTCGATCTGGCGGCGCTTGCGGGCCACCTGCTTCGGGCCCATCAGGCGCAGTACCAGCGGCGCCCAGCGGATGCCCATCCGGTCCACGAGCGAGCCGACCGCCGTCGTACGGGTGGCACCGACCTCCAGCGCGAGGGCGAGGTCGGTCGGCAGTTTGACGTCGGCCCGGTAGAGCCGGACGCCGTGGAAGACGCCGAAGACGGACACCGCCACGAGCACGGCCAGGAGAAGAGCGATCACGCCGGCAGCCCCCTCACACGTCGATCTTGGACAGGCGGCGGATGAGGACGAAGCCCAGCGTGAAGAGCCCGAGCGCGACCAGGACCGCGGTCTGCCCGATGAAGGCCCCCGTCATCCGGTCCAGCGCGCCCGGCATCATCATGTCCACCAGCAGCAGCGAGCCGAGGCCGATGGCCGGGACGAGGTACGCCGTCACCGTCACCTGGGACAGCTGCGTACGGATCTCCCGGCGGGTCTCCTTGCGCTGCTCCAGCGTCACGGTGAGGTTGCGCAGGCTCTCCACGATCGTGCCGCCCGCGCGGGCGGACAGGACGAGCGTGGAGACCAGGACGACCAGTTCCCGCGAAGGCAGCCGCTCCGTCAGTTCGCCCAGGGACTCCTCGATGGAGTGGCCGACGGCGAGGCGGTCGGCGACGCGCGCGAGTTCCTCGCCGGCCGGGGCCTCCAGCTCCTCGGCGGCTATCCCGATGGCCGTACGGAGGGCCAGCCCGGCCTGGGTGGCGTTGGCGAGGATCCGGGCGAGCTCGGGGAGCTGGTTGATGAACCGCTCCGTACGGCGCGTCCGCTGCCAGTTGAGGAAGGCGTTCGCCGCCCACAGCCCGATCAGGCCGGCCACCGGGCCGAAGAACGGCGCCAGGAAGGAGGCCGCGACCAGCCAGACACCCGCGACCGCCAGCAGCATGTAGACGAAGAACTCGCCCGGCGTCAGGTCCAGGCCCGTCGTCGCCAGCTTGATCTCGATGCGGCGTCCGAGCCTCGTCTTCCGCAGCCGCCGGTCGACTCCGGGGAAGCGGCGCCGCCTGCCCGCCGGGGGCGGTGCGCCGGTGGCCGAGAGGCGTTCGATGAGGGCGGCCCGCTGCGCGCGGCCCGCCATGTACGCGTGCACGCCGAGGATCACGAGGACGCAGGCCAGCAGCGTGGCGCCGAGGGTGAGGAGGATGACTGGATTCACAGGGCGGTCCGGGTGATGCGGGCGGTGAGCGGGTCGTCGGGCGCGACCCCGAAGGCCTGCGGGATCGGCTGGTTGTTCATGTAGAGCCGGTCCGCGACGGGGCGGGGCAGCGGGTAGTACTCGAAGAAGCCGTAGACCCGCCCGTCCGCGCCCATCGGCTGGGCCACGAACCGGCAGACGGTCGTGATCCGGAAGGGTTCGCGGCCGTGCGATTCGAGGACGGAGATCTCCGTGATGCGGCGCGAGCCGTCGCCGAAGCGGGTGAGCTGCACGATGACGTCGACGGCGCTGTTGATCTGGTCCTGGAGCGCCTCGAAGGGGATCTCGACCTCGGACATGGAGGCGAGGGTCTGCAGGCGCATCAGGGCGTCCGAGGAGCTGTTGGCGTGCACGGTGGCGAGGGAGCCGTCGTGACCGGTGGACATCGCCTGGAGCATGTCCAGCGTCTCCCCGCCGCGCACCTCGCCGACGATGATGCGGTCGGGGCGCATGCGCAGGGAGTTGCGCACGAGGTCGCGGATGGTGATCTGGCCCTTTCCCTCGACGTTCGCCGGGCGGGATTCCAGGCGGATGACGTGGGCCTGCTGGAGCTGGAGTTCGGCCGAGTCCTCGATGGTGATGATGCGTTCGCCCTCCGGGATCAGGCCGGAGAGGGCGTTGAGGAGGGTCGTCTTGCCGGTTCCGGTGGCCCCGGAGACGATCAGGTTCATCTTCGCCGCCACGAGGCCGGACAGCAGCAGGAGCAGCTGCTCGTCGAGCGAGCCGAGGGCGATCATCTCGTGCAGGGTGAAGGCCCGCGGGAAGCGGCGGATCGTGAGGGTGGCTCCGGTCAGGGAGAGCGGCGGGATGATCACGTTGACGCGTTCGCCGCTGGGCAGCCGGGCGTCGACCATCGGATTGGCCTCGTCCACGCGGCGGTTGACGGTGGAGACGATGCGCTCGATGGTCTGCATCAGCTGCTCGTGCGAGGCGAAGCGCAGCGGGAGCTGCTCGACGCGGCCGGACCGCTCCACGAAGATCTGGTCGGGGCCGTTGACCATGATCTCGGAGATCGAGGGGTCTTCGAGGAGCGGTTCGAGCACACCGAGCCCGAGGGCCTCGTCGACGACGCGGCGGATCAGCTGCGCGCGTTCGACGGTGGACAGGACGGGCCCTTCGCGGCTGATGATGTGGCCGAGTACGCGCTCCAGGCGCAAGCGGCGCTCGGCGGGCGCGAGCGCGGACATCTCGGCGAGGTCGATCTCCTCCAGCAGTTTCGCGCGGTACGAGGAGACCAGTCGGCCGTCCTCGCGCTGGCTGTGCCGGTCGTCGGGCGTGTTGACCCGGGAACGCAGGCTCATGGTCCGGTCACCTTCGGGTCGTCGTTGGGCATGACCGCCGTCGCCGACGCCTTGTGCGCGTCGAGGCCGGGCACGATGGAGTTGGCGGTGAGGATGACCTTCACGCTGATGACGTCGTTCGTGTTGGACCATTCGAACCGCGCGGTCGATGCCAGGCCCGCGCTGATCGCGGCCCGTCCCGCCGCCTCGCCGCCCTCGCCGTTACGGGCTTCCACGCGCGCGGCGGTACGGGCCGCCGTGCCCGCCTGCTCCTCGGCGTACGCGACCCAGCCCAGCTGGATCCCGCAGAGCGCGACGAACAGCAGGATGGGGACGAAGCCGATGTACTCGATGGCCACTTGGCCCCGATCGGAGCGCCACTTCCGGTGCCGGTCCATGTCACTCCTTCTCCATCGCCGCGCCGCCCGTGCCCGTGATCCCGCCGAAGTTGAGCCCGGGGTGCAGGACGGGGATCTTCAAGGTCACCGTCGCCTTGTAGATGTCGCCCTCCTTCCGGCAGTTGGGGGTACCCATGCCCCACGCGCCCGAGATGTGCCTGCCCGCCGCCGCCGCGCAGACCCCGGCGTCCCCCGTCACCGCCCCCGCCCGCGCTCCCTCGTCCGCCGCGTTGCCCGCCAGGGAGAACGCGTAGCCGATCAGCACGCACTCCCACACCGCCGCCACGAGCAGCAGGATCAGCGGCACCGTGCCGGCGAACTCGATCGCCACCTGGCCCTCGTCCCTCGGTCTCCCGGGCGGCATGGGTCAGCCCTCCCGGCCCCGGCGCAGCCGCGCCACCGGGCCCGAGGCGCGGACCGCGAGCGAGGCGCCGGGGGCGGGTGCGGCCGTCGGCGCGGCGGTGTCCGGGGCGGCCAGCAGGCCCAGTTCGCCCGCCAGGGTCCACAGGGCCTGCTTCACCGTCGAGCGGTTGTCCAGGTCCTGGACCCGGCCGGCGTCCACCACGGCCTGGAGTTCCTTGAAGGCCGCCGGGACGGGGGTACGGGTGGCGCGGGTCTTGGTGATCTTCTCGATCAGGGCGGGCTGGATCTCGGTGTGCCTGCTCCAGCGGTTGACGACCATCGCGGTGTCCTCCGCCTTGCGCACCTGGAGCCGCTCCCACATCCGGACCATCCGCTTGGCCGCCCGCACCGCGATCACGTCCGGGGTGGTGACCATCACCGCCACGTCCGCCGTCTCCACCGCCGCGGCGTTCGCGCCCGTCACCTGGGTGCCGCAGTCGATGACGACGAGTTCGTAGCGGCCGCGCAGGGCACCGATGATGTGCCGGGCGGCCCGCTCGTCGACCTCCTCGCCCCGCTCGCCGTCCGCCGGGGCCAGCAGCAGCGCCAGGCCCGTGCGGTCGTCGTAGACGGCGTCCTGGAGGACCCGTGGCGAGACGTCCTGGATCCCGGCGAGGTCGGCGATGGAGCGCCGGAACTGGACGTCGAGGTACGAGCCCACGTCGCCCGCCTGGAGGTCCATGTCGACCAGTGCGGTGCGCCGCCCCGAGGCGGCCGCGGCCAGCGCGAACTGGACGGCCGTGAAGGTGGTGCCCACGCCTCCCTTGGCCCCGGTGACGGTGACGACCCGGCCGCCGGGCCCCGCCGGGAAGGCTTCGGCCGCGCCCCGCCCCAGGTGGCGGCGTACGCCGACGGACCACTGGGCGGCGGCCTGGACCCGGGCGGCGAGTTCCTCGTAGGCGAGCGGGAGGCCGGCCAGGCCCCGCGCGCCCGCGTCCATCGCGGCGGAGAAGAGGGCCGGTCCGGCGTCCGAGGAGACCAGGACGACGCCGACGGCCGGGAAGCGCAGGGCCACCTCCCGGATGAGCTCCAGGGCGGGCACCGGGCCGATCCGCTCGTGGACGAGGACGACCTCGGGCAGCTCGTCGATCGACTCCGCGGCGAGGCGGGCCAGGGTGTCCAGCAGCGACGTGGAATCGGGGACCGGGCCGGCCGGCTCCGCGGCCGGGAGCTGGCTGAGCAGGGTCACGAGGACGCGCGCGGCGTCGGGGTCGCCGGCCGCGGGGAGGATTCGGGTGGTCATGCGCGCCTCACTTGTCCCCGTCGAGGGTGTACGTGCGGTCGCCCGGGCCGGGCGCCGAGTCGGTGCCGGGGGCGACCAGGGCGAGGCGTACGTGTTCCGCGAAGGACTCGGCGTACGCGACGCGCTGGGTGTCCTTGGTGTTCAGGGCGAAGGTGATCGGGACGGCCTCGGCGGGCCCCCTGCGGTCGCTGTCCTTGTCCAGGGCGGTGAGCTTGCCGACGCCGAGGACCCGGGCGTTGGCGACGATGATCACCGATCGCGAGGGGTCGGTCTCCTTGGCGCCCTTGAAGGTCGCGATGATGTTGACCTTCGCACCGGAGGTGATCTTGCCGGCCACGCCGGTCGCCGCGTCGATCATGATGGCGATCTCCTGCTCGCCGGCCTGCAGCTGCGGCCGGTCGACGAACATGTCCGCCTGGAGCAGCGAGCCCTTCTTCAGGGTGGTCAGCGCGATCTTGTCCCGCAGGGCGCCGAGGTCGGTGACGGCGGTCTGCGACAGCCACCGCTTCGGGATCCTGACCTCCTCGAACTGCCCGGCCGCGAGCGGGCTGTACGGCGCGATGTCGCCCTTGGCCCGGTAGGCGACGACCTCGGCGCCGACCTTGGAGTTGACGTCGCCGATCACCACGAGGACTCCGGCGAAGGCCCCCAGGGCGCACAGGACCGACAGGAGCAGCAGAATGACGCCGCGGCGCTGGCGTGAGTTCATGGGCCGAAGTACCTCGCCGTTCTTCGTTCGTTCGGTGTGTCGGGTCGGTCAGGGTCTGGATCGGGCGGTACTCGCCGGCGTGGCCGACGGGGGTGGTGCGTGCAGGGGTGCGGCGCAGAAGCCGCAGCGGTCTCCGATGAGTTCGAGGCCGCACCAGCGGCACTCCTCGCGGCGGACCGAGGCGACGAGCTGGTAGAGGACGGACAGGTCCGGGATGCCCGCGGCGAACTCGACGAGCTTGGGGGTGCCCCACCAGCCGGGTGAGTCGGCCGGCAGCGGGTTCTCCATGACGCCCTGCACCTGCCAGGCGGGGGCGAGTTCGGCCGCGACCCAGTCGGAGGTGAGCTGGCCGCGGGCGAAGGTGAGGTGGGTGGCGAACTCGGGTCCGGCGGGCAGGGCTCCTCCGCCCCCGTGCGCCCCGGCGGTTCCCAGCTTCGCCAGGTGCGGCGCCGGGTGGGCGAGTACGGCGAACTGCGCGCCCGGCGACCACGACCTGGCGTGCGCCTTGAGCCCGACGGGGACCCGGTCGAGCTTGGCGACCGAGCCCAGCAGGGCGCCCGCGTAGATGTAGTGGGACAGCAGCCGCGCCGCGCAGGCGAGGACTCCGGGGCTGAAGTCGCAGACGCTGAGCTGGCGCAGCTGACGTACCAGCAGGGCGGTTCCCAGGGGCGGCAGATCGATCCCGAGGAGTGCGATCCGGTCGGTTTCGAGGATGGCCCGGACGGTGTGCAGCCGCTGGACGGTGGCGCGCGGGAGCCAGGACGGTACGACGGCCACGAGATGACCGTGCCGCTCCAGCAGCGCGCTGGTCCCGGCGAGCGCGCCCTCCAGGTCGAGTTGCCCGGGCGGGTGCAGTACGGCGGCCCCGGGCGTGTGCCGGTCAGGGGCCGGGAGTACGAGATCGGCGCTGGTGACAGCGATGGCGGTCGGCACGCGAATCCCCCCGTTCACCCCGTGTGCCACGGCCGTTCGCGGAGCCGTCGCACACACGCACACACTGCGCGACCGCAAACGATCGACGCCCTTCCCCCCTTGCCCCAGCACCATATCCGCGTCCCCGCTGGCAGGGCAGGGGCTTGGGAATTCCCGTGCCGGCGGCACGAGTCACAGGTGGCGGGAAACCCGGACAACAAGGATCGGACCGGCGGCCATTTCCAGCCACATTGCAAAGACCCTTGACACCGGGATTGGTCTGGACCAACTTGGCTCCGCCAGACCGTTTTCCGGGGCGCCCCCACGCGCCGCGCTTCCTCCTCCCCTTCTCCCCGTCCCCCTCCTCCCCCCACCGGAGCCCACGTGAACCGCATACGCTCCCTCGCCCTCCTCGGCGCCGCCACCCTCGCCGCGGGCGGCCTGACCGCCCTCACCCCCGGTACGGCGCAGGCCGCGGACGTCAACGTCGCCCGCAACGGCGGCTTCGAGTCCGGACTCGCCAACTGGTCCTGTTCCGGCGGAAGCGGCGCTTCCGTCTCCTCGCCGGTCTACGCCGGGGCCGGCGCACTGCAGGCCGCACCGGCGGGCCAGGACAACGCCCGCTGCAGCCAGACCGTCACGGTCAAGCCGAACTCGACGTACACCCTGAGCACGCAGGTCCAGGGCAGTTACGTGTACCTCGGCGCGACCGGCACCGGCACCCAGGACGTGTCCACCTGGACCCCCGGCTCGGGCCCGGGCTGGCAGAAGCTCTCCACCACCTTCACCACCGGCCCGAGCACCACCCAGGTCACCGTCTACACGCACGGCTGGTACGGCCAGCCGGCCTACGTCGTCGACGAGTTCAGCGTCTTCGGCCCGGACGGGGGCGGCGGCACCGACCCCGGCCCCGGCGTCCCCGGTGCTCCCGCCGGGACCGCCGTTTCCGGCCAGAGCGCGAGCGGGCTCACCCTTTCGTGGAACGCGGTCGGCGGGGCCACCGGCTACCACGTGTACCAGGACGGCACCCGCGTGCGGACCGTGTCCGGGACCTCCGCGCAGATCACCGGACTCGCGGCCGGGACCTCGTACGCGTTCCAGGTGAGCGCGTACAACGCGGCGGGCGAGGGCCCCAGGTCCGCGAGCGTCACCGGCACCACGACCGGCGGCGGCGGTCCGAACCCGAACCCGTCCGTCCCCAAGCACGCGCTGACCGGCTACTGGCAGAACTTCAACAACGGCGCGACGGTCCAGAGGATCTCCGACGTCTCCGCGCAGTACGACATCATCGCCGTCTCCTTCGCCGACGCCACGGCCACGCCCGGCGCCATCGCCTTCACCCTCGACTCGGCGGGTCTCGGCGGCTACACCGTCGCCCAGTTCAAGTCGGACATCGCCGCGAAGAGGGCGGCCGGCAAGTCGGTCATCCTCTCCATCGGCGGCGAGAGGGGCACCATCTCGGTCAATGACTCCGCCTCCGCGAACAACCTCGCCGACTCGGCGTACGCGCTGATGCAGGAGTACGGCTTCTCCGGCATCGACATCGACCTGGAGAACGGCCTCAACCCGACCTACATGACGCAGGCGCTGCGCGCGCTGTCGGCGAAGGCGGGCGCCTCGCTCGTCATCACGATGGCCCCGCAGACCATCGACATGCAGTCCACGCAGGGCGGCTACTTCAAGACGGCGCTGAACATCAAGGACATCCTCACCGTCGTCAACATGCAGTACTACAACAGCGGCTCGATGAACGGCTGTGACGGCAACGTCTACTCCCAGGGCTCGGTGGACTTCCTCACCGCGCTGGCCTGCATCCAGCTGGAGGGCGGGCTCGACCCCTCGCAGGTGGGCATCGGGGTTCCGGCCTCGCCGAGCGGGGCGGGCAGCGGCTACGTCTCGCCGACCGTCGTGAACAACGCCCTGGACTGCCTGACCAGGGGCACGGGCTGCGGATCCTTCAAGCCGTCGAAGACCTACCCCGGCCTGCGCGGCGCGATGACCTGGTCGACGAACTGGGACGCCAAGGCGGGTAGTGCCTGGTCCAACACGGTGGGTCCCAAGGTCCACGGCCTCCCGTAGGCGGTAGGTGTGTGGGGGTGGCCGGTTTCGGTCCGGCGGACACCACGGGTCCTTGACCGGGACATGCCACGAGAGCACGCTGTGCGCGTCCGCACGGCTACCCCCACACTCCCCACCCAGGAGCACGCATGCGGCTTCAGACCCGCCGGAGGGCCGCCGTCACGGCGGCCCTGCTGGCGCTCGCGCTCGGCGCACCCGCCTACGGCATGAGCGCGACGGCATCGCCACCGCCCACCCCGTCCACCGCCACCCAGGACGAGGCGATCGTCCAGTACCGCATCCACGGCCCCTCCACGGCCGCCGACCGCACCGCGCTGCTCCGTACGGGCGTGTCGATCGACGAGGTGGACGACCACACGGCCGTGGTCAGCGCCGACACCATGCAGGCCAAGAACCTGCGCGCGCTCGGCTACCAGCTCACCGCCCTGCCCGGCCCCCCGGACCGCAGTCTGCCCGGGATCGCGGCGGGCGCCATGGACTTCCCCTCGGCGGACGCCAAGTACCACAACTACGCCGAGGCGAACGCGGAGATCGACCAGCGCATCGCCCAGTACCCCGGAATCATGAGCAAGCGCGTGATCGGGAAGTCCTACCAGGGCCGCGACCTCATCGCGATCAAGATCAGTGACAACGTCGCCACCGACGAGGCCGAGCCCGAGGTGCTCTTCACGCACCACCAGCACGCCCGCGAGCACCTGACCGTGGAGATGGCCCTGTACCTGCTCAAGGAGTTCGGCTCCAAGTACGGCACCGACTCCCGCATCACCAACGCGGTCAACGGCCGTGAGATCTGGATCATCCCGGACCTCAACCCGGACGGCGGCGAGTACGACATCGCCACCGGCTCCTACCGCTCCTGGCGCAAGAACCGCCAGCCCAACTCCGGCTCCTCGTACGTCGGCACGGACGAGAACCGGAACTGGAACTACAAGTGGGGCTGCTGCGGCGGCTCCAGCGGCAGCAAGAGCTCCGAGACCTACCGCGGCGCGGCCGCCGAGTCGGCCCCCGAGGTGAAGGTGGTCTCGGACTTCGTGCGCAGCCGGGTCGTCGGCGGCAAGCAGCAGATCACGGCCGCGATCGACTTCCACACCTACAGCGAGCTGGTCCTGTGGCCGTTCGGCTGGACCTACAACGACACCGCGCCCGGCATGACCGCGGACGACCTCGCCGTGTACAAGAAGATCGGCACCAGCATGGCGGCCAGCAACGGCTACACCCCGGAGCAGTCGAGCGACCTGTACATCACCGACGGCACCATCGACGACTGGCTGTGGGGCAACCAGAAGATCTTCTCCTACACCTTCGAGATGTACCCGGCGAGCTCGGGCGGCGGCGGCTTCTACCCGCCCGACGAGGTGATCGACCGCGAGACGGCGCGCAACAAGGACGCGGTGCTCCAGCTGCTGGAGAACGCGGACTGCATGTACCGCTCGATCGGCAAGGAAGCCCAGTACTGCGCGTAGCACCTCTGTGAAGGGGGCGCCCCACCGCCAGGGGGGCGCCCCTGCGGCGTCTCAGCCGAGCACCGCGAGCGCGTCGATCTCGACGAGCAGCCCGGCCGGCAGCCCGACGTACACGGTGGTGCGGGCGGCGGGGGCCTCCTTCAGGCCCCGCTCCTCGAAGTAGGCGTCGTAGATCTCGTTCATCTCGCCGAAGTGGCCGGTGTCCGTCAGGTAGACGCGGATCATCATCACGTCGTCCCAGCCCGCGCCGCCGGCCTCCAGTACGGAACGGACGTTCTCCAGCGTCTGGAGGGTCTGCTCGCGCAGCGTCGGCCCCGCGGGGGTGGGCGGCTGCCCGTCGGCGTGCGGCAGGAAGCCGACCTGGCCGGCGACCTGGAGGATGTTCCCCTTGCGCACCCCGTGCGAGAACCTCGCGGGCGGGGTGGTGTGGGTGTCCGGGGTGATGGCGGTCTTGTCGGTCACGGGGTGGCCTCCTGGGTTCCCGAGTAGTCCTGGCTGACGGCGTCCGCGGTGCGGAGTACCAGTGGCAGCAGTTCGAGCAGTCCCTCCGCGGCGACCACCACGCTGGGCGCGGAGACCGACAGCGCGGCGGCGACCCGCCCGCCGGGCCCGTACACGGGCGCGCCCAGGCAGTTGAGGGACTCCTCGTGACCCCCGAGGTCGGTGGCCCAGCCCTGGCTGCGCACGAGGTCGAGCTCGCGCAGGAAGGCGGCGGCGTCCGGGGTGGAGCGCGCGGTGTACCGCGGGTACTCGATGCGCCCGGCGAGGCTCCTGCGCTCGGGCTCGGGGAGGTCGGCGAGGAGCAGTTTGGCGACGGCGGCGACGGTGAGGGGCACGGGCTTGCCGATGCGGGAGTACATGCGGACCGGGTAGCGGCTGTCGACCTTGTCGATGTACACGACTTCGTCGTCCTGGAGGAGGGCGAGGTGGACGGTGTGCCCGGTGGCCTTGTTCAGCTCGACGAGGTGCGGGTGCGCGATCTCCCGGACGTCGAGGTTCTCGACGGCCTCGGCGGCGAGCGCGAACAGCTGCGCGCCGAGCCGGTAGCGGCCGTCGGGCTGCCGGTACACGAACCCGCGCTCGTGCAGGGTGCGCAGCAGGCGCAGCGCGGTGCTCTTGTGCACGCCGAGCTCGTCGGCGACCCGGCCGAGGCCGGCCGGGCCCCGGGCGAGCAACGGCAGCACCGCGAGGGCCCGTTCCACGGACTGGCTCATCCCTCGTCCTCTCGTACGGTCACTGCGCCACCGGCGCCCCGGCGCCCCGGGCTCCGCCCCGGCAGGGGCGCCGCACGTTGACCCGTCGTCACCCGGGATGTTAGACAGCGTGCAGCGGCATACGCAACGACCGTTGCACACAATGCAATCCCGGAGGTACCCGCATGGCCAGCGACCCCGTCAAGGACCTCGCCGACGAACCGGTCGACCACCGGTTCAAGGGTCTCCCGCCGGACGCCCAGGCCGCCGGCCTCACCGTCGGCCGGCTGGCCGCCGAGCGCCGCCCCCTGTACACCGGCGGATTCACCACCCCCGTCCTGACCCTCGACGCGGACGCGCTGGAGCACAACCTCACCGCCCTGGGCACGTACGCCGCCCGCCACTCCCTCGCCTTCGCGCCGCACGGCAAGACCTGCATGGCCCCGCAGCTCTTCCAGCGGCAGCTGGACCACGGCGCGTGGGGCATCACCGTCGCCATGCCCCACCAGGCCCGCGTCTGCCGGGCCTTCGGCATCCGGCGAATCTTCCTGGCCAACGAGCTCGTCGACGCGCCCGCCCTGCGCTGGGTGGCCGACGAGCTCGCCGCCGACCCCGGCTTCCGGTTCGTCTGCTACGTCGACTCGGTCCGCGGGGTCGAGCTCATGGACGCCGCCCTGCACGACCACGGCGCCGCCACCGTCGACGTCGTCCTCGAACTCGGCGCCGGGGCCGAGGGGCGCACCGGGCTGCGCACCGACGCCGAATGCCAGGCCGTCGCCGACGCCGTCGCCGCGTCCCCCAGCCTGCGCCTGGCCGGTGTGGCCGGATACGAGGCCACCATGCCGGGCGCCGACGCCGACAGCGTCCGCGCCTGGCTGCGCCGGCTCACCGCGCTCGCCGCCGATCTCGACAAGCGGGGCCGCTTCACCGGCACCGGCCTGGACGAGGTCATCGTCAGCGCCGGCGGCAGCGAGTGGTTCGACGCCGTCGCCGAGGTCTTCGCCGAGATCCCGGAGCTGTCGCTGCCCGTCCTGCCGCTGCTGCGCTCCGGGGCGTACGTCTCCCACGACCACGGCTGGTACTCGGGCCTGACCCCCTTCAACCGCCTCCCCGAGGAGGGCGGCCTGCTCCCCGCCTTCCGGCTGTGGACCCAGGTCGTCTCCCGCCCCACCCCCGCCCAGGCCTTCGTCAACGCCGGCAAGCGCGACATCGCGTACGACCTGGGCCTGCCCGAGGTGCTCACCGTGCGCAGCGCCCGCGACGGCGTCGAGCGCGCCGCGTCCGGCATCCGCGTGTCCAAGCTGTCCGACCAGCACGCCTGGATCGAGACGGACGCCGACGCCACCGCGCTGGAGGTCGGCGACTGGGTCTCCCTCGGCATGGCCCACCCCTGCACGATCTTCGAGAAGTGGCCGCTGATCCCGGTGGTGGAGTCGGACGGCACGGTCGGCGACTACGTGCGCACCTTCTTCTAAGCCCCGGCCGTGGACCTGGTCATCCGCGGGGCCCGCGTCGTCGACGGCACGGGCGGGCCCTCGTACACCGCCGACGTCGGCGTGCACGAGGGCCGGATCGCCGGGATCGGATCGCTCCCCGGGGGCCGCCTGACCCTCGACGCGCACGGGCTGGCCCTCGCCCCCGGCTTCGTCGACATGCACGCCCACAGCGACCTCGCGCTGCTCCGCGACCCGGATCACAGCGCGAAGGCCGCGCAGGGCGTGACCCTCGAAGTCCTCGGCCAGGACGGCCTGTCGTACGCGCCCGCCGACGAGCGCACCCTGGGCGGGGTGCGGGCCGCCATCGCGGGCTGGAACGGCGGCGGGGACGACATCGACTTCGACTGGCGCACGGTCGGCGAGTACCTCGACCGCCTGGACCGGGCCCACGGCGGGCAGGGCTGCGCCGTCAACGCCGCCTACCTCGTCCCCCAGGGCACGGTCCGCGCGTACGCCGTCGGCTGGGAGGACCGGCCCGCGACGCCGGGGCAGCTGGACCGGATGCGGCAGCTGGTCGCCGAGGGCCTCGCCCAGGGCGCCGTCGGCATGTCGTCCGGCCTGACCTACACCCCCGGCATGTACGCCTCCCGCGCCGAACTGACCGAGCTGTGCCGCGTGGTGGCCGGGTACGGCGGCTACTACTGCCCCCACCACCGCTCGTACGGCCGCGGCGCACTCGCCGCCTACGCCGAGGTGATCGAGCTGACCCGGGAGGCCGGCTGCGCCCTGCACCTCGCGCACGCCACCATGAACTTCGGCGAGAACCGGGGCCGGGCCCCCGAGCTGCTGGCCCTGCTCGACGCGGCCCTGGCCGAGGGCTGCGACATCACCCTGGACAGCTACCCGTACACCCCCGGCTGCACCACCCTCGTCGCCCTGCTGCCCAGTTGGGCGAACGAGGGCGGCCCGCAGGCCGTCCTGGCCCGGCTGCGCGACGACGCCACCGCCGAGCGGATCCGGTACGCGCTGGAGACCGAGGGCGCGGACGGCTGCCACGGAGTGCCCGTCGACTGGCCGACGATCGAGATCTCGGGCGTCACCGATCCCGCGTACGGCCGGTACGTCGGCACGCGCGTCGACGGCTGGGAGACCGCCCGGCGGCTGCTGCTCGGCGACCGGCTCGCGCCGACGATCCTCCAGCACGTCGGCCACGAGGAGAACGTCCGGGCGGTCATGCGCCACCGCGTCCACACCGGCGGCTCCGACGGGATCCTGCAGGGCGCGAAGCCGCACCCGCGCGCCTACGGCACCTTCCCGCACTACCTCGGCCGCTACGTCCGCGAACTCGGTGTGCTCTCCCTGGAGGAGTGCGTCGCGCACCTCTCCGGCCGCCCGGCGGCCCGGCTGCGCCTGCCCGACCGGGGCCTGGTCCGCGTCGGCCACCGCGCCGACCTGGTCCTCTTCGACCCGGACACGGTCGCGGCCGGATCCACGTACGAGAACCCGCGCGCCCTGCCCACCGGCATTCCGCACGTCCTGATCGACGGACGCTTCGTCATGCGGGACGGACGGCGCACCGACGTCCTGGCGGGACGGTCGGTAAGGTCCGCGCGTCGCGCCCCCGTTCGGCCTCCCGGGTGACAATTACGATAAAAGGCATGGTCCCCCTCGTCCTTGCCGCCCTGCTCTTCCTCGCCTTCTGCCTCAGTGCCCGCAACGACCGCCGCCGGTTCCGCAACGCCGTACTCCTCGGCCTGACCCTCCTCTTCCTCTCCTTCGGCCTGCTCCTCCAGGTGAAGGCGCTGCCGGGCTGGCTGGCCACCGCCGTCCTGCTGGTGGTCCTCGCCGTGCCCACGCTCGGCCTGGTGGCGATCGGCCTCTTCCTCGTCGCCAACGGCATGACCATGGTCCGCAAGGAGGGCACCCGCCTGCCCAACCTGCTGTCGCTGCTCGCGGGCCTGGGGATCTTCGGGGTGATCGCCCTGCTGTTCGTCGCCGGCCTGTCCCGCTCCGTGGTCCTCGCGGGCATCGTGGCGACCCTCGTCGCGGTCGTCGCGTACGTCTCGTTCGTCTTCCTGTGCTTCCTCGGCTACGCCTTCCTCTACGGGCGGATCAAGGTGCGCGGCGACGTCGACCACGTGGTCATGCTCGGCTCGGGCCTGATCGGCGGGGACCGGGTGCCGCCGCTGCTGGCCTCGCGGCTGCGCAAGGGACAGCAGATCTACGACGCCCAGCTGGCCCGGGGCGGCAGGCCGCCGGTGCTGCTCGTCTCGGGCGGCAAGGGCTCGGACGAGAAGGTCTCCGAGGCCCGCGCGATGGCGGACTGGCTGATCGCGCAGGGCGTGCCGGCCGGGCACGTCACGCTGGAGGACCGCTCCCGGACGACCGAGGAGAACATGCGGTTCAGCCGCGCCATCATGCTGGAGGACGACCCGGGCTACCGGTGCGTGGTGGTCACCAACGACTTCCACGCCTTCCGGGCCGCGATGATGGCCCGCAAGGCCGGTGTCAACGGGCAGGTGCTGGGCTCGCCCACGGCCCGGTACTTCTGGCCGACCGCCACGATCCGCGAGTTCATCGCGGTGTTCTGGGAGCACAGGGCCGTGAACCTGGGGATCTGCGGCGTACTGGTCGCCGCGGGGGCACTGGCGGCCGTCGGGGCGCTGGCGGCCGTCGGCGGCTGACCGCTACGGGCCCGCGGGGCCGGCTCCCCCGGCGTCCCCGGCGTCCCCGGCCGCGGCGCCGCCGGCCCGCGCGGCGGCCGCCTCCTCCAGCAGGGTCCAGCCGTCGAGCTCCACCGCTCGCCGCTCCCCCGGCCGCCACCCGCGGGCCAGCGCCACGTCGAGCAGGGCCCGGACGGCGCCCGGCTCGTGCAGGTTCAGGTCCGCGCCGCGGATGAAGCCCACGTCTCCGGAGCCCAGCGGGGCCCCGCCCGGCACGTACCGGCCCGGGCCGTCGGCGAAGACGATGCGCAGCGGCCCGTCGGTGCCGGCCGGCTGCGGGTACAGCGTGAGGGTCTCGCGGCAGTCCGCGGACCGGCCGCTGTCCAGCACGCGGTGGCCGTGGCGCAGTGTCCACAGGTACTCGCGTCCGTCGGCGACCAGCCTGCGGGGCTTCTTCGGATGGCGGGGCACGGAGCCGAGGGTACGCGGCGTGATCCACAAGGCACCGCGAAGGCACCGCGAAGGCACCGCGAAGGCACCGCGACGGGCGGCTCGTCCCGGCCGACGTGCGTTCATGGGGCCGCCGCCGGAGGATGGGGGCCAGGGGGAACCGGAGGAGGTACGCGATGGACAGTGAATCGGACCAGCAGCCGACACGGTCGGACCGGCTCTTCACGGGCGGGGAGCGGCCGTACGACCCCGAGGACCTCGTGATGGCGACCGGCCACGACCCGACTCCGGAGCGGGTCGAGAAGGCGCGCAAGCTGATCGAGAAGGAGGGCCCGCAGGTCATCGAGCGCTACCTGCCGTAGCGCTCCGTACGCACGCTGCTGACGCCCCGGCCCGGGGTCGCCCCCCGGGGCCGGGGCCGTATCCGGAGACGGGGCCGTATCCGGGGACGGGGCGGGGCACGGCCGCACCGGACCGCATCCAGAGCCGGTGAATGCTCGTTAGCCGTCCGGGGGCCACGACCCTAAGGACTGGTGAATGCACGCTCTCGACATCGACTGGGACCACCCCACGGACCCCGGGCCCGGCCCGCAGCTCGACCACGTGCGCGCGTACGTGACCTCGGCGGGCGCGGACGGCCACCTGTGGCACGGGGTGCCCACCCTGCTGCTCACCACGGTCGGCCGCACCACCGGCCGCACCGTCCGCACCCCGCTGATCTACGGCGAGGACCGGGACACGGCCCGCCTCATCGTCCTGGCCTCGGGCTACGGCGCCCCGCACCACCCCGCCTGGTACGAGAACCTCACCGTCCACCCGGAGATCCGTGTCCAGGTCGGCGCCGCCGCCTTCGGGGCGACGGCACGCACGGCCACGCCGACGGAACGGGACACGTACTGGGACATGATGACCGGCCTGTGGCCGCCGTACGAGGACGACCAGGTGTCCGCCTGGCCGCGCGAGATCCCGCTGGTCATCCTGCAGCGCTGAGGAATGGTTCCTGCGGACCGGCCCCCCGCAGCCGGCCGCAGGGGCGGACTATTGGGGTGCGGGTCCGGTCGGGTCCGCCGTAGGGTCGACGCCCGTGGAACCACTCACCGAGAAACAGATCCGCTCCTCCTTCGTGAACTGCACCAAGGGCGAGGCGGCGCGGCTGCGGCTGCCACTCGACTTCACCGAACTGCCCTGGGAGGAGCTGGACTTCCTCGGCTGGGTGGATCCGGGGGCGCCGCTGCGGGCCCATCTCGTACGGCCGACGTCCGAGGGCCCGGTGGGCATCTCGCTGCGGGTGCCCGCCGTGAACCGCACCAGCGCGGTGAAGTCCAGCCTCTGCCAGATCTGCCTGACCGGCCACGCGTCCTCCGGTGTCACCCTGCTCGCCGCCCCGCTGGCAGGCGCCCGGGGCCGTGACGGCAACACCGTGGGCATCTACGTCTGCGCGGACCTCGCCTGCCCCCTGTACGTACGCGGCAAGCGGCAGCCGAAGCTGCGCGCCGGCCGGTACGAGGAGTCCCTCACCCTGGACGAGCGCCTCGCGCGCATGTCCGGCAACCTGGACGCCTTCGCGGCCAGGGTCACGGCGGGGGTCACGGCGGCCTGAGCCCCGGGCCGCGCCCCGGGCACGCCGGGGCGCGGCCCCGGACACCGTCACGACCCGTTCGGGTCACTGATCGCCGAACCGGTCGCCCGACCCGCCCCCCTTCCGCTACCAACAGGACGGAAGGGGGGAACAGGTGCACGCACACGCACAGGCACACACCCACGAGCAGGACCGGAGCCGGGACAGCGGGCCGTTCCTCCTCGCGAACGTACTGGCGGACGCCCTCGTCACCATCGGCCGGCCACGGTCGCCCGATCCCCGCGAGGGCTCTCCCGCGACCTGCCGTCATTGCGGCGAAGCCGCGTACTGGCACAGGATTTGACGACAGGGCCTAGGAGGCCGCCGCGGCGACGGCGCTGTACGTGCGTCCCCCTACGGCGTACTCACCGAGCGGGGTCATGCCGAAGCCGTCCACGTGCGCCTTCCAGGAAGGCACGTTCCCGGCCTCGATGAAGGCCACCACCACGTCCGCGCGTCCCGATGCCGCCGCCAGGGCCATGGTGAACAGCGCCCGGGCCACGCCGCGGCCCCGGTATCCCGCGTCGACCACGACCGGTCCGTAGAGCAGCCAGTTCACCTCGCTCAGCGGACGGCCCTCCCACTCCAGCACGTCCTGGGCCCGGAGCAGGCCCGCGACCGCGGGCGGCGGGGCGGGCATGTCCTCGGCCGACGACAGGGCCAGCAGCCCGGCGAGCCGGCCCTCGTCGTCCGCGACGAGGAGCTCCCCGGCCGCGGCCATGGTGCTCAGCGTGCCGACGTCGAACGCGCCCTGGACGAAGCCCTGCCGCGCGCGCTGCTCCGGCGTCAGGGCGTCATGGTGGTTGGCGGCGAAGAGCGCGGCCATGTCCGGCGCGTCGGCCTCGGTGGCGTATCGGTAGCGCATGGGCCGATGCTGCCACGGCTCACCCCCGGTCGTAGACGGTCACCGCCACGCCACGCGCGCACAACGCGTCCGTGATCAGCGGCTCGATACGCGTCCACGTGCCGCCGGCCAGCCCACAGCCGATGCGCGGCATGTGGACGGTGGCCCCCAGCTCGACGGCCTGGTCGGCCAGCGCGGCGAGGCAGCGCTCCACGGCGTCGTACCGGATCGGCGGTCCCCCGCTCCCGGTGCGTATCCCGCGCTGGCCGACCATGTTGGCCACCCACACGTCGGGCTGCACCCGGACGAGTTGCACGGCCCCGAGTCCGAAGTCGTTCCCGCTGCGCCCGCGGTGCCAGGCCCGGAACGCGGCCTCCGGCTCGGGCCACCGCTTCGAAACGGCCAGCACGAAGCCCTTCCCCCACCCCCCGAGGTCGTTGCAGACATGGGCGATGATCTTGGGTCCCTTGGCCTGCGGACTCGTGGCATCCCCGGCAATGATCCTCAGCGGCTTCATGTCGAAACGGTAGGCGAGCCCACTGACAACGGGGCGGGGGTGGGAGCGCGGGGCGGTGGCTTCGGGGGCGGAATGCCCACCGGCCGGGATCGGGGGCGGAAGCGGAGGCGGGACCACGGCGGGCGGGTGGCCGCCCCGAAGCCCCCGCCCCGCGTCCCTGATCCCGACCGGCCGAGGCCCCGCCCCCGAAGCACCCCCTCAGAGGTACTCGCGGGCGAACTCCACCGCCCACTCGACCGCCGCCACGGGGACGCCGCCCGCGCGGGGGTCGACGGTGAGGCGGGCGGCCTCCCAGCCCTGGTCGTGGTCGCGGTGGATCACGAAGTGCACCTCCTCGGCGTCCCCCCGCCGGGCCACCAGGAACTCGATCGCCCGGTCGTCACCGTCCGTGCCGACCGTGTTGATCGACATGTCACCGACTACGAACTCCACTACTTCTCACCCTCACCGGCATCGCTGGTATCACTGGCATCGCTGGCATCACTGGCATCACTGGCTGTACAGGACCAGCAGCAGGAACGCCATGAAGACCGCCCCCGCGATCATGAGGCCGCCCGCCACAGCCGCGATCACCGTGCCGACCCGTTCGACGCCCAGGCGGTGGTCCGTCGGCTTCCACTCGCCCTGACTCATGCCCCCAGCCTCTCCCCGGCCGCCGCCCCACGCATGAGCGCGCGTACTCAGCCGCCGTACTCGGTACTCAGCCCGTACCCGGCCCGCACGCTCACCCGCGGGCGTCACCCGCAAGGGTGACGAGCGCAACACCCGCGCTCGACCTCCCCCCACCCCTCACCCATTCCGCAGGCCGGAACGGCGGCGCGGCCGCCGTTTCCAAGGGCGGAGCGCACCACCACCCACCCATCGCGCGAAATGGGGCATATCCACCTTCATATTCGGCTGAAATGCCGGAGCGGGCTCACGGGGAGCCCCGTAAGCTCCCGTTATGCAGGTGATCCAGTCAACGAAACTCGCCAATGTCTGCTACGAGATCCGCGGCCCCGTCCTCGAAGAGGCGATGCGGCTCGAAGCAGCAGGTCATCGCATCCTCAAGCTCAACACCGGCAACCCCGCGGCCTTCGGCTTCGAGTGCCCGCCGGAGATCCTTGAGGACATGCTCCGCAACCTGGGCAGCGCCCACGGGTACGGGGACGCGAAGGGGCTGCTCTCCGCGCGCCGCGCGGTCATGCAGCACTACCAGACCAAGGGCATCGAGCTGGACGTCGAGGACATCTACCTCGGCAACGGCGCCTCCGAGCTGATCCAGATGTCGATGCAGGCGCTGCTCGACGACGGCGACGAGGTGCTGGTCCCGGCGCCGGACTACCCGCTCTGGACCGCCTCCGTCTCGCTCGCCGGCGGCACGGCCGTGCACTACCGCTGCGACGAGCAGTCCGACTGGATGCCGGACCTCGCCGACATCGAGCGCAAGGTCACCGACCGCACCCGCGCGATCGTGATCATCAACCCGAACAACCCGACCGGCGCCGTCTACGACGACGAGATGCTGCGCGGGCTCACGGACATCGCCCGCCGCCACAACCTGATCGTCTGCTCGGACGAGATCTACGACCGGATCCTCTACGACGGCGTGACCCACACCAACACCGCCGCCATCGCGCCCGACCTGCTGACGCTGACCTTCAACGGGCTGTCGAAGAACTACCGCGTCGCCGGCTACCGGGCCGGCTGGATGGCGGTCTGCGGCCCGAAGGCGAACGCCTCCTCGTACATCGAGGGCCTCACGATCCTCGCGAACATGCGCCTGTGCGCGAACATGCCGTCGCAGCACGCCGTGGCCACCGCGCTCGGCGGCCGGCAGTCGATCGAGGACCTGGTCCTGCCGGGCGGGCGGATCCTGGAGCAGCGCAACGTCGCGTACGACCTGCTCACCCAGATCCCCGGCGTCACCTGCGTGAAGCCGAAGGGCGCCCTGTACGCCTTCCCCAGGCTCGACCCCTCCGTCTACAAGATCAAGGACGACCGGCAGATGGTCCTGGACCTGCTGCGGGCCGAGAAGATCATGGTCGTGCACGGTACGGGCTTCAACTGGCCCGAGCCCGACCACTTCCGGATCGTGACCCTGCCGAACGCCGTGGACCTGGCCGATGCCGTGACGCGGATCGGGAACTTCCTGGACGGTTACAGCCAGCCCTAGGGGGTGTCCGGCGGACACCCCCTGCGCCCCCGGGCCGGAGAGCAGGATTGAGCTCAATTTTAGAACGGATCCAATGTAGGATGGTCTCCTGACCACGCAGGAGGCCACCTCATGTACGAGCCGATCCGCACCAAGCCGGTCGTCCACCGCGTGGACGGCAACCCGACGACCGACTATCCGCACCGCAGCCGCGGCGAAGCGCTGGACATCCAGCTCGCCGGGCACCTCGCCGCCCTGCTCGCCGTCACCGACGAGCTCGGGCTCGCCGAGGAGGCCGCCGGGATCGCCGCACAGGTCGCGCGGCTGCGGGGGGCCCAGCCTGCCCGCGCGCCGCAGCAGGACCCCGCCGGGGACGGCGCGGCCCTGCACCAGCGCGCGCACGACCTCGCCGCCCGCGCGCTCCTCGTCGCCGCGTCCCGCGCCGACACCACCGTCGCGATCCTCGCCGCCGAGCGCATGGACGCCCATGCCGCCGCCCTGAAGTCCCCGGACCTGGCCGGCGCCCTCTGACGGCCCCGGTCCGGGGCCGCGGAGGCTCCGGACCGGGCGCCATACCCCTGCGGGGAGCCCGGCGGCCGAAGCCCGGCCCCTGCCCGGTCACCTCCGGCGGCGCCCCCGCCCGTGCGGTCCGGGCGCGCCGCCACCGGGGCTCCGCCCCGAACCCCGCGCCCCCAACCCCGTGCCTCGAACGCCGATGCGGCTGAAGATGCCGCGGCGCGGCCCGGCCCGGCAGGGCGCCGCTCAGGGCGCCGCTCGGGGCGCCGCTCAGGGGCGCCGCTCAGGGCTCCAGCGCCTCCGTGAGGGCCACGCCCGCGACCCCGCACCACGGGACCGTCGCCACAGGCCACACCGGG
This sequence comes from Streptomyces sp. NPDC056224, assembly GCF_042267665.1. NCBI lineage: Bacteria > Bacillati > Actinomycetota > Actinomycetes > Kitasatosporales > Streptomycetaceae > Streptomyces > Streptomyces sp. NPDC056224. The sequence continues at coordinate 28,810 of NZ_JBHJTK010000040.1, forward strand.
CCGACCGCCTCGGCGCGTTCCGGCGTTCCGGGGGCCAGGCCCGGGATCTTCACCAGTGCCTGCGCGACCCGCGCGCCCGGCTCGGCGTGTTCCCGGTCGCGGAACTCCACCGTGACCACGTACGAGCCCTCGCCCGTCGCCTCCACCGTCGCCGCCACGCGCCGGCTCGCCGGATCGATCCGACAGCCGGTCACCCGGGCCCGCACGTCCTCCACGACCTCGCGGGGCGGCTCGCCGCTGGCCCACACGTACAGCCCCAGCGGGGCGAACACCAGCAGCCCGGCCAGTGTCACCAGGCCGACCAGCCAGCCCTGCCACTTCAACGCGCTCACGCCCATGCGCAGATCCTCCCGGGCGGCCGCCCCTCCCACCAGCACCCGCGGGTTCACACAGCATTTCGAAGTGGGACCGCCTGGACACCTGCCGTTCATTCAACTCGACGTGGAATGTGGGTTTCCGCGAGCACGCTGCACCCGTGAGACGCATCCTAGGAATCGTCCTGGGTGTGCTCCTCCTCGGAGGCGTGCTCTTCATCGCCTTCTTCCAGGGGCACGACCCAGACCCCACGGCAACGAAGACCGTGGTACGTGGCGTCATCGGCTCGGAGAAGTACGAGTTCTTCCGCGACCCGGACGTCGTCAAGGCCCTTGCCGCCAAGAACTACACGGTGGACACGGATACCTCGGGCTCCTGGGCGATGGACCAGCTCGCCCTCAAGGAGCTCGACTTCGCCTTCCCCAGCAGCAGTGAACCCGCCAAGGAGGTGGAAACCGCGGCCGGGGTCAAGGGCGCGCAGGAGACCAAGCCCTTCTACTCCCCGCTCGTCGTGATCGCCCGTTCCAACGCCGCCAAGGTCCTGGCCGACAACGGTCTGGCGAAGACGACCGGCAAGAACACCGGGACCCTCCTCATGGGCCCCTTCCTCAAGGCCGCCGCCGAGGACCGCACCTGGCAGCAGCTGCCCGGCTCCTCCGCCCACGCCGAGCTGACCGGCACCGTGTTCATCAAGACCACCGACCCGGCCACCTCCAACTCCGGCGCCCTCTTCCTCGCCGCCGCCTCCAACGTGGCGAACGGCAACAACGTGGTCTCCGACGACGCCGGGATCGCCCGCACGGCACCGCTGATGCGCAAGCTGATCTCCGTCCAGGGCGCTCTGGCGCCGAGCACCGACGACCCCTTCCGCGCCTTCATCAGCGGCAGCGGCGAACCGCTCATCCTGGTCTACGAGTCCCAGGTGGCGTCCTTGCTCCTGCAGAAGCAGGAAGGCGGGCACGTCGACGACATGGTGGTCCTCTACCCGGACACCACGGTCAACACCGCGCACACCTTCGTACCGCTCAGCGACAGGGCCAAGGGGCTCGGCACCCTCCTCGCGACCGACCCGAAGCTGCGCGAGCTGGCCCTGCGCCACGGGTTCCGCCCGCAGGACGGCGTGCCCGAGTTCACCGCCGCCACCGCGCCGCACGCCGCGTACCTCAACCCGGGACTGACCGGCATCCGCCAGGTCGGCACACCCACCGTCAAGATCCTGATGGCGCTGGCCGCCCGCGCCAAGGGCCAGGGGGACACACCGTGACACTGACACCGACCGCCGACGCAGCCGACGGCCCGCTCGTCCTCAGCGCTCCCGAGCCCGTCGCGCCCGTCCGCAAGGAGCAGGCGGCCGGCCTCGTCCCCCTCCAGGACGGCGTCCGCGACGAGATGGCCCGCCGGGCCGGGGAGTACGTCGCCGCGCTCGCCGGGATCGACGCCCGCTCCCCCGAGTTCGCTCAGCGCCTCGGCGAGATCGCCGGGCTGGGCTCGGCCGACATCCGCACGGCCGCCCAGCAGTCCAACCGGATGCTGGAGCGGGCGGTGCGCTCGCTCGGCTCCGACGGGGGCGGCGACGCGCAGGCCCGGGTGGCCGGCTCCCTCGTCGAACTGCGGCGCACCGTGGAGGACCTCGACCCGCGGGACACGCCCGCCAGGGGCGTCGGCAAGCTGCTCGCGAAGCTGCCCGGCGGCAACAGGTTCCGCGACCACGTGGCCAAGTACGCCTCCTCGCAGGCGACCCTGAACAAGATCGTGGGGGCGCTGCGCGGCGGCCAGGACGAACTGCGTCGCGACAACGCGGCCCTGCACACCGAGCGCTCACGGCTCTGGGAGACGATGGGCAAGCTCCAGGAGTACGCGGTCCTCACCGAGGCCCTGGACACCGCCGTCGAGCAGCGGATCGCCGAGGCCGGGCACACCGACCCGCAGCAGGCCGACGCGATGCGCGCGGACGTCCTCTTCCCCGTCCGGCAGAAGCACCAGGACCTGCTGACGCAGCTGGCGGTGTGCGCGCAGGGCTACCTGGCGATGGACGTGGTCCGGCGCAACAACGAGGAACTGATCAAGGGCGTCGACCGGGCCGCGACCACCACGGTGTCCGCGCTGCGGATCGCCGTGATGCTGGCCTCGGCCCTCGACAACCAGCGCACGGTGACCGAGCAGGTCAACGCGTTGCGCGGCACCACCGAGGAGCTGATCCGGGGCAACGCGCAGATGCTGTCCACACAGAGCGGCGAGATCCAGCGGATCGCGGCCGATCCGGCGGTGGGCGCCGAGACCCTGCGGACGGCGTTCGCGCAGATCTACCGGACGCTCGACACGATCGACACCTTCAAGGTGCAGGCCACCGAGAGCATGGCCGCGACCGTGGAGTCCCTGACCGGGGAGCTGCGGACGGCCTCGGCGTACCTCGCGCGGACGCGCACCGCCGGTGTGCTCGAGGGCGGTGCCCAGTGAGGGGGCGCGTGCACCGGCGGGGCCGGATGATCGCGGGCCTGGTCCTCGCCGCGCTGGCCGGCGCGAGCGGCTGCGCCTCCGACGGGCCCGACCGGCCCGACGACCCGAAGCCGACCGCCTACAAGGAGGGCACCCTGCGGGTGCTGGCCTCCAGTGAGCTCGCCGACATGCAGCCGGTGCTGGAGCAGGCCAGGAAGGCCACCGGGGTCACCGTGAACCTCACCTGGTCCGGGACCCTCGACGCCGCCGAGCAGATCGCCTCCGGGAAGGCCGACGGAAGGTACGACGCGGTCTGGCTGTCCTCGAACGACTATCTGCGGCTGCGTCCGCAGGCCGCCGGGAAGCTCGCCAACGAGGTCCCGGTGATGTCCTCGCCCGTCGCCCTCGGGGTGAAGCCGGAGTCGCTGGCCCGGCTCGGCTGGAAGCCGGAGGAGGTCACCTGGTCGGCGGTGCACGAGGCGGTCGCGGGAGGCAGGCTGACGTACGGGATGACCGATCCGGTGCGCTCGAACTCCGGCTTCTCCGCGCTGGTCTCGGTGGCCTCGGGCCTGTCGGGTGCGCAGGCGGCGCTGACGGACGCGGACGTGAAGGCGGCCGCGCCCCGGCTGAAGGAGTTCTTCGCCGGGCAGAAGCTGACCTCGGGCTCCTCCGGCTGGCTCGCCACCGCCTACGCCCAGCGCCCCGACGTGGACGCGCTGGTGAACTACGAGTCGGTGCTGCTCTCGATGAACCGGGACGCCAAGGCTCCGCTGACGGTGATCCGGCCGCGTGACGGCGTGGTCACCGCGCACTACCCGCTGACCCTGCTGACCTCGGCCCCGGCCGGGGCGCGCGAGTCGGGCCGGGCCCTGACGGAGTACCTGCGCGGGGCACAGGCGCAGCAGGCGATCACCGGGGCGACCTTCCGCCGGCCGGTCGCGGCGGGGGTGGCGCCGGCCCCCGGGCTGGGCGCTTCGGTGCGGCGCGAGCTGCCGTTCCCCGGCTCGCTCGCGGTCGCCGACGGGCTGCTGGCCTCGTACGAGAACGAGCTGCGCCGGCCCTCGCGGACGGTGTACGTGCTGGACACTTCGGGTTCGATGGCCGACGACGACCGCATCGGGCGGCTGAAGGCCGCACTCACGGACCTCACGGGCAGCGGGAGTTCGGGGACCGGGGAGCGGTTCCGGGACCGCGAGGAGGTGACGCTCCTGCCGTTCGGGTCCAGGGTGAAGCAGGTACGGACGCACGTGGTCGAGCCCGGCAGTCCGGGGCCGGCCCTGGATGCGATCCGGGGCGACGTGAAGTCCTTGCGGCCGGAGGGAGGCACGGCGGTCTACAGCAGCCTGGAGGCGGCGTACGAGCAGCTCGGCAAGGGCGGCACGGACGCGTTCACCTCGATCGTGCTCATGACGGACGGCGAGAACACCGAGGGCGTCGGGGCCGGTCACTTCGACGCCTTCTACGCCGCGCTGCCCGAGGGCCAGAAGCACACTCCGGTCTTCGCGGTGCTGTTCGGGGACTCGGACCGCAAGGAGCTCACCCACATCACCGAACTGACCGGCGGGCGGCTCTTCGACGCCACCGACGGGAACGGTTCGCTGAACGGAGCCTTCGAGGAGATCCGTGGCTACCAGTAGAGCGGGCAGAGCAGGCGGGGCGGGCGCGGCGGCCAGGCTGCTCGGTTACCTGGAGTCGAAGAAGAACCTGGCCGGCTCCGCATGCGGGCTGGCCGGTCTGGGCCTGGGCTTCGCCGGTGTGGGCGGGTCGTTCTGGCCGGTGGTGGTCGCCGGGCTGTACGGGGCGGGCGCGCTCATCGCCCCGCCGGAGCGGGTGGATCCGCCGCACCACCCGGACGCCGCCGAGCAGCTGGGCGTCGTCCGGGAGGACTTCGGGCGGCTGCGCGAGTACCTGGCCGAGGTGGACCTGCCGCCGGCGGCGGGCGGGAAGCTGGCCGAGCTGATGGAGCTGTACGCGGCGCTGCTGGATCCGGGGTGGGTGGCCGACGCGCTGGCCGCCGAACCGGAGTGGGTGCACGCGCTGTCGCGGGCGATCCGGCTGGACGTCCCGGAGTGCGTGGACACGTACAACCGGACGCGCTGGTGGACCCGGATGACGTCGGGCGCCGAGTCGCCGGAGCGGCACCTGGAGCGGCAGCTGGTGGTCCTGTACGACGAGGCGGAACGCGTGACGGCCGGCCTCCACGGGGTGGAGGCCGGCCGTCAGCAGACGCACACGACCTATCTGGAGGAGCGCGGACGCTCCTGACAGGCCGGTGCTGCGGTGGGCGCCGCTTGGTCGGGGGCTCCCACAGCGGTGGGCGCCGCTTGGTCGGGGGCTCCCACGTTCATTGGCCCTTCTTCAGGGCGCGTCCTGGCTCAGCCCAGGCGCTCCACGAGCGCGTGGTACTGGTCCCACAGCTCCTTGGGGGTGTGGTCGCCGTAGGTGTTCAGGTGCTCGGGGACCAGGGCGGCCTCCTCGCGCCAGACCTCCTTGTCGACCGTGAGGAGGAAGTCGAGGTCCTCGGCCGGGAGGTCCAGGCCGTCGAGGTCGAGGGAGTCCTTGGTCGGCAGGATGCCGATGGGGGTCTCGACACCCTCGGCGGTGCCGTCGAGGCGGCCGACGATCCACTTCAGGACGCGGCTGTTCTCGCCGAAGCCGGGCCACACGAACTTGCCCGCGTCGTTCTTGCGGAACCAGTTCACGTAGTAGATCTTCGGGAGCTTGGCCTGGTCCTTGTTCGCGGCCACCTTGACCCAGTGGGCCATGTAGTCGCCCATGTTGTAGCCGCAGAACGGCAGCATGGCGAAGGGGTCGCGGCGCAGCTCGCCGACCTTGCCCTCGGCGGCGGCGGTCTTCTCGGAGGCGATGTTCGAGCCGATGAAGACGCCGTGGTTCCAGTCGAAGGACTCGGTGACCAGCGGCACGGCGGAGGCGCGGCGGCCGCCGAAGAGGATCGCGGAGATCGGGACGCCCTTGGGGTCCTCCCACTCGGGGGCGATCGTCGGGCACTGGGAGGCCGGGACGGCGAAGCGGGCGTTCGGGTGGGCGGCCGGGGTCTCGGACTCCGGCGTCCAGTCGTTGCCCTTCCAGTCGATCAGGTGGGCGGGCGCCTCCTCGGTCATGCCCTCCCACCAGACGTCGCCGCCGTCGGGGGTGAGCGCGACGTTGGTGAAGACGGTGTTCGCGTACATCGTCTTCATGGCGTTGGCGTTGGTGTGCTCGCCGGTGCCGGGGGCGACGCCGAAGAAGCCGGCCTCGGGGTTGATCGCGTAGAGGCGGCCGTCCTCGCCGAAGCGCATCCAGGCGATGTCGTCGCCGATGGTCTCCACCGTCCAGCCGGAGATCGTGGGCTCCAGCATGGCGAGGTTGGTCTTGCCGCAGGCGGACGGGAAGGCGGCGGCGACGTACTTGGCCTCACCCTGCGGCGGGGTGAGCTTGAGGATCAGCATGTGCTCGGCGAGCCAGCCCTCGTCACGCGCCATGACGGAGGCGATGCGCAGGGCGTAGCACTTCTTGCCGAGCAGGGCGTTGCCGCCGTAGCCGGATCCGTAGGACCAGATCTCGCGGGTCTCGGGGAAGTGCGAGATGTACTTGGTGGTGTTGCACGGCCACGGGACGTCGGCCTCGCCCTCGGCGAGCGGAGCGCCGAGGGTGTGGACGGCCTTGACGAAGAAGCCGTCGGTGCCGAGCTCGTCCAGGACGGGCTTGCCCATGCGGGTCATGGTGCGCATGGCGACCGCGACGTAGGCGGAGTCGGTGATCTCGACGCCGATCGCGGAGAGCTCGGAGCCGAGGGGGCCCATGCAGAAGGGGACGACGTACATCGTCCGGCCCTTCATGGAGCCGCGGAAGATGCCCTTCTCTCCCGCGAAGATCTCCTTCATCTCCGCCGGGGCCTTCCAGTGGTTGGTCGGGCCCGCGTCCTCCTCCTTCTCGGAGCAGATGAAGGTCCGGTCCTCGACGCGCGCGACGTCGGAGGGGTCGGAGGCGGCGTAGTACGAGTTCGGGCGCTTCGTCTCGTCGAGCTTCTTGAACGTTCCCTTGGCGACGAGCTCCTCGCACAGGCGCTCGTACTCGGCCTCGGAGCCGTCGCACCAGACGATGCGGTCCGGCTGGGTCAGGGCAGCGATCTCGTCCACCCAGGAGATCAGCTCCTGGTGGTTCGTCGGGACAGTGGGAGCCGCGTTGTCGCGCGCCACGATTGCTCCTTGTTGAGGGGTTTGTTTGGTGTAGGCCCCGTGGGGGCTGCGACCCGGACGCTTCGCGCTCCGCTCATCCGGTGTCGACCGCACTCATCTGATCATCCGGTGCATGTGCGCATATGTCCAGGGGGCCTCTCACGTGAGCATCGCCACGTCCGTCAATCTTCCGTAAAGAGCACCGAGGGAAACCTACGGACCCGTAGGTAGCATGTCGCTCATGACTTCTGACGCCGCGGCCGCACCGGAGCCGGAGGCCAAGCCGCTGATGCGCGGCTGGCTGCACCTAGGAATGTTCCCCGCCGTGGTGGTCGCGGGGCTGGTGCTGATGGCCTTCACCGACTCGACCCGGGCACGCGTGGCCTGCGGGGTGTACATCCTCACGGCATGCCTGCTCTTCGGCGTCAGCGCGGTCTACCACCGCGGTACGTGGGGACCGCGCGGCGAGGCCATCCTGCGGCGGCTCGACCACGCCAACATCTTCCTCATCATCGCGGGGACCTACACCCCGCTGACCGTCCTGCTGCTCCCGCCCTCCACGGGACGGACGCTGCTGTGGGCGGTGTGGCTCGCCGCCGCCGCGGGCATCGCCTTCCGCGTCTTCTGGGTCGGCGCGCCGCGCTGGCTGTACACCCCGTGCTACATCGCGATGGGCTGGGCCGCGGTCTTCTTCCTGCCCGACTTCATGCGCACCGGCGGCATCGCCGTCCTGGTCCTGGTGATCGTCGGCGGCCTGCTGTACAGCGTGGGAGGGGTCATCTACGGGATGAAGCGCCCCAACCCCTCCCCACGCTTCTTCGGCTTCCACGAGGTCTTCCACTCACTGACCCTCGCGGCCTTCGTCGCGCACTACGTCGGCATCTCGCTCGCCGCGTACTCGCACTGACCGACGCGGCCGGTCAGCAGGCGTACCCGTCACGGTCGGGGTCCAGGCGCAGCGGATCGCTCCCGTTGACCTTCATGCGCTGCGGGTACCGGTGGGCGGCCAGCCAGTCGCAGCGGGCCTTCGTCGTCTCCTTCACCTCCGCCGGGAAGCGGGTCGGTACGCACAGGCTGACCGTGCCGTAGTGGCGGTCGCAGCCGGCCACGCTCGGCGGGACGGGGACGGAGTCCCGCTCGGCCGGGTTGTCCCTGGCGGGACCCAGCCTGTCCGCGAAGGCGTGCTCGTGCGCGGCGGGCTGCTCCTCGGCGGCCGCCAGCGCCGGGGCCCCGCCCAGGCGGACCCAGGTCGCGATCGACGGGACGCCGTTCGCGTCGACCGCGAAGAGCATGTACCAGCCGGGCGGCGCCAGGTTGGGGTTGCTGGTGACGGCCAGGTCGACGGTGTTCCCGTCGACCGTCATGGGCAGGTCCACGAACCGCTGGTTCGGGTCCGACGAGTGGGTGACCGCCGCCGGACGGATCAGTTCCGCCTTGGCGACGGGCCGGTCGACGGTGATCCGCTGCGTGTCCCCGTACACCCACTGCGTGTCGATCACCGAGGTGATCTGCGGGCGCGGGCCCTTGAAGAGGTACGGCGGCGTGTAGATCGACACGTTGTGGTTGTAGGTGCCGTTGCCCGGGTTGTCGCCGACCGACATGACCCGGCCGTCGGGCATCAGGAACGACGCCGAGTGGTAGGTCCGCGGGATCGGGTCGGCGGCGAGTCCCGCCTGGTAGGTGTTGGTCACCGGGTCGAAGAACGAGGCCTCGAAGACGGGGTCCGCCCGGTCGTGCAGCCCGCCGCCGGTCTCCAGCACCTTGCCGTCCGGCAGCAGCACGGCCGACACGTACATCTTGCCCTCGGCCCCGGTCTGTGGCCGCTTGCCCGCACCCGTGTCGACCAGGCCCTGCGGGAGGTCCGGGCCGGCCGTGTAGGCGGGGCTCGGCTTCTTCAGGTCGATGATGTCGGTGATCCGGTTCGCGGCCGGATTCGTCTCGTTGTTGCCGCCGCCGATGGTCAGGACCCGCTGGTCCTGCGCTGGAGGCAGCAGGACGCTCGCCGACTCGTCACGCTGGTCCTTGTTGCGCAGCCCGGGCACGTCGGTGACGGTGTTGGCGTCGTAGTCGTAGACCGAGGAGCCGGTGCCGGGGGTGTTGTTGCCGAACGTGTGGCTGCCCGAGTAGAAGAGCCGCCCGTCCTGCATGAGGATCATCGACGGGTACAGGCCCCAGTACGACCAGGTCTGGTTGACCTCGTTCACCGGCAGCCACTTGTTCTGCGCCGCCGAGAACCTCTCCGCGGTCACGTTGCCCGTGGAGTTCTCCTTCAGGCCGCCGAAGGAGATCACGTCGCCGTTGCCGAGGACCGTCGCCGACGGGTACCAGTGCCCGCCGTTCATGTCGTTCGTCCTCGTGTACGTCTCGGTCGCCGGGTCGAAGACGTAACTGTCCTTCAGCCCCTGGTAGCCGATCCTGCCGTCGGCCGACGGATAGCCCTTGTTGCCGCTCATCACCAGCACCCGGCCGTCGGCCAGCTGCACGTGGCCCGAGCAGAACATGTCCACCGGCGTCGGAATCGTCTTGAACGACCCGTTCGCCGGGTCGTAGACGGCCGAGGTGAAGGTGCCCGCGTTGAACTGGGCGATGTCGTTGCCCGAACCCGCGATCAGCAGCACCTTGCTGTTCTTCAGCACGACGGCGTGCATCGAACGCACCGGGTTCTTGGCCGGGATCACCTCCCACCTGCCCTTGGCGCACTCCTCCGCCGTGCCCGAACAGGCGGGCTGCGGGCCGGCCGCGCCCACCTCCTCCACGGCGTAGTCGTCGGTGGTGAGCGTGCCCACCCCGTACACCGACAGGCCCCACGCGATCTTGTCGGTGCCCGGCGGGACCGCCGGCGTACGGACCTCCGTGCGCGCCCAGGCGGCACTGACCGGCGGGTTCTGCAGGTCGGTCCAGTAGTGCCAGGTCCCGGTCGCGGCCTCCCGCCGGAACACCGTCACCGAGACGTCCGGGGTGTTCGACTTGTACCAGGCGGAGAGGTCGTACTGCCTGCCCGGCGTGACGGTGGGGGCGCAGGTGGCGTTCTCGGTGACCAGCGCCTTGCGGTCGCCGGTCACGCGGCGGGTGAGGGAGACCTTCATCGCCTTGGTGCCGCTGTGCGCGTCGGCGACGGTGGCGAAGGTGAAGTCGTTGTCGCCCCAGCCGGACCTGGACCAGCAGGACGGCATGTCGGCGCCGGGCGCGCCGGCCGTCTCGAAACCTGGATTGGTGAGCAGATTGGGCGGGCCGGCCGTGGCCTGCTGCGGTGCGGTGAGCAGCAGTCCCGCGGTCATCGCCCCGACGGCCAGCAGGGCGGCCCGCCGCCCTGCCCTCCGCCGGATCGTCAGACGCATCGAAAAGTTCCCTTCTGTGCGGCTCAGCTCCTGGTGTGACGCCCCGCCGTGCGCGAGGTGCGCGGCAGGTAGACGAGGGCCTCGGTGGCCGCGTACCGAAGGACGAAGGTGGTGACCAGCGCGAGGGCGGTGGCCGGCAGCGCCGCCATGCCGAGCTTGGCGACGAACACCGCGATCAGCGGGATCCGCAGCAGCAGATCGGCATTGGCGAGCAGCACGAAACGGCCCGCCCGGTCCGCCCGGCGGCGGTGACGGCGGCGGTCGCGGAAGAGCAGGGCCTCGATGAGGACGAAGTTCCACAGCACCCCTGCCTGGTTGGCGACGATCTCCGCCGGCAGGTAGTGCATCCCGGCGTGCGTGAGCAGCCAGAGCGCGGCCAGGTTTGGGACGAAGCCGGAGAGCCCGATGAGGCCGAAGCCGATCATCCGGGCGAGCGGGGTGGCCGAGCGCAGCGAGGCGAGGTGGACGAGGAACCGCATGCCCTCGCGGGCGGTGGACTTGGACTCGCCCGCGAAGCGGTCCTGGAAGACGAAGGGCACTTCGGCGACCTTCACCGGCCGGCCGGGGGCGCCTCCCGGCGTCAGCCGGGTGCGCACCGCCAGCTCCAGCAGGATCTTGTAGCCCAGCGGCTTCAGGGCGTCCGCGGTGACCACCGGGCGGCGCATGGCGAAGAAGCCGCTCATCGGGTCGCTGATCCCGCGCAGGGCGCGCGGGAAGAGCCCCTTGGTGAGCCAGGTCGCGCCGCGCGAGACGGCGATGCGGTAGCCGCCGGCGAGTCCGGCCCGGCTGCCGCCGCTGATGTAGCGGGAGGCGACGACGAGGTCGGCGCCGGTGCGCATCCCCTCGCCGACGAGTTCGGGCACCAGGTGGGGCGGGTGCTGGAGGTCGGCGTCCATGACGACGATCCAGTCGGTGTCCGCCCGCCGGATCCCTTCGACGACCGCGCCGCCTAGGCCGCCGTCGGCGCTCTCGCGGTGCAGGACGGCCACCGGGAAGGGGTACTCCACGGCGGCCTTCTCGATGACGGCCGGGGTGTCGTCCGTGGAGTCGTCCACGAACAGCACCTGACACGGCAGGTGCTCGGGCAGCGCGTCACCGAGCCGGCGCAGCAACTCGCCGATGTTTCCGGATTCGTTGAAGGTCGGGATGATCAGGGTGACGCTGCCCGTGACCGTCCGCGGGGCGGCGGGGTCCGCGTCGACCGGGGCATGGGGGGACCACAGGTCCTCGCTCATGGCGGCTCAGCTCCCACTCTGACGGTCGGCGCGGTCGGCTCCGTCGGCGCGGTCGGCGCGGTCCGTCCGGCGTATCTCGATGCGGTCCTCGCCCGAGCCGAAGACGGCGACCGCCGTCGAATGCTCCAGCGCGGCCTTCACGTTCGGCAGGTTCACCGCGTCGCGGCGCACCGTCGGCGAGGAGACGACGTAGTCGATGTCCCGCCAGCCGCGCGGCAGGGTCCTGCTGACGGCGGGGTCGAGGTCGGCCTTGTAGAACCAGATCGCGCCGAGCCCGGGTTCGTAGCCGCGGTGCACGGCGTCCAGCCACAGCGCGTCGTCCAGCAGCACCCTGGTGCGCGCCGGATCCTCCACCTCGCTGCCGAGCCAGGCCGCGGCCTGCCGGTACGGGGCGTTCGCGTCGGCCGTGAGCGCGGTGCGGTTGCCGTCGTACCAGCGCGGCAGGACGTACGCCGCGGCGCACGCGGTGAGTACGCAGAGCAGCGCCCAGCGCGCGCACACCCACCGCCTGCGCTCCCCCGGGGCCCGGCGGCGGCGCAGCACGGCGTGCGCGACGCCGGCCGCGCCGCCCGCGAGGACGAGGGCCAGGAACGGCAGCGCCTGGATCACGTACATCGCGGGGAGGTAGCCGGAGGGCCGCAGCGCGACGAGGGCGAGGAGGACGGCGGCGAGCGCGGGACCGGCGAGCGCGCGGGCGGTGACCGACGTGTGGCTCCCCCCTGCTCGAACGGAGCCGAGAGCTCGGGGGAGCAGGGTGGCGAGCAGGGTGGCGAGCAGCAGGACGGCGCCGGCCAGCCCGCCGAGCGGCAGGACGGTGTCGTAGTAGAGCCAGGAGCGGAGGACGCCGTTCGAGCCGGAGCCGGCGTCGAGGATGAAGCCGGAGCCCTCGCGGCCCATCTGGTAGGTGATGCCGTCGATGAGCGAGACGTGGCCCGATCCGGGCAGCAGCTCGCCGTTGAGCAGCGCGTACAGCGGATAGGCCAGCCCTATCAGCACGCAGGCGGTGATGGCTCCGGTGACGGCGAACTTGCGGGTGTCGCGGTGACTGTGGCGCCACATGGTCACCAGCAGCGCCGGGAGCACCACCAGCATCGTCTCCTTGGTCAGGACGGCGGTGGCGGCCGCCAGTCCGGCCCCGAAGTGGTGCCACAGGTGACGGCTGGGCGACGCGGCGAGGCAGAAGGCGAGCAGGATCCACATCACCGCGAGGTTGTCGAGGAAGATCTCGCGCTGGAGCACGACGGAGAGCGGTGAGAGCCCGAAGAGGCCCATCGCGAGGCCGGCGGCCCAGCGCGGCAGCCACAGCCGGCGCGCGAGGACGTAGATCAGCACCGCGCTGGCGGCGGCGACGACGAGCATCGAGAACCGCATCGTCGCGACGGTCATCGATTCGGGTACGAAGAGGGAGGGCAGGTACGTCAGTCCCGCGACCTGGATCCAGCCGAGCGGGGGGTGGTCGTACCAGTACGTGTAGTGGGCGAGGCCTTCGCCCTGCTGGACGGCCCACGCCTGGGCGAGGTAGGTGCCCTCGTCGTCGCTCAGGGCCGGGAAGTCGGTGATGTTCCAGCCCTGGACGAGGACGATCACCAGCAGCAGGGCCCCGCAGAGCAGCAGGTCGGGGCGGGAGGAGCGGAAGCGTACGGGCGGGCGGGCCGGCGCGGGCGGCTCGGCTCCGGGCCCGCCGCGGCCGCCCCGCCGGGCGGGGACGCGGGGCTCGGCCGCGCTCGCGTCGGCGGCGGCGGCGGTCGTCGCGGCGGGCCGGGGATCAGTGGCCGTGGGCAGGGTGGCGGTCACCGGTGGCTGTCCTCTCGGATCGCGGGGTGCGAGACGGGCGGGACGGGCGGGGTGGACGCGCTGTACGTGGGCACGGCGGAGGCAGCAGCAGCGGAGGCGGCGGCAGGAGCCGCGGCGGAGGCCGCGGCCCCGCCGAGGTGGGCGCCGGTGTGGCTGGTCAGCTCCCACTCGCCCTGCCCGCGCTGCTCGCGCCAGACCGCGCGGATCGCGGCGCCGGCGAGCATCACCTGGTAGAACGGGCCGCCGACGACGAGCTTGAGGTAGTGCGGGAAGCGGACGGGCAGTCCGTACTGCCTGCCGAAGTCGTGCAGGCCGACGATCTCGAAGACGAACGTCACCATCGCCGTGATCATGGGGAGGAAGGTGATGATCGCGATGCCGACCGGCACGTCGAGGAAGACCGCGGCGGCGAAGTTGAGCGGGATGATCACGCCGGACGCGGCCTGCATGAAGGGCGTCATCAGCGTGTAGCGGGCCAGCCAGCGCTGGCCGCGGCCGGGCAGCTGCCGCCAGTCCCTCTTCCGGTACACCTGGAGGAAGCCCTGGTTCCAGCGGGTGCGCTGCTTGAGCAGGCTCAGCAGCGAGCCCGGCGTCTCCTCGCGGGTGACCATGTCGGAGTCGTACGCGACGACCACCTTCTTGCCGGCCGACGAGAGCCGCACGCCCAGGTCGCAGTCCTCGGCGAGGCAGTTCGGATCCCAGCCGCCGGCCTCGCGCAGCACCTCGGTGCGCACGAAGACGGTGTTGCCGCCGAGCGGGATGAAGCCCTTCTCGGCGTGCAGGTGCAGCCGGGAGCGGAACCAGAAGAAGTACTCCAGGCAGTTGCGCAGGCTGTACCAGCTGGAGTGGAAGTTGATGAGCTGGACCCCGCCCTGCACCACGTCGGCGCCGGTGGAGCGGAAGGCGTGGTCGACGTGGGAGAGCAGCTCGGGGTGGACCTGGTCCTCGGCGTCGAAGACTCCGACGATGTCGCCCCGGCAGGTCGGGAGGGCGGTGTTGAGGGCCTTCGGCTTGTTCTTGGTCTCGTGGCGGTCGACGACGACCCGGACCCGGGCCGGCTCCCTGGCGGCAGCCCGCAGCGCGACGGCGGAGGTCTCGGGGTCGTCGTGGCCGACGATCACGATGATCTCGTAGTCGGTGTGGGTCGACTCCAGGAGCCGGTCGATGGTGTGCTCCAGCACCGCCTGCTCGTGCCGGGCCGGCAGCAGCAGCGAGAAGGCCAGCCTGTCGCCCCCGTCGGGGCGGTCGAAGCGGGTGGAGGCGAGCACCTCGGGCGTCCGCCAGGCGTGCATCTGCCACCAGAGCGTGAAGGCGGCTATCCCGAAGAGCGCAAGCGAAATCACGGAAATGAACACAGAGGTGTACAAAATGTCCCCCCAGACATGCCGCAACCCCAGGCGGCGATTCGTCAAACCCCCGGAGGCTCACGGCGGGCCCCCCCGCCCCCCCCCCCCCCCCCACCCCCCCCCCCCCCCCCCCGGGGGGGCCCCCCGGCCCCCCCCCCCAAAACCCCCGAATTTTAACCGCAAAAATCAACCCCCAAACCGAAAAAAAAAAAAAAACC
>NZ_JBHJTK010000040.1:43679-64802 GCF_042267665.1 Streptomyces sp. NPDC056224
CGCAAAAAACTTTAATTTAACCCTTTGTTTTACAAATGGCCCCCCCCCACTGGCCCCACCCCCGGGGGGTTTTTCTACAACCCCCGGGCGCCCCCGGGGGGCCCCCCCGCCCCCCCGCCCCCCGCTTCCCCCGTACGCACCCCCCAGTGCGTCGCCCCGGTGACTCCCGAATGACACCACGAGATTAGACAGCGAACATGACACCCAGAAGCAGTCCAGATAAAAACCACGTTTCTGAACTCATGGGAAAGCAACCGGAATTGACGGCACTCCGGTTGCTTCAGGGGCGAACCGTACCCAACTGTTCCGCCAGCTCGACCGGATCCGTCGTAGGCCGCGCGCAGACGAAATGTCGACACACGTACGCCGTCGGAAGGTCGTGTACGAGTGTGCGCTCGGCCAGCAGGGGGAACTCACCCCCGCCGCCGTCCGCCGAACGCGGCATCCCGGTCGCCACCACAGCACCAGGAGCCGTCCCCAGCAACGCCGTCCGGTGCAGCGCCGCCCGAGCCGGATCCTCCGGGTGACCCACGACCGCCACCTCGCGCGGCCCGTCCAGCAGCGCCTCCGCGACCGCCAGCCCGTGCCCGATGAAGCGCGGGGCGCGCGGCCCGAGGGCGTGCACCACCCCCAGTGCCTTCTCGGCCGTCGTGCGGTGGGCCTGCGACCCGGTGTGCGCGGCATACGACAGCAACGCTCCGGCCGCGGCGGTCCAGCCGGACGGCGCGGCCGTGTCGGTGGGGTCCTGGGGCCGCCTGATCAGCGCTTCGGCGTCGTGCGCGGTGTCGTAGAGCGAGCCGTCCCCGGCGGTGAACTGGTCCAGGACCAGGTCGACGAGGAATCCGGCGAACTCCAGCCAGACCCCCTCACCGGTGACGGCGGCCAGTGCCAGGAACCCCTCCGCCACGTCGCCGTAGTCCTCCAGCACCCCGGCGTTGGCCCCCACCCGGCCGTCCTTGCTCGTCCTGGCGAGCCGCGCCCGTCCGTCCATGTGCACGCGCACCAGCAGATCGGCGGCTTCGGTGGCCCGCTCGATCAGGTCGGGCCGCTCGAAGTACGCCCCGCACTCCGCGAGCGCGGCGATGGCGAGCCCGTTCCACGCGGCCACGACCTTGTCGTCGCGCCCGGGCGCGGGCCGCGCCTGCCGCTCGGCGAACAGCCGCGCCCGGATCGAGGCGATCCGCTCGGCGTCCGCCGCCGGCCCGTCCTGGGGGAGCTGGAGCACGGACTTTCCGTGCTCGAAGGTGCCCTCCTGCGTCACCCCGAAGTGCGCGACGGCCAGGTCCCCGTCGTCCTCGCCCAGCACCTCCCTCAACTGCGCGGGCGTCCAGGCGTAGTAAGCCCCCTCCACGTGCTTGCCGCTGAGCGGGTCCTCGCTGTCCGCGTCGAGGGCGGAGGCGAAGCCGCCCTGGTCGGTGCGCAGTTCCCGGACCATGAAGTCGGCGGTCTCCAGGGCGACCCGGCGCGCGAGGTCCGAACCGGTGGACCGCCACAGGTGCGCGTAGACGCGGCAGAGCAGCGCGTTGTCATACAACATCTTCTCGAAGTGCGGCACGATCCACTCCCGGTCCACGGAGTACCGCGCGAAGCCGCCGCCGAGCTGGTCGTAGATCCCGCCCCGCGCCATGGCCTCGCAGGTGTCCGCGGCCATCTGCAGCGCCCCCTCGGACCCGGTGCGGGCATGGTGGCGCAGCAGGAACTCCAGCACCATGGACGGCGGGAACTTCGGCGCCCCGCCGAACCCGCCGCGCGTGGCGTCGTACTCCCGCGTCAGCCCGAGCAGCGCCCCGGCCAGCTCCTCCGGCCCGGGGGCGCCGGCCTTCCCGTAGTCCAACTGCCGCCCGGCCAGGTCCCGTACGATCCGCTGCGCGACCTCGGTGACCTCCTCGTGCCGCCCCGCCCAGGCGCCCCGCACGCCTTCGAGGACCTGCGTGAAGGAGGGCATCCCGTGCCGCGGCTCGGGCGGGAAGTACGTACCGAAGTAGAACGGCTCGGCGTCCGGGGTGAGGAAGACGGTCATGGGCCACCCGCCCTGCCCGGTCGCGGCCTGCACGGCCTCCATGTAGACGGCGTCGATGTCGGGCCGCTCCTCGCGGTCCACCTTGATGTTGACGAAGTGCTCGTTCATGTAGGCGGCGGCGAGCTCGTCCTCGAACGATTCGTGCGCCATGACATGACACCAGTGGCAACTCGAGTACCCGACGCTGAGCACGACCGGCACCCCCCGCTCCCGCGCCTCCGCGAAGGCCTCGGGCGACCACGGCCACCAGTCGACGGGATTGTCGGCGTGCTGGAGCAGGTACGGCGAGGTCTCGTTCGCGAGGCGGTTCGGCATGGGGCCCATCCTGCCGCACACGATCACGTCAGGGGCGAAGGAGCGGGGCCAGGTCGCGGGTCCAGGCTTCGCGGGTCCGGGTCCAGGTGGTGGGGCAGGCCGTGCGGGACGGGTCGGCGAGGTCCTGGTGGCGGGCGGGGGCGGCGCCGTAGACCGCGCAGCGGTGGGATTCCGCGCGGACGGCGGCCGGGGCGTGTTCGTCGGCGGGGTCGGGGGCGGGGTCGGCCGCGGCCGCGAGGTCGTAGGCACGGGCGGCGGTCAGGAGGGCCTGCTCGCCCTCCGGGCGGCCGCGCAGGAGCATCAGCTGGGCGAAGCGGTCGGCGGCGTCCTCCTCGGCTCGGTCGTCCTCGCGGACGGGCAGGCCGAGGGCGTCCACGAGGGCGTGGCCCGCCTCGTGGTAGAGCGTCTCGCGGACGACTTCGGCGAGCGGCTCGTCCGCCGGCCGGTGGTCCGCGTCCTCGAACAGCTTGCGCTCCTCCGCCAGGTCGTCGTAGCAGAGCTCGATGCGGTGCTGCCGCGGGTCGTAGCCCGTGCCGTCGCCCGCGCAGGAGCGGGCCAGGACGGTGATCCGGTACGGGAGGGAGAGGTACGCGTTGAGGTCCGCGGCCACCGCTTCGGCGAGTTCGCGCCCCTTCAGGAACCGGGCGCCGTCGCGGTCGCCCTCCGCCGGCTCCTCGTAGCGCGGTACGAATCCGCGTGCGGGCCCCGCCTGTTCGCACCCGGCCAGGCCCGGCGCCAGCACGGCCGCACAGCACAGGGCGGCGGCCAGACGCCGCAGGGCGGTCATGCCCGGGTGCAGACGTGGGTGGTGGTGCTGCCGCTGGTCTCGATGTGGCGGATGCGGAGGGTGTTCTTCGCGTATTCGACGGACAGCTTCTGGCCGTCGTTCGTGTTGCGGTGGCCCGGGGGCTTCCACGGAAAGGTGAGGGACACGGTCTCCCCGACCGTCGCGGGGACGGTGAGCGCCTCGCCGCCGGTCAGCCGCTGCACGCCCTTGGGGGCTTCGTAAACGTCCAGCACGAGGTGGCCGCCGCGCAGCAGGAAGCCGCCGTGCCAGGTGCCCGGGCCGCCCTCCCATGCGATGGACCAGCCGCCGTTGCCGCCGCCGTCCGCGTTGACCGTGGCCTTGCCGCGCCCCGTGTGACCGCCGGGGGTGGTCGATTCGATGGTCCAGGAGCCCTTGATGAAGGCGTCGAAGGAGCGGCCGGCCACGGTGGGGGTGGGAGTGGGGGCCGCCGTGGCGGAGGGGGTGGGCGCGTCGGGCGCCGCGGTGCCGGGCGCCGCGGACTTGTCCTTGCCCTCGCCGGTGCAGGCGGCGAGCACCGAAGCCCCCACGCCGATGGCCAGGTAGCGCAGCGCGTTGCGCCGGCCTATGAGCCGTGCGGCCGCGCGGACCTCCCGTACCGTCACCGGGTCCGCCTTTCCTGTGAGTTGGCTCGACGAGGACGACTATAGGGCGGCGGCAAGCTCCAACTCCCTCTGAACTAGCTCAGATTCCCTCGCGCTCGCGAGCGTCCCGACGGACACTTGTGGCACGTTGCCGGAGCTCTCTGAGGGGGATGCCGATGCGGGACAGCCATCGCGTTGAAGCCGAGCGGCTGTTGGAGCGGGCGGTGGACGAGGAGGCCCGGCGGGCCGCGGCGGGCACACCGGCCGACGGGGCGGCACTGCTGGCCCGCGCCCGGGAGGCGCTGGACTCGCTCGCGGCGAGCGCGGCCCCGGAGTACGAGGCGTACGTCCGGGCCCTGGACGAGGCGGCGGCCGGGGAGCAGTCGCTCGGCGAGGCCTTCCGGCGTGGCGACACGTCAACGGCCTTACTCGTCACGGCGGTTGCTGCCGCCGCAGCCGTCGGGGCGGACTTGTCCCTGGGTGTCGCGGCCGGTACGGCCCTGACCGCTGGAGCCGTTGCGGGCGTCGCGGGGGCGGTCGCGACGGTGGCGAAGGTGACGGCGCTGCACCTGCCGGCCGCGAACCGGCGGGCCGGTGAGCGGGGCCGGCCGGGCGGGCCGGAACAGTTGAGGCTGCAATGGCTGTCGGCGCTGGAGGTGCGCGGTATACGGCCGTTCCTGGAGCAGCAGCGGGCGGTGGCCGCGGCGGCGCGGGCGCCCCGGCCGGCCGGCCGGACCGGTTCGCCGCAGCTGCGCGGCACGGACCGCAGCGCGGAGGCGCGCCGGCGCAGTGTGCTGGAGCAGTCCTTCGGGCAGCTGCCCGATCCGGCCGGGCCGTTCGCGGGACGGCGGGCGGAGCTGACGCGGATCGCGCAGTGGGTGCAGGCGGCCCGGGCCAGTACGGAGACCCGCCCGGTGGTCGTGGTGCTCCACGGCGAGCCGGGGGCGGGCCGGACGGCGCTGGCGCTGCGGGCGGCGCACGGGCTGCGGGACCAGTTCCGGGGCGCGTGCGTGGTGGATCTGCGGGGCGGCGACCCGGGCGCCCCGCTGTCGACGCGGGAGGCGCTGCTGCACCTGCTGAACCGGCTGGGCGCCCCGCGCGAGCAGCTGTTGTTCCGCGAGGGGGCTTCGGCGGACCAGCAGGTGCGGCGGCTGGGCGAGCTGTACCACCAGCACTTGCAGGGGCTGCCGGTGACGGTGGTCCTCGATGACGCGGTGGACGCGGCGCAGGTCCGGATGCTGGTGCCCGAGCGGTCCGAGAGCCTGGTGCTGGTGACGGCGCGGGAGCCGCTGGAGCTGCCCGCGGACCTGGCGGCGTGGGTGCACCAGCTGCCGGTGGAGCGGCTGGCGGACGCGGATGCGGCGGAGCTGGTCCGGGCGGTCGCACCGGGTGCGGCCGCGGCCACGACGGGTGCGGCCGCGGCCTCACCGGAGGCGGACGCCGACGCCCGGGCCGAGGCGGACAAGGCGCTGGCCTCCGTGGTGGAGCTGAGCGGTGGGCTGCCGCTGGCGCTGCGGATGCTGGCCCCGCTGGCCCGGGCGGGCTTCTCGGGTCCCGGCCTCGCTCCGGATCCCGTCGGCGGCCACCCGGTCGAGAGCGCCCTGCGGGCCGCCGACGCCCGCCTCGCCGAGCCCGCCCGGCTGCTGCTGCGGCGGCTGCCCCTGGCCGGGCGGGCCTCCCTCGGCGGTGCGGCCGCGGCCGCGCTGGCCGACGTACCGGAGCAGGCGGCGCTGCGCACGCTGGAGGAGCTGTGGGAGGCCGGGCTGATCGAGCGGGTGCGCGGGCAGCGGTTCCGGATGCACGACGCGGTGCGCGCGTACGCCGCGGCCCGGCTGGCGGCGGAGGAGGACCGGGACCGGTCCTCGGCGGCGCACGAGCGGCTGATCCGCAATTACGCGCAGCTCGCGGACGCGGTGATCCGGATGGTCGACGGGAAGATGTCGACGCGTGCGAACCAGTTCGGCCATCACGGCTTCACGTCGCTGGACGCGGCGCTGCGCTGGCTGGACGACGAGTCGAGCTTCATCACGGCGGCGCTGCGGCATTCGGAGGGGGTGGACCAGCAGGCGGTACTGGACCTGCTGGGGGCGCTGTGCGACTTCTGCCTGCTGCGCGGTGACCTGTACCGGCTCGGTGAGATCGACGAGCTGACGCAGGCGGTGGCGGCGGCGGCCGGGCAGTCGGGCGGTCCGGGCGGGCAGCAGGGGCGGCTGGTGCGGTCGGTGCGGTGGCGTACCGGTATCGCGGCGCGCCAGCTGGGCGAGCTGGACAAGGCCCGCACCACGCTGACCTCGGTGGTGGACCAGTACATGGAGGCCCACCAGGAGGCGGGGGCGGCGATGGCCCTGGTGTCCCTCGGCATCACCCTGCACCACCAGGGCAGTCTTCCGGAGGCCGCGGCCCGCATCCGTGAGGCGCTGGTGCTCCAGGAGCCGCCGGAGCTGGCGGGCGACCGCGCGTGGGCGCTGCACGCGCTGGCCGCGGTGGAGCGGGACCTGGCGCACCTGGCGGAGGCGATGACGCTGCTGGAGCGGTCCCTCGCCCTGCACCGGGAGAGCGAGAGCGTGCACGGCGAGGCGTGGGCGCACTTCCAGCTGGGCCAGGTGTACCTGCGGGTCGGTGACGTGGGCCGGGCGGATGCCGAGCTGCGCGAGGCCCTGGACCTGTACGGGCGTACGCGCGACGACCGCGGCGAGGCGTGGGCGCTGACCCAGCTGGGCCGGGCCCGGGTGGTGGACGGGGACCCGGGGCCGGCGCTGGAGCGGCTGCGGGAGGCGCTGGCCCGGCACCGGGAGGCGGAGGACGCGCGGGGCGAGGCGTGGACGCTGTACTACCTGGGCCAGGCGCTGGAGGAGGGCGGCGAGCGCGATCAGGCGGTACGGGAGCTGGAGCGGGCGCGGACGATGTTCTCGCGGATGCGGGACGTGTACGGCCTGGCGCACGCCCGGCACCACTCGGGCCGGGTGACGCGGGACCAGCGGGCGGCGCAGACGGGGAACCTGAAGAACTCCGGCTTCGCCCGTCAGCTGCTGGTCGACGCGCGGTCGGACTTCCGGCGGATCGGGCTGGCGCACGGCGAGGCGTGGACCTGCCTGGAGCTGGCGGTGGTGGACGCGGGCAACGCCAAGATCTCGCAGGCGCTGGGGCTGTGCGAGGAGGCGGTGCGGCTGTTCATCTCGTACGGGGACCGGCGCGGGGAGGACTGGGCGCGCTTCCTGCGGTGCACGATGCTGCCGTACGCCGACTTCGCGGACCTGTCGGCGCCCGGCGCGCCGGAGGAGGCGCGGGCGGAGCTGGCCCGGCTGACGGCGGCGCCGCATCCGGCGCGGGACGGGCGGCTGGAGGACTGCCTGGAGTCGTACGGGGTGATCCTGGGCCGCGGGGTGGACCCGGCGGAGGGCTGGCAGGCGTGGCGGCTGGGCCTGGTCCCGAACCTGCACTCGCGGGAGATCATGGGTGTTCCGCTGCCGCCCCGGGGCCCGGCGACGGCCGTGTGACGCGCGGATACCGCCCCCGACCGGTCGGGCGGGGGCGGTCACGCGGTGGATGTCAGCGACGCTCAACCGGTCCGGTCAGCGGCGCGCGGCGGATCCGGTCAGCCGGCCGCCCGGTCCGGGGCGGGGGCCGCGGCGCCGGGCTCGGGGGCCTCCTCGAAGTCCACCCGGCCCATGTGGCGGCTCATCGACTTCATCAGGCCCCACACGCCGAGGGCGAGGGCCGCGAACACGATGAAGCCCAGGAGGCCGGGCGTCACCTTGTTCTTGTCGAAGGTGTCACCCGCCAGCGGGAGGAGCTGGGTCAGTGCTGCCTGCGTAGCGCTCATAGCTAGGCATTGTCCCGGATGCCCGCGAAGAGGTCGGACTCGGGGAGGGAAGTGTCGACGAGCGACTTCGCGAGCTCGTACTCCTCCGTGGGCCAGACCTCCCTCTGGATCTCCATCGGGACGCGGAACCAGCCGCCGTCCGGGTCGATCTGCGTGGCGTGCGCCACGAGCGCCTTGTCGCGGATCTCGAAGAAGTCCGCGCAGGGCACGTGGGTGGTCAGGGTCCGCTCGGTGCGCTCGAACTCCTTCCACCGCTCCAGCCACTCCCCGTACGGGGACTCCAGGCCGCGCGAGAGCAGCGCTTCGTGCAGGGCGACGGTGCGCGGCTTGTTGAAGCCCTGGTTGTAGTAGAGCTTCTGCGGCTGGTACGCGGGGCCGAACTCGGCCTCCGGGTACTTCTCGGTGTCGGCCGCGCCGTCGAAGGCGACCATCGAGATCTTGTGGGTCATGATGTGGTCGGGGTGCGGGTAGCCGCCGTTCTCGTCGTACGTGGTGACGACGTGCGGCTTGAAGGCGCGGATCTTCTTCACCAGGCGGCCGGCCGCCTCGTCCACGTCCTCCAGTGCGAAGCAGCCCTCGGGCAGCGGGGGCAGCGGGTCGCCCTCCGGCAGGCCGGAGTCGATGTATCCGAGCCACTCCTGCTCGACGCCCAGGATTTCGCGGGCCTCGTCCATCTCCTTGCGGCGCACCTCGTGGATGTTGTCCTCGATGTACTTGTCGCCCTGGAGCTTCGGGTTCAGGATCGATCCGCGCTCGCCGCCCGTGCAGGTCACCACCAGCACGGGCACCCCCTCGGAGACGTACTTGGCCATGGTGGCCGCGCCCTTGCTCGACTCGTCGTCGGGGTGGGCGTGGACGGCCATCAGTCGAAGCTGCTCGGTCAAGACGGGATCCTCTGCGATTCGGCGTGACGGTCGGCCTCTATATTGACCGAATCGGGGGACGGAAAATTCCGGGGGTGGGCCTGTACCGGCCCGGCCCCGCCCTGTCGGAAGGAACGATCGATGAGCACGGTGCGCGGAGGGCTGCCCGACGGCCGTTACGGCCGGTCGGCGGACGAACGTGCGGACCGGAAGCTCAAGATCGTCGGGGCGGCGCTCGGAGCCGTGCTGCTGGGCGTGATCGGCTGGATCGGCTGGGACTACATCGCGGGGCAGAGCGTCAGCGCCGAGGTGATCAAGTTCCAGGTGGTCTCCGACACCGAGGTGAAGGCGCACCTGGAGATCCGCAAGGACGCCTCGGTCACCGGGGTCTGCACGCTCAGCTCGCAGGACGAGCAGCACAACGAGGTGGGCCGCGCGGACTTCACCTTCGCTCAGCCCGAGGCGCGCGTGGACGAGGTCGTCTCCCTGAAGACCACCGGCCGCGCCACGATGATCGAACTGGTCGGCTGCCAGCAGGCGGGGTCCGCGACCCGCTGAGTCCCTGGCCGTGACACGGACGGCAGGCAATCCGGCACGTGGGTCCTCCCCCTTTTCTTCCCGAATTGTTAGGCTCGTGGTTTCGTCCGCCGCTGGCGGCTATGAAGTCCCCTGTACCGACGAGGAGCACCCGTGACCCAGACGAGCGAAAGCGTCACCTGGCTGACCCAGGCGGCGTACGACCAGCTGAAGGCGGAGCTGGACTACCTCTCTGGTCCCGCCCGCACGGAGATCGCCACGAAGATCGCAGCCGCCCGCGAAGAGGGCGACCTGCGCGAGAACGGTGGTTACCACGCGGCCAAGGAGGAGCAGGGCAAGCAGGAGCTCCGTGTGCGTCAGCTGACTCAGCTCCTGGAGAATGCCAAGGTCGGGACCGCGCCCGCGGCCGAGGGCGTGGTGGCGCCCGGCACACTCGTCAAGATCGCCTTTGACGGCGACGAGGACGACACCATGGAGTTCCTGCTGGCCTCCCGCGAGTACGCGTCCTCGGACTTCGAGACGTACTCGCCCCAGTCCCCGCTGGGCAGCGGTGTGATGGGCAAGGCGATCGGCGAGGACGCCGAGTACGAGCTGCCGAACGGCAAGAAGGCCTCCGTCAAGATCCTCGACGTCAAGCCCTTCACCGGCTGATCACCCTTCTTGGCACGATCGATGCCCGGCCGGATCCTCCCGGCCGGGCATCGGTGCGTACGGGGGTGCGCAAACGCGGTGCGGGCGGGCCTACGCGGTCGCCGAGCGGTACTTGCGGACCGCCAGGGTCCGGAAGACCGTGATGATCAGCAGCGACCAGAGGACGGACGCCAGCACCGGGTTCTGCATCGGCCAGGCGTCCGGGACCGGGTAGCCCTCCGGGAGGTTGCCGAAGAGCACGCGGCACGCCTGGACGGTGGCGCTGAAGGGGTTCCACTCCGCTATGGTCTGCAGGAACGGCGGCATGTTCTCGGAGGGGACGAAGGCGTTCGAGATGAACGTCAGCGGGAAGAGCCAGATCAGCCCGCCCGAGGTGGCGGCCTCCGGGGTGCGCACCGACAGGCCGATCAGGGCGCCGATCCAGGAGAAGGCGTAGCCGAGCAGGAGCAGCAGGCCGAAGCCCGCGAGCACCTCGCCGATGTTGGTGTGCGTGCGCCAGCCGACGAGCACGGCCACGATCGCGAGGACGACCAGGGTGAGCGAGGTCTGGACGAGATCGGCGAGGGTGCGGCCGGTGAGGACCGCGCCGCGGGCCATGGGCAGCGAGCGGAAGCGGTCGATCAGGCCCTTGTGCATGTCGTCCGCGATGCCCGCGCCGGCGCCGGCGGTGGCGAAGGTGACGGTCTGGGCGAAGATGCCGGCCATCAGGAACTCGCGGTAGGCGGCGGGCGAGGTACTGCCGCCGACGCTGATGGAGCCGCCGAAGACGTAGCTGAAGAGCACGACGAACATGACCGGCTGGATCACACCGAAGATGATCATCTCGGGGATGCGGGACATGCGGATCAGGTTCCGCTTGGCGATCACCAGGGAGTCGTTGACGCCCTGGACGAGGCCGCCGCGCGGACGGGGTGCCACGAGGTCCGGGACCCCGGCCGGAGAGGTGGTGCTCACTTGGCCGCCTCCTTGCGCGCCGCCTTGCGGCCCTTGGCGTCGGTGGGGGCGGCGGCCGCGCCGTCGCCGTTCTCGTCGGCCGCCAGCTCGGCGGCGTGGCCGGTCAGGGATATGAACACGTCGTCGAGGGTGGGACGGCGCAGCCCGATGTCGTCGATCTCGATGCCCCGGCCGTCCAGTTCGCGGATGACCTCGGCGAGCAGCTTGGCGCCGCCCGCCACCGGCACGGTGAGCTTGCGGGTGTGTTCCTCGACCGTGGTCCGGCCCTTGCCGAAGCCGGCGAGCACCTCGCGCGCGGCGGTGATGTGGTCGCGCTCGTGGACGACGACCTCCACGCGCTCGCCGCCGGTACGGGCCTTGAGCTGGTCGGAGGTGCCGCGGGCGATGACCTTGCCGTGGTCCACCACGCAGATGTCGTGGGCGAGGTGGTCGGCCTCCTCCAGGTACTGGGTGGTGAGCAGCAGGGTGGTGCCGCCGGCGACCAGTTCCTGGATGATCCCCCACAGCTGCTGGCGGTTGCGCGGGTCGAGGCCGGTGGTCGGCTCGTCCATGAACATCACGGGCGGGCTGACGACGAGGGCGGCCGCGAGGTCCAGGCGCCTGCGCATGCCCCCGGAGTACGTCTTGGCCGTGCGGTCGGCCGCGTCGGCGAGGTTGAAGCGCTCCAGGAGTTCGTCGGCCCGGGCCTTCGCCGCCTTGGCCCTCATCTGGTAGAGCTGGCCGACCATCTGGAGGTTCTCGCGGCCGGTGAGGTATTCGTCGACGGCGGCGTACTGGCCGGACAGGCCGATGGCGCGGCGGACTTCGTTGGGGTGCTTGAGTACGTCGATGCCGGCGACGACGGCTTTGCCGCTGTCGGGCCGCAGGAGGGTGGTCAGGACGCGTACGGTCGTGGTCTTGCCCGCGCCGTTGGGGCCGAGCAGACCCAGGACGGTGCCTTCGGGGACATCGAGGTCCACGCCGTCCAGAGCCCGTACATCACCGAAGGTCTTGACCAGGCCTTCGGCATAGATGGCGCCTGGCATATGGATTCTCCCAGTCTGGATCGGTCCAGCAGGATCAGGCCGTCGGCTTCCCTGGGGCGAAGCCTACGGTCGCCGGGCAGGGCTCGCCCGGTCGGCCGAACGGGTGGGACCACGCTATCGCGTCATATCGCGTACCGCACCGGAATTTCGGCCCGGCCGCGGGTCGCCCGATCGGCCCGGTCGGCCCGGTGAACCAGGGCCTCGCCCCCGTGAGCCCGGTCAGCCCCGCCCCCGTGAGCCCACGCAGCCCCTGCCCCGGCAGCCCCGGCCCGGCAGCCCGGCCCCCCGTCAGCCCGTGCCGAGGTACGTGACGTTCACGGTGAGCAGGCTCTCGTTCGGGCGGAGGACGACCCCGTCCGCCTGCTTCACACTGCCCACCAGCAGGACCCAGTCGGTCTTCTCGTAGCTGAGGGTCTCGGTGCCGACCGGGTGCGACTTCCAGCCGAGGTGCTCCAGCTGCTCGCCGATCCTGGGCAGGGCGAATTCCGCCTGCTGCGTGGTGAGGACGGCGGTCCAGTCGACCTGGCTCGGATTCTTCCTGCCGGTCGCCTCGGAGGTGGCCTTGCCCTTCGCGGGGTCGACGCCCGCCGTGCGCAGCGCCGCCCTGACCTCGCCGTCCACGGCGTCCCGGGTGAGCGGCGCGCCCGTGCTCTTGGGCGTGGCCTTCGCGGGCGGCGACGCCGGCGGCGTGGAGGCGGCCACCGTGGCGGCGGTGGGGCCGGCCGGGGTCTCGGAGGCGGACGTGCAGCCGGCCAGGGCGAGGGCCGCCGACGCGGCCAGAGCGATGACGGCCGCTGTCTGCGGTCTGACACTTGTGTGCACCGTTGAGACTCCCACCCCATGTGAACGAGGCGGGAACTTTCACATTCCCGCCTCGAATCTGCCTCGTTCTGCCCACGAGTATCAGGTATGAGGGCGGCGGGGCCTAGGGGTGAATCCCTTAGCTCATCACTTTGTAACCGGCGCTGTGCAGCGACCGGGCGACCTCCGTGCAGTGCTCGGGCCCCTTCGTCTCCAGGTGCAGCTCCACCTCCACCTCGGTGAGCCCGAGCCGCGGGTCGGTCCGTACGTGGCTCACGTCCAGCACGTTCGCGTCCACCACGGACAGCACGCCGAGAAGCCCGGCCAGGGCCCCCGGCCGGTCGGCCACGCGCAGCCGCAGCGACAGGTAGCGGCCGGCCGCCGCCATGCCGTGGCGCAGGATCCGCTGGAGCAGCAGCGGGTCGATGTTCCCGCCGGACAGGATGGCCACCACCGGGCCCCCGCCGTACCGTTCGGGCTCGCTGAGCAGGGCGGCGACCGGGCTGCACCCTGCCGGTTCGACGACCAGCTTGGCCCGTTCCAGGCACAGCAGCAGGGCGCTGGAGAGGGCGTCCTCGGAGACCGTGCGCACGTCGTCGAGGAGCTCACTGATGATGGTGAAGGGGACGTCGCCGGGGCGGCCGACCTTGATGCCGTCCGCCATGGTGTTCGGGTGGTCGATCGACACCGGGTGCCCGGCCTTGAGCGAGGGCGGGTAGGAGGCCGCGCCGGCGGCCTGGACGCCGACGATCCGGACGTCCGGGCGCAGCGCCTTCACCGCGACCGCGATGCCGGCCGCGAGCCCGCCGCCGCCGATGCCGACGAGGATCGTCCGCACCTCGGGGCACTGCTCCAGGATCTCCAGGCCCACCGTGCCCTGGCCCGCGATGATGTCGTGGTGGTCGAAGGGGTGGATGAACACGGCCCCGGTGCGGTCCGCGTACTCCTGGGCGGCGGCGAGGGTCTCGTCGACGACCTGCCCGTACATGCGCACGTCGGCGCCGTACTCCTGGGTGGCGGCCACCTTGGGCAGCGGTGCGCCGAGGGGCATGAACACCGTGGAGCGGACCCCGAGGAGGGAGGAGGCCAGCGCCACGCCCTGCGCGTGGTTGCCCGCGCTGGCCGCGACGACGCCGGCGGCCCGCTGCTCGGGGCGCAGGCTGGCGATGCGCACGTACGCACCGCGGAGTTTGAAGGATCCGGTGCGCTGGAGGTTCTCGCACTTGAGGTGGACCGGCGAGCCGGTGAGCGCCGAAAGGTGCCGGCTGCCCTCCATCGCGGTGACCCGTGAGACGCCGGAGAGCATCTTCTGAGCTCCCCGGACGTCGTCGAGGATGACCTGCGGGACGGGCTGGGGCACGCGGTAGTTCATGCCGCCAGTCTCGCAGCCCGCGCGCGGCCCGGCTCAGCACGCGAACACGGGTGGGAGCGGGGCGGAAGCGGGGCGGGGCGAGGGTGGGGGCGGGGCGTGAGCGAGCGTGGGGGCGGGGAGGGAGGCAGGGGCGAAATCTCGCCATCCGGGGCAGCAGTGTGGCAGCCCCGCGCACGGGCCGCACGAGTTCTCGTACGAGGCGTACGAGCCGCCGCACGGCCGCGTACTCTGTCCCCCATCCTTGTCGGACCCACGCGAAGAGAGCCCACGGCCATGCCTTCCTCCCCGGCCAATTCCGATCTGCCCGTGGCGGCCGAAGCGCCCGCCGGAGCCGGTCTCCTCGACGCGCTCCAGCACCAGGTGGCGGTCTTCGCCCGCCGTGCCGAGCAGACCCGCCTGGGCGGTGTCGGTCAGGCCCGCAACTCGATGGACCGCGCCGCCTACCTGCTGCTGAACCGGCTCGACCTGGAGGGGCCGATGGGCGTCAAGGCGCTCGCCTGCGGCATGGGCATCGACTCGTCCACGGTCACCCGGCAGGTCGCGCCGCTCGTCGACAGCGGTCTGGTCAAGCGGACCTCGCACCCCGAGGACGGGCGGGCCGTGGTGCTCGCGCTGTCCCCGCGGGGGCTGGCGCGGCTGGAGGAGGTCCGCTCCTCTCGGCGCGAGCTGATGGCGCGCGTGACGGAGGGCTGGAACGAGCAGGAGCGCGAGTCCTTCACGCAGCTGCTGACGCGTTTCAACCTGTCGCTGTCGGATCTGATGGCGGCCGTCGTCGAGGCCGGTCCGGCGTCCTGAGCCGGGGGCCGGGGGCCTCCGTGAGGCGCCCGCGTCCGACCTCTTGACCAGGATGGTCCCGCTGCCCGCACTATGTGGGCTATGCGGGCGGCTGACCAACGGGCGGACCTCTACGCGGAGTTCGAGGCCTTCGTCGCGGGAGCGGCGGGGCGGCTGCTCCACGTCGGGGTCCTGCTGACCGGCGAGCCGGAGGCCGCGCGCCGGCTGCTGGCGGGTGCGCTGGCCCGCACGTACGCGGACTGGCGGCGCCTGCGCGGTGACGATCCGTACGACTTCACCCGCCGGGAGCTGTGCGCCGCCTTCGCCCGTACCGGCCGGCGGCACCACGGCGGCGCGGGCGTCCTGGCCCGGCTGGGCCCGCTGGAGCGGCTCGTCCTCGTCCTGCGGGTCTACGAAGGGGTCGCGGAGGAGGTCACGGCCGCGCAGCTGGGGTTGTCGGCGGACCGGGTACGGGTGCTGTGCAGCCGGGCGGTGGCGGCGCTGCGGTCCCGGGAGGCGGCGTGAGCGGCACCGCGGACGGCGGGCAGGACCAGGTCAGGCAGCTCCTGGAGGGCCCGTACCCGGTGGTCCCGGCCGGGCTTGCGGCGGGCGCGGCGGCCCGCGGCGACCGGCTGCTGCGCCGCCGCCGGGTGCTCCGCAGGTTCGGCTGGGCGGTGCTCTTCGCTGCGGCGGCGGCCTTCACGGTCTGGGCCTCACTGACCCGCCCGTGGGCCACGCCCCCGACGGACGTGTCGCCTCCGCTGGAGGGCTGGTGATCCCGCGGCGCCGCGAGCCGGAATCCGGCCACGCCCGGGGCACC
The DNA here is from genome assembly GCF_042267665.1 of Streptomyces sp. NPDC056224. Taxonomy (NCBI): domain Bacteria; kingdom Bacillati; phylum Actinomycetota; class Actinomycetes; order Kitasatosporales; family Streptomycetaceae; genus Streptomyces; species Streptomyces sp. NPDC056224. The sequence goes on from NZ_JBHJTK010000040.1 coordinate 59,024, forward strand.
TCCCGACGGTGGCCGGGGAGTTCGGGAGGCGGGGTCCGGGGCGGAGCCCCGGCGGCGGCGCACCCGACGTGCCCCGCCGGGCCGGGACCGAGTCCGGCGGAGGCCGACGTGCCCCGCCGGGTCCGGGCGCTGGCCCGGCGGGGGCCCGGCGGGGGATGCGGGGTCTGGGACGCGTGGCGAAAGTCCCGCCCCCGACGACGCGACGAGGTGCGGTGCCCGGGAGCCCCTCGGGAGCCCCCGGGAGCCCCTCCCAGTGGCAGCTGGGGGAGCGTCACGGGCCGGGCGCCGTGCGGTACACGGCACCCGACGCCGCGGGCCGCGACCTGCGGGGCGCCCGGCGCTACTGCCGGAACACTCCCTAGCCCAGGGCCTGGGTCAGGTCCGCCAGGAGGTCGTCGGCGTTCTCGATGCCCACCGACAGGCGGACCAGGTCCGCCGGGACCTCCAGGGCCGAGCCCGCCACCGACGCGTGCGTCATGCGGCCCGGGTGTTCGATCAGGGACTCGACGCCGCCGAGGGACTCGCCCAGGGTGAAGAGCTTGGCGCGGTTGCACACCTCGACCGCCGCCTCCTCGCCACCGGTGACCCGGAAGGAGATCATCCCGCCGAAGTTGCGCATCTGCTTGGCCGCGATGTCGTGGCCCGGGTGCTCCGGCAGGCCCGGGTAGAGGACCTGGGTGACCTTGGGGTGGCGGGTCAGCATCTCGGCGACCTTGGTCGCGTTCTCCGCGTGCCGGTCCATGCGGACGGCGAGGGTCTTGATGCCGCGCAGCACGATCCACGAGTCGAAGGGCCCGGCCACCGCGCCCATGGCGTTCTGGTGGTAGGCCAGCTCCTCGCCCAGCGCCGCGTCACCGGTGATCAGCGCGCCGCCGACCACGTCGGAGTGGCCGCCCATGTACTTGGTCAGCGAGTGCACGACCACGTCCGCGCCGAGCGCGAGGGGCTGCTGGAGGTAGGGGGACGCGAAGGTGTTGTCCACGACCAGCTTGGCGCCGGCCGTGCGCGCGATGTCGGCGACGACGGCGATGTCGGTGATGCCGAGCAGCGGGTTGGAGGGGGTCTCGACCCAGATGACCTTGGTCTTCGGGGTGAGGGCGGCGCGTACGGAGTCCGGGTCGGAGGTGTCGGCGACCGACCACTCCACGCCCCACCGGGAGACGACCTTCGCGAAGAGGCGGAAGGTGCCGCCGTACGCGTCGTTCGGGATGACCACGTGGTCGCCCGGGGAGAGCAGTGTACGCAGCAGGCAGTCCTCGGCGGCGAGCCCGGACGCGAAGGCGAGCCCGCGCAGGCCGCCCTCCAGCGCTGCGAGGTTCTCCTCCAGCGCGGTGCGGGTCGGGTTGCCGCTGCGGCTGTACTCGTAACCGCCGCGCAGTCCTCCGACGCCGTCCTGCTTGTAGGTGGAGACCTGGTAGATCGGGGGTACGACCGCGCCGGTCAGCGGGTCCGCCGTATTGCCCGCGTGGATCGCGCGGGTCTCGAAGCTCTGGTGCTCGTGGCTGTCATCGCTCATGGGCAGAGCCTAAGCCCCGCCTGGGGTCGGCATCTCTATTGGCCTGCTGCCCACTCGGTCTGGTTCGCTTGGAGCCATGGAGATTCTGTGGTTCGTGTTCGCGGTGCTCATGATCGTGTTCGTACTAGGCCCGTACATACGGCGCAGGCGCGGCGGGGTCCGCCTGGTCGCGCCGGGCAGCCCCGACGCCGCCGACCCCGCGAACTACGGATTCGACCGGCAGGAGGACCTGGACATCCGGGTTCCCGGTCCCGACCGGGACCTGATGGACGCCCTCGACAACGTGCGCCGCACCGGCCAGTGGCAGGCGGCCTCGCAGCTGCTCGCCGGGACCCCGCAGGAGGGCGAGCTGCGCTGGCAGCGCGTACAGGCCTTCGGCGGGGCGGCGGCCCTGGAGCTGGTGCAGCAGCCCGGTGTGGGCGCGCAGTGGCTGAAGGCGTGGCGGCTGGAGGCGGACGAGGACGCGGGCGGCGCGCAGGTGCACGCGGAGCTGCTGGTGCAGCAGGCGTGGCGGCACTCGGGCGGGGTCGGTTCCGAGGACCACCGCATCATCCTGGAGGAGGCGCGGGAGGCGTGCCGCAGGGCGGCGCTGCTGGCACCCGGCGATCCGGTTCCGTACATCACGGAGCTGGCGGTCGCGCGGGGCCTCGCCTACCCGGAGGCGGAGTTCGACGCGCTGTGGGCGAACGTGATCGACCGGGCGCCGGCGCACATGGGCGCGCATGTGGCGGCCCTGCACTACCTGTGCGGGAAGTGGCACGGCTCGCGGGAGAAGGCCGACGCGTTCGCGCACGCGGCCGCGGCGCGTGCCCCGCACGGCTCGCTGCTGGCGGCGCTGCCGCTGTTCTCGCTGTACGAGAACGTGCCGGACGTGGTCCTGGTGTCGAGCTTCTACCGGAGCGCCACCGTGACGCGGGCGGTGGAGGGCGCGCTGTACGCGGTGCACACGGCGCGGCAGGACGACCCGATGCTCGCGCACGTACGGCATCTGCTGCTGATGTTCCTGGTCAACATGGAGCGCTGGGCCGAGGCGATGGAGCAGGTGCGGCACGTGGACGGCTATGTGGGCGCCCTGCCGTGGTCGGCCTCCGAGGACCCGGCGGCGCAGTACGCGGTGTACCGGGCGCTGGCGGTGGCGGGGTACGAGGCGAACGGCGGCTCCCCGGCGACGCTGCCGAGCTGACGGGGTCGCGGGCGGGTCGCGGGCGCTGACGGGTTGCGGGCGGGGTCGCGCGCGGGCGGGGTCGCGCGCGGGCGGGGTCGCGCGCAGGCGCGGGCAGGAACGCCCACCCCCGGTCCCCGAGACCCGTTTCCCCAGGCGCACGGGCTCCCCACCCGAGGAAAGCGGTGGCCAATAAGGTTGCCGTAAGTGACCAGCGGGCCGCATGATGCGGCGGTGGCGGCCGTCTCCGGCCTCGTGCCACCGCACCGCTGTCATCCCGTGGGGATCTGTTCCATATGGGCGCTTCACTGCGCGCCTTGCGCGCCCTCGTCCTGCTCGCCGGCTTCTATCTGCTCGGCGTCTTCCTGCTCGCCGTGCTCGCCGGCGTCGACTACGCCCTCGTGTCCTCGGGCCACGGCGGCCCGGTCGCCATCAAGATCATCATCGTCTCCGTCGTCCTCGCGATCCCGATCGTGCGCGGTCTGTTCATGCTGCGCACTCCCAAGGACGAGCCGCCGGCCGGCGTCACCTTCACCGTCACCGAGGCCCAGGAGCCCGCGCTGTGGGAGGCCGTGCGTGACGTCGCCCGGCAGGTCGGCACCCGCGCGCCCGACGAGATCGTGCTGATCGAGGCGGTGAACGCGGCCGTCAGCGAGGACTCCTCGCTGCTGGGCCTGCGTCCCGGTACCCGCCGCCTCTACCTCGGCCTGCCGCTGATGATGGGCCTGGACGAGATGCAGCTGCGCGCCGTACTCGCCCACGAGATGGGCCACTACGCCAACTTCGACACCCGCCTCACCCCGCTGATCGCCCGCGGCCGCGCCCAACTGATCCGCACCATCGCCCACTTCCACGAGCGCTCCGACAACAAGCAGGCCAATGAGCGCGAGAGGCAGGAGAAGAAGGCCGCCAAGCGGGCCGCCAAGGGCAAGAAGACCATGATGGTCGACACCCCGGGCCTGGGTGCGACGTACCGCGGCATGGCCAAGATCTACACGGCGTACGGCAACTTCTACATGCGTGCCACCCTCACCGCCTCCCGCCGCCAGGAGCTCGCCGCCGACCTGGCGTCGGTCCAGGTCGCCGGCCGCGACTCCACCGCGTCCGCGCTGCGCGAGCTGAACGCCCTCGACTCGGCCCACGACTTCTACATGAGCTCGTACGCCACCCTCGGCGTCGGCGCCGGCCTGCTGCCCCGCCCCGGCCAGGTCTTCGGCGGCCTGCGCCGGCTCCTCGACGCCCGCTCGCACGAGCTGGAGAAGCTGCGCCGGGAGCTGTCGACCGAGCCCACGTCCCCGTACGACTCCCACCCCGCGCTCGCCGAGCGCGTGGCCCGCATCGAGGCGCTGCCCGACGACGGCCGCGCCGGCCAGGCCGCCCGCCCCGCGCTGGAGCTCCTCGCCTCCCCGGAAGCCTCGCTGACCGCGCTGGAGCAGGCCGTGCTCACCCCGCAGGCCCTCGCGCTCAAGCGGGTGGACTGGGAGGACCTGGTCCACGAGTCGATGAGCCAGTACGCCGGCCGGGGCGCGGCGGACGTCCGCGAGGCCCTGGCCGCCGAGGGCGCGGGCCCTGAGCTGGCCGGCCTGCTGGACGCGATCGACGCCGACCCGGCGGTGCGCTGGCGGCTCGCCGACCGCCTCCCGAAGTCCGAGGAGGCGGCGTCCGCCACGGGACGGGCGGCCCGCGAGTTCGCCCGCCCGGCCGTCCGGCGCGCCCTCGGCCAACTGGTCACCGCCGAGCTGACGGCGCGGGGCGCCGCCCGCTGGCAGCTGTCCTGGTCCGACTCGGCCACCCTGCGCTACCCGTCCGAAGGCTTCGAGGACCAGCTCGCCCTGGCCCTGGACGCGGCCGTCGCCGACCAGCCCGACACCGAATCCCTGCGAAAGCTGGTGCTCACCCCGTGATCGGCCTGATCATCCTGAGCGTCGTCCTGCTCGGCGCCGCCTACAAGTTCCTGCGCGAAGTCCGTCAGGACCGCAAGGCCGAGGGGCGCGGCCGCAGCGGCGCCGACGTCCGGGCCGCCGTCGAGATGGGCTTCGTCCCCGCCGCTCAGCTGGACACCGAGAACCGCTCCCCGGTGTCCCCCGGGCAGACAGCCGCCCTGGCCGCCGTCCGGGCCGGCGACTGGCAGCCGGCCGCCGCCTGGCTGGAGGAGGCCGGACAGGACTGGGACGAGCGCGTCCGGCGCGTCCAGGTGCTGTCCGAGCGGGCCGCCGAGGAGGACGGCTGGCTGCTCGCCTGGCGGGCGGCCCGGCCGCAGGACCCGACGGCCGCGGTGGTGCACGCGGACGCCTCGGTGCAGGTGGCGTGGAACGTGCGCGGGTCGCTGAGCGCGCGGCACACCACGCAGGAACAGTTCCGCGTCTTCCACCAGCTCATCGCGCGGGCACAGGAGGCCGCCCACGAGGCGCAGCGCGTCGCGGACCCGGCGGACCCGGTCCCGTACATGGTGGAACAGCCCATCGCCATGGCGCTGGGGTACCCGCACGAGCGGTACCGGGAGCTGTGGGCGCAGATCGTCAAGCGCGACCCGAAGGTGCTGGCGGCCCATGTGGGCGCCCTGCAGTACTGGTGCCGCAAGTGGCGCGGCTCGCACGAGGAGGCCCGGGCGTTCGCACGGGAGTCCGCGGCCGCGGGCGCTCCGGGCGACCTGCTGTCGCTGCTGCCGCTGTACGCGTACCTGGAGGAGGAGATGGCCGAAGAGGACGCGGACCCGCAGGTCTTCTACAGCCGGCCGGAAGTCGTCGCGGCCGCCGACGCGGCGCTGGCCGACCTCGCGGCGGCGCACCCCGACGACCTGCGGGCGGGACGGCTGCGGCACATGCTGGCGTGGGTCCTGTACTGGCAGGACCGCTGCACGGAGGCGCTGGAGCAGTTCCGGGCGATCGACGGCTACATCGGGACGACCCCGTGGACGTACGCGGTGGACAGCAGGGCCCGCTACCTGCAGGCGCGGGACTACTGCGCGCGCCAGGCGACGCGGAACGCGTGAGCCACTCGCACCGGGACCTTACGGAAGAGTGACATGGGGCGGGGCGGGGGCGGGCCGGGGGATACCCGCCCGGGGGCAGATAAACAACAGAAGCGGCCCCCCGGATTTT
>NZ_JBHJTK010000041.1:0-8877 GCF_042267665.1 Streptomyces sp. NPDC056224
GCCCCTGCACCGCAGGGGACCCCGGCCTTTCTCACACGCACTTCAGTGCGTCAGTGCGTCACCGCTTCGCCAGCGCGTACGGCGCCAGGTCCGCCGCCAGCTCCTGGTGGACCCGCGCCTTGAGCAGGGTGCCCTCCGGGGTGTGCTCCTCGGAGATCACGTCGCCCTCGGCGTGTGCCTTGGCGACCAGCGAGCCGCGGGTGTAGGGCACCAGGGCCTCCACCTCGACCTCGGGCCGCGGCAGCTCGGTGTCGATGAGCGCGAGGAGTTCCTCGATGCCCATGCCCGTGCGCGCCGAGACGGCGATGGAGTGCCGCTCGATGCGCAGCAGCCGCTGCAGGACGAGCGGGTCCGCCGCGTCCGCCTTGTTGATCACCACGATCTCGGGCACGTTCACCGCGCCGACCTCGCGGATCACCTCGCGCACCGCCGCCAGCTGCTCCTCCGGCGCCGGGTGCGAGCCGTCCACGATGTGCAGGATGAGGTCGGAGTCGCCGACCTCCTCCATCGTGGAGCGGAACGCCTCGACGAGGTGGTGGGGCAGGTGCCGGACGAAGCCGACCGTGTCGACCAGGGTGTAGACCCGGCCACTGGGCGTCTCGGCCCGGCGCACGGTCGGGTCGAGGGTGGCGAACAGTGCGTTCTCCACCAGCACGCCCGCGCCCGTGAGGCGGTTGAGCAGCGAGGACTTGCCCGCGTTGGTGTAGCCGGCGATGGCGACCGACGGCACCTTGTTGCGGCGCCGTTCCTGCCGCTTGATGTCACGGCCGGTCTTCATCTCCGCGATCTCCCGGCGCATCTTCGCCATCTTCTCGCGGATCCGTCGCCGGTCGGTCTCGATCTTGGTCTCACCGGGACCTCGGGTGGCCATGCCGCCACCGCCGCCGCCACCCATCTGGCGGGACAGCGAGGCGCCCCAGCCGCGCAGGCGCGGCAGCATGTACTGCATCTGCGCGAGAGCGACCTGTGCCTTGCCCTCTCGGGACTTGGCGTGCTGCGCGAAGATGTCCAGGATGAGGGCGGTCCGGTCGACCACCTTCACCTTGACGACGTCTTCGAGGGCGATGAGCTGGCCGGGGCTGAGCTCGCCGTCACAGACGACGGTGTCGGCGCCGCTCTCCATGACGATGTCGCGCAGCTCGCGCGCCTTGCCCGAGCCGATGAAGGTGGCCGGGTCCGGCTTGTCGCGGCGCTGGATCACGCCGTCGAGGACGAGGGCACCCGCCGTCTCGGCGAGGGCGGCGAGCTCCGCGAGGGAGTTCTCCGCGTCGTTCACCGTGCCGGAGGTCCAGACACCGACGAGGACGACACGCTCCAGGCGGAGCTGCCGGTACTCGACCTCGGTGACGTCTTCGAGTTCGGTGGAGAGGCCGGCTACGCGGCGCAGGGCCGCGCGCTCGGAACGTTCGAACTGCTCGCCGTCCCGGTCTCCGTCGATCTCGTGGCTCCAGGCGACGTCCTCTTCCATCAGGGCATCGGCCCGAAGGCTCTCGGTGAAGCTCGGCGAGTCCGGCACGTCCCGTGCGTCCCGCGCGTCCTGGGAAGGGGAAGAAGAGGAGGTCATTGGATCCTTACGTCGTTTCGAATAGCACTGCTGGAACTGTCACGTCCAACGTGTCACACCGCCCGGGGATTCCCCGAACGGGCCTGTCGATGGTGACATGCCCGTTCCCCGCCGGTCACACCCTTTATTTGCCGGCCGGGCTCCCGCCGGCCGCGGTCCCGCTCCACTCCGGGTGCCCGGGCATGGCGGGGGTCGTCTGCCCGTACAGCCACGGCTCCAGGAAGCCCTGCAGGTCCCGGCCCGCCTCCTCGGAGGCCAGGCGTACGAAGTCGTCGGTGCCCGCGACCCCGTCCCGGTGGTCCGCCACCCAGCGCCGTTCTACCCGGTCGAAGGCCTCCGTACCGATCTCCTGGCGCAGTGCGTACAGGATCAGCGCGGCCCCGTCGTACACCACGGGGCGGAACAGCCCGATCTTCTGGCCCGGGGCGGCGGCCTTCGGAGCCGCCGGGGGGCCGCCCGCCGCCCGCCACTGGTCGGAGCGCTGGTACGCCTCGCGCATGCGCCGCTCCAGGGAGTACTTGCCGAGTCCGTCCGCGTACAGGGCCTCGTACCAGGTGGCGTGCCCTTCGTTGAGCCACAGGTCGGACCAGGTCCGCGGGGTGACGCTGTCGCCGAACCACTGGTGGGCGAGTTCGTGGACCATCACGGCCTCCACGTACCACTCGGGGTAGCCCTCGCCCGAGAACAGGCCGTGCTCGAAGAGCGAGAGGGTCTGCGTCTCCAGTTCGAAGCCGGTGGTGGCCCGGGCGATCAGGACGCCGTAGTTCTCGAAGGGGTAGCGGCCGACGCGCTCCTCCATCCACGCGATGTGCCCGGCGGTCTTCTTCAGCCAGGGGTCGAGCTTCTCCCGGTCTTGGGCGGGCACCACGTCGCGCAGCGGCAGCCCGTGGGGTCCGGTTCCGTGGACGACGGCGGAGCGGCCGATGGAGACCTGGGCCAGCTCGGTGGCCATCGGGTGCCGCGTGCGGTACGTCCAGGTCGTCGAGGGGCCCCTGCGCGGGCCGCGGAGGGCCGGGACGTCCGGCAGCCCGTTGGCGACGACCGTGAGCCCTTCCGGGGCGGTGACCCGGAAGGTGAAGTGGGCCTTGTCGGCGGGGTGGTCGTTGCAGGGGAAGACGCGGTGGGCGGCGTCCGCCTGGTTGGCCATGGCCAGGCCGTCCTCGGTGGGCACCCAGCCGCCGTCCCCGCGCCCGCGCGGGTCGCTGGTGTGCCGGACCGTGATGTGCATCGGCACATGACGCGGGACGGGGCGCACGGGGGTCAGGACGAGGTCCTCCCCCACGCTCTCGAACCGCGCCGGCTCGCCGTTGACCTCGGCGGACTCCACCTTTCCGTGGGTGAAGTCCAGGTTGATCCGGTCCAGTGGCTGCAGGGCGCGGGCGTCGATCACGGTGACCGCGTCGAGGGGGGTGCGGTTGTCCTTGTACGTGAAGGACAGATCGTAAGAGAGCACGTCGTACCCGGGGTTCCCGAGCTCGGGGAACAGCCGGTCGCCGATGCCCAGCGCCGTCGGCGGGGGCAGCACGGCGGCGACGAGGGTGAGGGAGGCCGCGGCGAGCAGGGCGGCGCGCAGGCGCGGGGAGGTGAGCTGCATCCACCACCGCTTACCAGCGCCCGCCTCGCTGCCGCGCACGGCGCGCGACAGGTCCACCCGAACGGGACCTTCCGGCGCCGACCCGGCCTATGCGCGGCTGACGTCGTACACGCCCGGCACGTCCCGCATCGCCCGCATCAGGGCGGGCAGCCCGCCCGCGTCGGGCAGCTGGAGGGTGTAGGTGTGCCGGACCCGCTGCTCGACCGGCGGCTCCACGGTCGCGGAGACGACCTCGACCCCCTCGCGGGCGATGGCCTCGGTCAGGTCGGCGAGCAGATGGGGGCGGCCGAACGATTCGGCCAGGATCGTGACCCGGCAGTCCGCCGTGGCCCGCCAGTGCACGGCGACGGAGGTGCGCCCCACCGCGCGCATCTGGGCGACCGCGGCGCAGTGGATACGGTGCACGGTGACGGCCCCGCCTCGGACCACGAACCCGGCGACCGCGTCGGGCGGCACCGGGGTGCAGCATCCGGCGAGCCGCACGGGGGCGTCCGGCAGGTCGGCGACGGCGTTGGCCCCGCCGCCCCGGGCCCCGACCACCGACAGCGGCGCACGCGCGGCCGAGGTGGTGGCCATCGCCCGGTCGGGGTGGGCGTCGAGCCAGCGGCTGATGGCGATCCGGGCGGCCGGGGTCCGCGCGTGGTCCAGCCACTCGGCGGCGGGCCCCGAGGAGGCGTCCTGCGCGAGCAGCAGCTGCACGGTGTCCCCGTCGGACAGCGGGGAGGACAGGGAGGCGAGGCGCCCGTTGACCCGGGCGCCGATACAGCCGTGGGCCGCCTCGCCGTGCTGCGCGTAGGCGGCGTCGATGCAGCTGGCCCCGGCGGGCAGGCCCAGCGTCCCCCCGTCGGCGCGGAAGACGGTGATCTCCCGGTCCTGGGCCAGTTCGGCGCGCAGGACGCTCCAGAAGGTGTCGGGGTCGGGCGCGGACTGCTGCCAGTCGAGCAGCCGGGACAGCCAGCCGGGCCGCGTCGGGTCCACGCGCTCCTCGTCGCATTCGGCGGCGTCGGCCGTCGCGGTGGCGTACGGATTGCCGAGCGCGACCACGCCCGCCTCCGCCACGCGGTGCATTTGCCGGGTCCGCACGATGACTTCGGCGACGTAGCCCTCGGGCGTGGCGACGGCGGTGTGCAGCGACTGGTAGAGGTTGAACTTGGGGGCGGCGATGAAGTCCTTGAACTCGGATACGACCGGGGTGAAGCAGGTGTGCAGCTCTCCCAGGACCGCGTAGCAGTCGGCGTTCTCGCCGACGAGGACGAGGACGCGGCCGAAGTCGGAGCCGCGCAGCTCGCCGCGTTTGCGGGCGATCCGGTGCACGGAGACGAAGTGCCGGGGCCGGACCTGCACCTGGGCGGCGATGCCGGCCTCGCGCAGGACGGTGCGTACGGAGTCGGCGATGGCGGGGAGCGGGTCGCGCTCCCCCGCGTGGGCCGCGATGAGCGCGCGCGTGTGCTCGTACTCCTCGGGGTGCAGGATCGCGAAGACGAGGTCTTCCAGCTCGGTCTTGAGGGCCTGGACGCCGAGCCGTTCGGCGAGCGGGATGAGCACGTCGCGCGTGACCTTGGCGATGCGGGCCTGTTTCTCGGGTCGCATCACGCCGAGGGTGCGCATGTTGTGCAGCCGGTCGGCGAGTTTGATGGACATCACGCGGACGTCGTTGCCGGTGGCGACGAGCATCTTGCGGAAGGTCTCGGGCTCGGCGGCGGCGCCGTAGTCGATCTTCTCCACCTTGGTGACGCCGTCGACGATGAAGCAGACCTCGTCGCCGAACTCCTCGCGGACCTGATCGAGGGTCACATCGGTGTCCTCGACGGTGTCGTGGAGGAGCGAGGCCGTCAAGGTGGTGGTCTCGGCGCCGAGTTCGGCGAGGATCAGGGTTACGGCGAGCGGATGTGTGATGTACGGCTCACCACTTTTTCGCATCTGACCGCGGTGCGAGGTCTCCGCGAGGACGTACGCGCGGCGCAGAACGGACAGATCGGCGTCCGGATGGTGGGCGCGGTGCGCCTCGGCGACGTGGCCGATGGCGTCCGGAAGGCGGTCGCGGGACGTGGGCCCCAGCAGGGCCGCGCGGCCGAGCCGGCGCAGATCGAGCCTGGTCCGGCCGCGTCTGCGGAGCTCAGGGCGCGCTTCGGGGTGTGCTTCGGGGTTCGTGGCCTCTGCACTCATGGGCACCTCCGGCGGCTTCGACCGGCGGTGGCGGGCATGGGGTGAGCCCTCAGGGCCGGTGCCTGATGTTACCGACCCCACCACGTGGCGCAGTCCACCTCTCGCTGAGCGTGAAACGGATCACCCATTAGAGGGAAGCTTCAGGCGAAGGCCGTTTCGGTGAGCCAGGCCGCTTCGAACTCTCCCGCAGCCACGATCACGGCCGGTCCGGTCATGTCGATCCGCCCGTCGGGGTGCTCGGTGATCACCAGGGTTCCGCCGGGGAGGTCGACGGTGTAGGTGACCGGTTCGCCGGTGGCGGCCGGGTCTGCGCCGTCGCGGCGGATGGCGGCCACGGCTACCGCACAGGCTCCGGTGCCGCAGGAGCGGGTCTCGCCGGAGCCGCGCTCGTGCACGCGCATGGCGACGTGCCGGGGGCCGCGGTCGACGACGAACTCGACGTTGACGCCGGTCGGGTAGGCGGACGCCGGGCTGAAGGCCGGGGCGGTGTACAGGTTCCCGGCGTCGTCGAGGCTGTCGACGAAGGCCACGGCGTGCGGGTTGCCCATGTTCACGTTGCGCGCGGGCCAGCTGCGCTCGCCGGCCGAGACGGTGACCTCGCCCTCGGGGAGGACGGCGCGCCCCATCGAGACGGTGACGTCGCCGCTCTTGTCGAGGTGGACGTGCTTGACGCCGCCGCGGGTGGCGATCGCGAGGTCGCCCGGCTCGACGTGACCGGCGTGCTGCAGGTAGCGGGCGAAGACGCGCACGCCGTTGCCGCACATCTCGGCGACGGAGCCGTCGCTGTTGCGGTAGTCCATGAACCACTCCGCCTCGCCGGCCAGGTGCGCGGCGTCGGGGTGCGCGGCGGACCGGACGACGTGCAGGACGCCGTCCGCGCCGATCCCGGCCCGCCGGTCGCACAGCTTCGCGACGACGGAGGCGGGCAGCTCCAGCGAGTTGTCCGGGTCCGGGACGATCACGAAATCGTTCTCGGTGCCGTGGCCCTTGAGGAAGGGGAGGGTGGTCTGCGTCACCCGCCCATGGTACCGAGCCGCAGTTCAGAGGCGCTGCGCAGGCCCCGCAGCGTGGCCCGGGGGCGGTCAGCGCAGCCGGGCCACGCGGTACACGGCAAGGGTGATGACGGCCAGCACGACCAGGGCGTACAGCGCGGCCATGCGCCAGTCGGGGCGGCGGCCGCTGCCCCTGGCCGGGAGCCCGGGCCAGGTGTAGCCCACCCGGCGGGCCGCCATCATCCCCCAGCCTCCGGCGCAGCAGCTGATCAGGAAGCCGAGCATGGCGACCACGGCTCCGCCGTCGCCGAACTCGAAGGCGAGCGGGAAGGCGAACATCAGCGATCCGGCGGCGGCGAGCACCGCGATGGGGGCGATCTGCCACAGGCGCAGTCGGCGCTGCGGACGCAGTTCGACCTCGAACGCGGGTCCGGCGGCGGCCTCGGCCTCCGCGGAGTCCGGTGCGTCCGGGCCGTCCGGGGTCAGCCGCGCGGGGTCTGCGGGCAGCCCGAGCCCGGCGGGGGCGTCGGGCCCCGCGGACCCGTCCGTCGGGTCGGGGGACCCGTCCGTCCGGTCGAGAAGCCTCGGATCCGCTTCCCGCCGGATGTCGTCCCGCCCGGTGTCACGAGGGCCGGCCTCCATCGCCACGCGCCCTCCCCACTCGGACTCAGTACGCCGCAATTGCCTGCCGGTGACCACACCCGCAGGAGTTTGATGATGGCACGCCGTCGGCCCCTCGACGGGCGCCCGGGGCGTCCCGATGCCATCACGTGATCAGGCTGTGACCGCTCGTTCGACCAACGTCTGCGCGAGTCCGGGGAGTTCCCCCCGGTCCGCGGCGCCGCCGCTGAGCCACTGCACGCGCGGGTCGCGGCGGAACCACGAGTCCTGCCGCCGGGCGAACCGCTTGGTGGCCCGGACCGTCTCGGCCCTGGCCTCGTCCTCCGTGCACTCCCCGGCGAGCGCGGCGAGCACCTGCTGGTAGCCGAGCGCCCTGGAGGCGGTTATTCCGTCGCGCAGGCCCCTGGCCTCCAGCCGGCGGACCTCCTCCACGAGCCCGTCCTCCCACATCCGGTCCACGCGCAGCGCGATCCGCTCGTCGAGTTCGGGCCGGGCCACGTCGACGCCGATCTGCACGGTGTCGTAGACGGACTCGTGCCCGGGCAGGTTGGCCGTGAAGGGGCGGCCGGTGATCTCGATGACCTCCAGTGCGCGGACGATCCGGCGGCCGTTGCTGGGCAGGATCGCCCGAGCGGCCGACGGGTCGACGGATGCGAGGCGGGCGTGCAGGGCGCCGGGGCCGCGCAGGGTGGCCTCCTCCTCCAGCCGGGCGCGGACCTCGGGGTCGGTGCCGGGGAACTCCATGGCGTCCAGGGCGCCCCGTACGTACAGGCCGGAGCCGCCGACGAGGACGGGTGTGCGGCCCTCGGCGAGGAGTTTGTCGATCTCGAGGCGGGCCAGGCGCTGGTACTCGGCGACGTTGGCGGTCTCGGTGACGTCCCAGATGTCCAGGAGGTGGTGGGGGACGCCGCCGCGCTCCCCCGTCGTCAGTTTGGCGGTGCCGATGTCCATCCCCCGGTACAGCTGCATGGAGTCGGCGTTGACGACTTCGCCGTCGAAGTGGCGGGCCAGGGCGACGCCCAGATCGGACTTTCCGGCCGCGGTGGGACCGACGACGGCGATGACCCGCGGTGCGGGGGCTGCATTCCTCACCGCCCCAGTCTCGCAGCCCCCGGTCAAGACACGGCCATGTACCCGATCGAGCTACGTGACGGGGTGGGGGCGGGGTCGTTCCCCTGGCGAGGTTCCGGCCCGGCGTATGCCCCGCGTACGCCCGGCGAAGGCCGGTCCGGCCACGGCGGAACTTCACTCGCACGAGTAGCGTTACGGGAGTAGACATGGGTGTTTTTGATCGGTTTTTTCGTCGTAAGGACGCGGTTGTGGCCGAAGAGGTCGCGGTCGAGGCCCTGACGGCGGAGTCCGGCGAGGCCGGCCGGGCCGAGGGAGCCGAGCCCGAGCCCGAGGCTGCGGTCGAGGCCGCGGTCGCGGTCGCGGTTGCGAAGGCTCCGGCGGCGGAGGCCGTGGAGATTCCGAAGCAGCAGTCGGCCGATGTGGCCGCGGACAGCGAAGCCGGCGAAGGCGCCCGTACGTAGCGACCGCCAACGGAAGGTGACCCATGGGCCTGCTGGACAATCTGAAGGCCAAGCTCGGTCCGGCGAAGGAGAAGGTCGGAGCCCTCGCGCAGAAGAACGAGGGCAGGATCACCGAGGGTCTGGACAAGGTCGCCAAGGCCGTGGACTCCAAGACCCACGGCAAGTACAGCGACCGGATCACGAGCGGCACGGGCAAGGCGAAGGACGCCCTGGGCAAGATCGCGCACAAGGACACCCCCGGCGGGCCGACGACGCCGCCGGCCGCTTCCTGACGCGGAGCCGGAAAGGGGCGCGGGACCGGCACCCGGGCCCCCGCCCCTAGGGGGGGGGGGGGGGGCGGGTATGGCCGGGGGGGGGGTCAGCGGCTGTGCCGGGGAGCCGACGAAGCGGCCGGCGGCCGGGCTGCGG
>NZ_JBHJTK010000041.1:8887-63630 GCF_042267665.1 Streptomyces sp. NPDC056224
CCCCCCCCCCCCCCCCCGGGGGGGGCCCCCCCCCGCGCCCGCCCGTTCCGTCCGGCGGGCCGGTATGGGGGCGGGCCCCCGCCCCGGCCCCCCCGCCCCTTCGTCGCGCGTGCGGGGCCGGAAAGGGCCCCTACGACCAGGCGGCGACGAAATAGCCCACGCCGTACGGCGCGTCCTCGTACAGCAGCCGCCCGTCGAGGCCCGCTCCCTCGGCCGCGCCCGCCAGCACCTGCCACGGAGCCCGGCCGGCGGCCTGCAGCTCGGCCGCGAGCCGCGCGTCGAGTGCGGTGAGCGCGGCGACGTCGGCCGTGCCCAGCGCGCGGGCGGCGGCCGCGTCGAAGGCGGCGGCGCGCTCGTCGAGGTAGCCGGGGGCCTTCAGGGTCCGGCAGGCACTGCCGTCGCCCATGACCAGCAGGGCCACCCGGGCGTCGCGCGCGGCGAGCTCCCGGCCTGCTTCGAGGCACCGGGCGGTCTCCATCGGCTCCCCGACGCCGAGCCCCTCGACGGGGGCGGCGCCCCAGCCCGCGCGGCGCAGCAGCCAGGCGCCGACGGCGAGCGACGGGGGCAGCAGGCGCGGCCCTTCCTCGCCCTCTCCGAGCTGTACGCCGGCCTCGACGCCGAATCCGTGGAAGGTGCCGCGGGCGCCCTGCGGGTAGGGCCCGCGGTGGTCCTGGTCGGCGGCCCCGACCACGACCAGCAGGTCGGGCCGGGAGGCGGCGAGCACCGCGAGCGCGTCGGAGCAGGCGGTACGGGCGTCGCCGAGTTCGGCGGCGGCCCCCGCGGCGACCTCCGGCACGAGCAGCGGCGGGGCGGGACAGACGGCAGCGGCTACGAGCATGATCCGCAGCCTAGCCGTCCGCGCCGGGACGGCGTCAGTCGATCGCGCAGCCCGAGACCGCCGCCGGCAGCGGGGCCGGGACGCCCAGGGTCGGGATGCCGAGCATGACGCCCGCCGGCTGGGCCGGGGCGGCGTTGCGCTTCTCCCACGCGTCGCCGGCGCGGGTGCGGCGCACGGTCCGCGTGGGGCCCTCGGCGAGCAGGTGGTGGGGGGCCGCGTAGGTGATGTCCACGGTGACCACGTCACCGGGGCGGACCTCGGCGTCCGGCTTCGTGAAGTGGACCAGGCGGTTGTCGGGGGCGCGGCCCGACAGGCGGTGCGTGGCGCCGTCCTTGCGGCCCTCGCCCTCCGCGACCATGACCTCCAGGGTGCGGCCGACCTGCTTCTTGTTCTCCTCCCAGGAGATCTCCTCCTGGAGGGCGACCAGGCGCATGTAGCGGTCCTGGACGACCTCCTTGGGGATCTGCCCGTCCATGTCGGCCGCGGGGGTGCCGGGCCGCTTGGAGTACTGGAAGGTGAAGGCGCTGGCGAAGCGGGCCTCGCGCACGGTGTGCATCGTCTGCTGGAAGTCCTCCTCCGTCTCACCGGGGAAGCCCACGATGATGTCGGTGGAGATCGCCGCGTGCGGGATGGCGGTGCGGACCTTCTCGATGATGCCGAGGAACCGCTCCTGCCGGTACGACCGGCGCATCGCCTTGAGGATCGGGTCCGATCCGGACTGCAGCGGCATGTGGAGCTGCGGCATCACGTTCGGGGTCTCGGCCATCGCCGCGATCACGTCGTCCGTGAAGTCGCGGGGGTGCGGGGAGGTGAAGCGGACCCGCTCCAGGCCCTCGATCTGCCCGCAGGCGCGCAGCAGCTTGCTGAAGGCCTCGCGGTCGCCGAGGTCCGAGCCGTACGCGTTCACGTTCTGGCCGAGCAGGGTGATCTCCGAGACGCCCTCGGCGACCAGGGCCTCCACCTCGGCGAGGATGTCGCCGGGACGGCGGTCCTCCTCCTTGCCGCGCAGCGCCGGGACGATGCAGAAGGTGCAGGTGTTGTTGCAGCCGACGGAGATCGAGACCCAGGCGGCGTACGCGGACTCGCGGCGGGTCGGCAGCGTCGAGGGGAACGCCTCCAGCGATTCGGCGATCTCGACCTGCGCCTCCTCCTGGATGCGGGCGCGCTCCAGCAGCACGGGGAGCTTGCCGATGTTGTGCGTGCCGAAGACGACGTCGACCCAGGGGGCCCGCTTGACGATCGTGTCGCGGTCCTTCTGCGCGAGGCAGCCGCCGACGGCGATCTGCATGCCGGGGCGCTTGGTCTTCATCGGGGCGAGCCGGCCGAGGTTGCCGTACAGCTTGTTGTCGGCGTTCTCGCGCACGGCGCACGTGTTGAACACCACCACGTCGGCGTCGCCGTCGGAGCCCTCGGGCGCGCGCGTGTAGCCCGCTCCCTCCAGCAGACCGGCCAGCCGCTCGGAGTCGTGCACGTTCATCTGGCACCCGTAGGTGCGCACCTCGTATGTTCCCTTGACGTCCACTGCCGTGCTCCGGTCGCTGCTGCTGGTCATGCCACAAGGGTAGGCGGTAGCCGGGAGCGCTCCGGTCTGCCTCCTCGTGACAGGACGGCGCCCGGGTGGCAGGATCGCGGCCATGCCTCTCGTACCGCCCCGGATCAGCAGGCGCCAAGCCCTGCGGGCCCTGGTGGCCGTACTCGCCGTGCTCGGTGTCCTGCTCTGGTGGCTGAAACCGTTCGGGAAGCCGGAGCTCAAGGGTGAGCTGACCTTCAGTACGGGCGTCAGGACGGGGGTCTACCACCGGTACGGGCAGCTGCTGGAGCAGCAGCTGCGGCAGGACATGCCCGGGATGAGCGTGCGGCTGGAGACCAGCGAGGGCTCGCAGCAGAACCTCCAGCGGGTGGCCGCCGGGGAGGCGGACTTCACGGTGGCCACGGCCGACGCGGTCGCCAAGTACCGGCAGGAGCGCAAGCCCGGGGCGGACGACCTGCGCGGCTGCGCGCGGCTCTACGACGACTACGTGCAGTTGGTCGTCCCCGCCGGGTCGCCGGTGCAGTCGACGCGGGACCTGCGCGGCAAGCGCGTCGCGATAGGCCAGGCGGGATCCGGGGTGCGGCTGATCTCCGACCGGCTGCTGACGGCGGCCGGGCTGGATTCGGCCCATGACATCACCCCGGTGTCCATCGGCATCGACACCATGCCGGCCGAGCTGGAGGCCGGCCGGATCGACGCGTTCTTCTGGTCCGGCGGCCTCCCCACGAACGCGGTGCGCGAGCTCTCGGAACGGTTCGACATCCGGCTCGTGCAGCTCGGCGACCTGGTGGAGCCGCTGCAGGCGAGCGGAAGCCCGGCGCGCTACTACCGGGCGGCCGTGATGCCGCAGGACGCCTACGCGCGGGCGCGCAACACCAGCGCGGTGGCGACCCTGGCGGTGCCGAACCTGCTGGTGACCACGGAGAAGATGGACCCCGAGCTGACGGAGCGGTTCACGCGGACGGTGATCCTCAGCCGCGACGGCATCGGGCACGAGGTGCACGCGGCGCAGCTCGTGGACCTCCGGACGGCCATCTACACCGCCCCTCTCGACCTGCACGAGGGCGCGATGCGGTACTACCGCTCGGTCAAGCCCTGAGCCCCGGCCGTCACGAGGACGGCAGGAGCATCGTCGCGGCGGCGGCCGCTCCGATCAGGCCCGCGTGCGTGCCCAGGCTCGCCGGGACCACCCGCACACCGCGCGCGAAGGACAGCGTGGCGTAGGCGGCGAGGTGCCTGCGGATCGGGGCGAAGAGGGTCTCGCCGGAGGCGGCGACACCGCCCCCGATGACCGCGATGTCCGTCTCGACGAGGGTCGCGGTGGCCGCGATGGCGGCCGCCAGGGCGCGGCCCGCGCGGTCGAAGGCGGCCAGGGCGACCGGGTCGCCCGCCTCGGCGGCCTCGGCCACGCCGGCCGCCGAGGCGTCGCCGCCTGGCTCGGCCGGGGTCCAGCCCTGGGCCAGGGCCCAGCGGGCGATGGCGGTGCCGGAGGCGATCGACTCGACGCAGCCGTGGCCGCCGCAGGCGCAGGGTTCCCCGTCGAAGGCGACGCTGATGTGGCCGATGTGACCGGCGTTGCCGGTGGGGCCGGGGTGGAGCCGGTTGTTCAGGATGAGGCCGCCGCCGACGCCGGTGGAGACCACCATGCACAGCGCGTTCGCGTGGCCCCGGGCCGCGCCCAGCCAGTGTTCCGCCGCGGTCATCGCCACGCCGTCACCGGCCAGTACGGTCGGCACCGCCGCCCCGCGCGCCCCTCGTGCCCCGCGCGCCGCGAGCTCCGCCTCGACCCGGGCCTGGACCGGGAACTCCCGCCACGCCCCGATGTTGACCGGGCTGACCGTGCCCCGGGAGGCGTCCACCGGGCCGGCGCTGCCGATCCCGCAGCGGACCGCCGACGGCCACAGCGGCGAGCGGGACAGCTCGGCGACGACCTCGGCCACCGCCGCCATGACGGCGTCCTCGTCCCTGTCCGCACCGCGCGGGGTCGGGCGGCGGGTCGTGGCCGACATCGTGCCGTCGGGGTGCACCAGCGCCCCGGCGATCTTCGTTCCGCCGATGTCGATCGCCACCGTCAGGCCGTCGGCCGCGGCGCCGGCTCGCGGTGTGGGGCGGGGGGCGGTGGTGGGGGTGGTCACGGTGGCGGCTCCAGGAAGGGGTCAGGATTCAGTATGCGCCGCGGGCGCGGCCGTACTCTCGCGCGGTTGCAGGCGCGGTTGCTCGCTCTGGCGCACCCCGGCCGGTCCTCCCGCGAGGACGGCGAGGAGTTCCTCGGCGGCGAGGCGGCCGAAGCCCGCGGTGTCCCGCACGAGGGCGGTGAGCCGGGGGTGGGTGACCCGGCAGAGCGCGGAGTCGTCCCAGGCGACGATCGAGAGCCTGCCCGGTACGGGGACGGCCAGTTCGGCGGCGACCGCGATCCCGGCGACGGCCATCACGTCGTTGTCGTAGACGAGCGCGGTGGGGGGCTCGGGCTCGGCGAGGACCCGGCGGGTGGCCGCCGCGCCCTCGGCGTCGGAGTAGTCGGTCACCACGGAGCGCACCCGGTCGGGACCGAGGCCGCGGCGTGCGGCCTCGGTCCGCAGCGACTCGATCCGGCGGGCCGTGTGGGCGAGGCCCGGGAGCCCGGCGATGTGGACGATCCGGCGGTGGCCCAGCCCGTGGAGGTGGTCCAGGACCTGGGCCATGGCCCCGGCGTCGTCGGCCCGGACCGAGGAGAGGGTGTCCGCGGGGCGGGAGGGGTCGCGGGAGCGGTCGCGGGAGGGGTCGCGGGAGGGCTCTCCACCCACCATGACGGCCGGCAGGGCCAGCTGCCGGAGGAGCTCCGGTCGCGGGTCCGTCATGCGCGGGTCGACGACGAGGACACCGTCGACCCGCCGCTCGGCCCACCAGCGGCGGTAGACGGCGCATTCGGCGTCGATGTCCTCGACGACCTGGAACAGCAGGGCGGTCCGGGCGGCGGAGAGCACCTCCTGTATGCCCGAGACGAGCTGGAGGAAGAAGGACTCGACCCCGAGCGTGTGCGCGGGCCGCGCGAGGACGAGTCCGACGGCCCCGGAGCGCTCGCCGGACAGCGCGCGGGCGGCGCTGTTGGCCTGCCAGCCGAGCTCTTCCGCGACGCGGCGGATCCGGGCACGGGTGTCCTGGGACACGCCCGGCCGGTCGTTGAGCGCGAAGGACACGGCGCTCTCCGACACCCCCGCCCGGCGGGCGATGTCCTTGATCGTGGGTCTGCGGGCCATGGCCTGCCTCATCCTCCGGTGACGCGGACTGCGATGGCCAGACCGTACGCGATCGCGCCCCGGCGGGAGGCCGTGACCGAAATACCGCTGTCCATTTTCGTCCGTCACTTTGCGGCCGGGCGCAGCTAAAGCGCATTAGTTTCCAGAGGTTCTGATGAACAGAACCCTTGTGCCAGCAGGACTGAAGCGCATAAGTAAGCGGCCTTGAGGCGCTGTTGACTTTCCCCGTCCGCACCGGCAGGTTGTGGCCCACCCGGTGAACTCCCCAGAACTCCAGGACGCCTCGTGCACGGACACGCGCTCCGATTCGGCGCCAACTACACGCCGTCCCGCGGCTGGTTCCACCACTGGCTGGACTTCGACCTCGACGAGGTCAGGGCCGACCTCGACTCGATCGCCGCGCTCGGGCTGGACCACGTCCGCGTGTTCCCGCTGTGGCCGGTGTTCCAGCCGAACCGGACGCTGGTCCGGCCGCGCGCGGTCGAGCAGCTGGTCGCGCTCGCCGATGCGGCCGCCGAGCGCGGCCTCGACGTCGGCGTGGACGGCCTGCAGGGCCACTTGTCGAGCTTCGACTTCCTACCCGCCTGGACCCGGACCTGGCACCGGCGCAACATCTTCACCGACCCGGACGTGGTAGCCGGCCAGGAGGAGTACCTGCGCACGCTGGCCGGCGCCCTCGCCGACCGGCCGAACTTCCTGGGCATGACGGTGGGCAACGAGATCAACCAGTTCGCCGGCGCCCCCCACCCCGACCCCGACGTGATCACCCGGGAGCAGGCGGGCCACTGGCTGGAGCGGATGCTCGCCGCCTGCGAGGAGGGGGCGCCCGGGCGGTTCCACCTGCACGCCGAGTACGACGCCGCCTGGTACCGGGACGGGCACCCCTTCACCGTCGCCCAGGCCGCGCGGCTGGGTGCGGCCACCGCCGTGCACTCCTGGGTGTTCAACGGCACCGCACAGCGCCACGGACCGGCGGGGACGGCGACCGAGCACCACGCCGCGTACCTGATCGAGCTGTCGAAGGCCTGGGCGCTGGACCCGCACCGGCCGGTGTGGCTGCAGGAGGTCGGCGCTCCCGCGCCGCTGATCGGCGAGGAGCGCGCGGCCCGGTTCACCGAGGCCACCGTGGCGAACGCGCTGGACTGCCCGGACGTGTGGGGCGTGACCTGGTGGTGCTCGCACGACGTGTCGCGCGGGCTCGCCGACTTCCCGGAGCTGGAGTACGGCCTCGGCCTGCTCACCAACGACCGCCGGACCAAGCCGGCCGGCGCCGCCATCGCGCGGATCACCGAGCGGTGGCGGGGCCGCGAGCACCGGCCGGCCGTACGGTCCACCGCGCTGGCGGTCGACGTCGGCGGGGCGGAGGCGGCGCCGCGGCGTTCGGTCTGCGCTCCGGGCGGCGCGTTCTTCGAGGCCTGGGCGGCGCTCACCGCGGACGGGGTACGGCCCGCGGTGGTGCTGGCCGAGCTCGCCGAGGATCCCGCGCACCTTTCCGCACGCGGCATCACCGAGGTACTGCGCGTCCCCGACCTGACCTGACGCCCCCTTCCGGAGGAGCCCGTATGTCCGAGACCGGCAACGGAGTCGATCCCCGTACACCCGAGCCCGCGCCCGAGCCCGCGCCCGTGCCCGTGCCCTCCTCCGTTCGGCCGCCGACCCGGCGCGCCGTACTGGCCGCCGGGGCCGGGGCGGCCGCGCTGCTGGGCGCCCCGGCCCTCGCGCCCGCCGCCTGGGCCGCGCCCGCTGCCCCGGCCCCACCGGCCCCACCGGCCCCCGCCGACCTGGCCCCGTACGCCTCGTACTGGTTCCCCGACTCGCTCCCCGAGGGCGCCCCCGGCCCCGGGGTCGTGTGGCGCTCGCTCAAGCGGTGGACTCCGGAGAGCGACCCCGATCTCGCCCACAACACCGCGACCGTGCCGCTCGCGCCGCGCTTCACGCCGGTGCCACCGCATCCGGGCGCCCGCGCCGGGCAGGCCAAGATCGCCTCCCTCGTCTCCTTCGGGCCCACCGCGCAGAACCCGTCCCAGGGCTCGGCGACCGCCGACTACTACGCGCTCACGCACTGGGCGTACATCGACGAGCTGGTCTTCTGGGGCGGCTCCTCCGGCGAGGGCATCGTGCTCGCGCCGAACGCGCCCGTGGTCGACGCCGCCCACCGCAACGGGGTCCGCGTCCTGGGCAACGTGTTCCTGCCGCCCGCGCCCTACGGCGGGGACCTCCAGTGGACCCGCGACCTGGTCCAGCGCGACTCCCTGGGCCGTTTCCCGATCGCGGAGCAGCTGGTGCGGGTGGCGGGCGCATACGGCTTCGACGGCTGGTTCGTCAATGCCGAGACCGACGGCGGCGACAGCGAACTCGCCTCCAGGATGCAGGAGTTCCTCCGGGCCCTGCGCGCGGCGGGCGAGCCCCACGGCCTGCGGATCACCTGGTACGACGCAATGGACACCACCGGCCGGGTCGGCTGGCAGGGCGCCCTCAACGAGCTCAACCAGGAGTTCTTCGAGGACCGTGCCGGGAGGGTCGCGGACACGATGTTCGTCGACTTCCGCTGGACGCCGCAGACCCTGGCCGCGTCCGGCGCGCTCGCGCAGCGCCTCGGCCGCTCGCGCCACGAATTGTGGGCCGCCGTGGACACGGAGGCCAACGGCTGGAATTCCGCCGTCCGCTGGGACGCGATCATCCCTCGCGAGGGCGACCACGTCGTCAGCTACGGCTTCTACCGGCCCGAGTGGACCCGAAACCACCTCACCGACCGCTCCCCCGGGGCCTTCCACCGCGCCGACGACCGGTTCTGGACGGGGGAGTCGCTGGACCCCGCCCGCCCGGTGCCCGAAACGGACTGGCGGGCCCCCGCCACGGCCGTCGCCGACCGGTCCACGGTCACCGCGCTGCCCTTCGCCTGCGCCTTCAACACCGGGCACGGGGAGCGCTGGTACGAGGACGGCGTGGCCGTGTCCGACACGCCCTGGAACCACCTCGGGCTCCAGGACCGGCTGCCGGGCCGCCGCTGGGTCGTGGACACCGCCGGTGAGCGGCCCGCCGTGACCCTGGACTTCGCACGAGCCTGGCGCGGCGGCTCCAGCCTGCTCGTCGAGGGCACCCTGACCGCACCGGCGGCCGTAGGGCTGCACTCCACCCGGCTCCCCCTCACCCGGTCCACCGTCCTGGAGCTGGTGCACGCCACCGAGTCGGGCCCGGTCGCGGTGGAGGTCGGCGTGGCCACCCGTGAGCCGGCGGCTCCGGGCGAGCGGGTCCCGTACACGTGGATCCGCGCGCGGACCCCCGGCGCGGGGTCGGGGCTGGACTGGCACCGGTCGCGGATCGGGCTCGGGGCCCTGGCCGGGCAGACGGCGTACGGACTGGCCGTGCGGATCACCGGACGCGGGAAGAGACCCGTGGTCTGGCGGCTCGGGGCCCTGTCGCTACGCGACGCCGCCGCCGGCCGGCGCCCGGCGTCCCCCGCCGCCCTGACCGTGGACGCCGCGGCCCGCCAGGACGACCGGGTCTGGCTGCGCCTGTCGTGGCGCCGGGCGGCCGGTCCGGTCCGGCACTACGAGGTGTCCCGGGTCCTGCCCGACGGTACCCGGCGCTTTCTCGGCGGTACCTGTGGCACCGCTCTCTACCTGGCCGCCGTACCCCGGTCCGGCCGGGAGCCCGCGGCCGCCTTGGAGGTCCGGGCCGTGGACGAGCTCTACGCGGTCTCCGCCCCGGCCCGCACCGCCCTCGCCTGGTAGGTCCGTCAGGAGGAGTGGGGGTCGGTGCGCGGCACGGTCACCGTCACCCGCAGCCCGTGGGGCGGGTTCGTCTCGTACGTGAGGGACCCGCCGCCCGCGGCTAGCAGGGCGCGGGAGATCGACAGGCCGAGCCCGGAGCCCTTGATGTTCTGGTGGCGGCCGCTGCGCCAGAACCGGTCGCCGACACGGAGCAGCTCGTCCTCGTTGAGGCCGGGGCCGCGGTCGGCCACGACCACGCGGACGCTGCGCCCGGCGGCCTCGACGGACACCTCGACCTCCTCACCCGCGGGGGTGAACTTCAGGGCGTTGTCGATGACGGCGTCGAGCGCACTGGACAGGGCGATGGGGTCGGCCCAGCCGGCGACGGCGGACCGGCCCGCCTCCGTGAGCCGTACGCCCTTCTCCTCGGCGTACGGACGCCAGGAGGCGACGCGCTCGGCGGTCAGCGCCCCGATGTCGGTGAGGCTGATCTCGGCGGAGGTGTGCTCGGCCAGCGCCAGGTCCAGCAGGTCGTCGAGGACCTGCGTCAGGCGCTTGCCCTCGGCGCGCACGGAAGCGATCTCCTCGTTGCCCTCGGGGAGTTCGAGGGCGAGCAGCTCGATCCGCAGGAGCAGCGCAGCGAGCGGGTTGCGCAGCTGGTGGGAGGCGTCCGCGACGAACGCCCGCTGCTGCTCCAGTACCTCTTCGACGTTGTCGGCCATCTCGTTGAACGAAGCGGCCAGGCGTTGGAGTTCCGGCGGTCCGCCGGCGGCCGCGACCCGCGAGTTCATCCGCCCGGTGGCGATCCCGTGGGCGGCGGCGTCGAGGGTCCGCACGGGCTTGAGGACCCAGCTGGTGAGCCGCAGGGCGGCGCCGAAGGCGACCAGCATGGCGGCGGCGAGCCCGCTCGCGATGAGCAGCCAGCCCCTGAGGATCCGGGCGCGCATGAGGTCGGTGGGCGACTCGGTGGCGACGACGGCGACCACGTCCCCGTCGAGGACCACGGGGGAGGCGACGAGCAGCTTGCCGTGGGCCTGCCAGGGCCACACCTGCGGCGGATCGTGGCTGCGCCGCCCGGCGAGCGCCTCCTCGAAGGCGCGGCGGCCCTCTCCGCCCTCGGGCAGCTCCCACCAGCTGGGGGAGCGGGCGATGGCGTTGTCGTCGCGGCGGAAGATGCCGACGCGGATGCCGTACAGCTCCTGGTAGCGGGCCAGTTCGAGCTGGAGGATGTCGCGGCGCTCGCCGGCGCCGGTGGATCCGGCGCCCTCGGCGTCGATGACGAACTGGGCCAGGGCGGCGAAGCGGGCACTGTCGTCGATGCGGTCGACGACCACCCGCTGCTGCTGCCCGGCGGCCAGGCTCACGGCGAGCGGGAAGCCCAGCGCGAGGAGCGTGCCCGCCATGAGGACGACGAGCAGCGGGAGGAGCCTGGCGCGCACGACGGGACCCCGCTAGGGGGCGGCCGGGGCGACGAGCCGGTAGCCCACCCCGCGGACGGTCTCGATGAGGGCGGGCATGCGCAGCTTGGAGCGCAGCGAGGCGACGTGGACCTCCAGGGTGCGCCCGGTCCCCTCCCAGCTGGTGCGCCAGACCTCGCTGATGATCTGCTCGCGGCGGAAGACGACGCCGGGCCGCTGCGCGAGCAGGGCCAGCAGGTCGAACTCCTTGCGGGTGAGGGGTACGTCCGCGCCGTCGACGCTGACCCGGCGGGTGGGCAGCTCGATGCTGACGGGGCCGAGCCTGACGACGGCGGGGTTGCCCGCCCCGGTGGCGGCGGCCTCCTCGGAGGCGCCGGTGCGCCGGGCGACGGCGTGGATGCGGGCGAGGAGCTCGCCGGTGTCGTAGGGCTTGGTCACGTAGTCGTCGGCGCCCATGTTCAGGCCGTGGATGCGGGAGCGCACGTCGGCCCGCGCGGTCACCATGATGACGGGCGTGGCGGTGCGCTTGCGGATCTTGCCGCACACCTCGTAGCCGTCCTGGTCGGGCAGGCCGAGGTCGAGCAGGATCACCCCGTACGGAGGCGCGGCCGGCTTGGCTCCGGCGGGCAGCAGGGCCTGCAGGGCCTCCTCGCCGTTACGGGCGTGGGTGACCTGGAAGCCGTGCCGGGCGAGGATCGCGGACAGGGCGGCGGCGACGTGGTCGTCGTCCTCGACGAGCAGCAGTCTCAAGTCGTCCCCCTCTCCTTCTCTCGGTCTTCGGATTCCGTACGTTGCAGGGCCACCCTGCATCCATGCCGATGCGGACGCCCACGTCAAGGGGGTTCCGGTCCGGCGCGCCTACCGTTATGGACCCGGTACGACGGAACCGGGTGCCACGCCGGTGCCGCGCACGGAGCGTATCCGGGCGAGGCCGGATCGTTATGCTCAATTCTCCCTCAGATGTGATGACGTTGTGCGCGTCACGTCACTACTGTCCTCCCAACCGAGGAGGACGGAGCAAGAAGCCGATGAGCGGAGTATCAGTGACCAAGGACGTGCAGGACGCGGCCGGTGCCGCGGACGACCTGGTTGTACTGAGCAACGTCAACAAGCACTTCGGCGCGCTGCACGTGCTTCAGGACATCGAACTGAGCATTGCCCGCGGTGAGGTCGTCGTGGTGATCGGTCCTTCGGGATCGGGCAAGTCCACGCTGTGCCGGACCATCAACCGGCTGGAGACGATCGACTCCGGCACCATCACGCTCGACGGCAAGGAGCTGCCCTCGGAGGGCAGGGAACTCGCCCGGCTGCGCGCCGACGTCGGCATGGTGTTCCAGTCGTTCAATCTCTTCGCGCACAAGACGGTGCTGGAGAACGTCATGCTGGGCCAGGTCAAGGTCCGCGGGACGGACAAGGCCGAGGCGCGCGAGAAGGCCCTGGCCCTGCTGGACCGGGTCGGTGTCGGCTCTCAGGCCGACAAGTACCCGGCGCAGCTCTCCGGCGGCCAGCAGCAGCGCGTGGCGATCGCCCGTGCGCTGGCCATGGAGCCGAAGGTGATGCTGTTCGACGAGCCGACCTCGGCGCTCGACCCGGAAATGATCAACGAGGTGCTGGAGGTCATGCAGCAGCTCGCCCGGGAGGGAATGACGATGGTGGTCGTCACGCACGAGATGGGCTTCGCCCGCTCCGCGGCCAACCGCGTCGTCTTCATGGCCGACGGAAAGATCGTCGAAGAGGCCGCCCCCGAGCAGTTCTTCAGCAACCCGCGCAGCGACCGGGCCAAGGACTTCCTGTCGAAGATCCTGCACCACTGAGAGTCCGGTCTGGTAGTCATCCGGTGACGGACCACCGCCGGGCCGGCTTCGGCCTGCCCGCGCATGCGCCCGTACGCGTCGCTCGTCGTTCAACAACGTCTCATCCGAGGGAAGTTCACCATGAAGATCTCCAAGGCTGCCGCGGCCGCGGCCGTCGCCGTTGCTCTCGCCCTGACCGCGACCGCCTGTGGCGGCAGCGACAAGGCCGCCAGTGACGGCGGTGCGTCCGGTGACGCCAAGAAGGACAAGATCGTCGTCGGCATCAAGTTCGACCAGCCCGGTCTGGGCCTCAAGACCCCGGACGGCAAGTACACCGGCTTCGACGTCGACGTCGCGAAGTACGTGGCCAAGGAGCTCGGCTACCAGCCCGACCAGATCGAGTTCAAGCAGGCCGTCAGCGCCGAGCGCGAGAACCTGATCTCCAACGGTGACGTGAAGCTGGTCGTCGCCACTTACACGATCAACGAGAAGCGCAAGCAGCGCGTCGACTTCGCCGGCCCGTACTTCCTGGCCCACCAGGACCTGCTGGTCCGCGCCGACGACAACTCGATCACCAAGGCCGAGGACCTCAACAAGAAGAAGCTCTGCTCGGTCACCGGCTCCACCTCCGCGCAGAACGTCAAGACCAAGCTGGCCCCCGAGGCCGACCTGCAGGAGTACCCGGGCTACTCCGAGTGCCTGACCGGCCTGGAGAACAAGGCCGTCGACGCGGTCACCACGGACGGCTCGATCCTCGCCGGCTTCGCGGCGCAGGAGAAGAACAAGGGCAAGTTCAAGCTCGCCGGTCTGAAGCTCAGCGACGAGCCCTACGGCATCGGTCTGAAGAAGGGCGACAAGGAGCTCCAGACCAAGGTCAACGCCGCGCTGAAGAAGATGGTCGAGGACGGTTCCTGGCAGAAGGCGGTGGACGCGAACTTCGGTCCCGCCGGCTACAAGGCGGACCCGGCCCCGCAGATCACCGAAGGCAGCTGATTCATCGGTGAGGGACGCCGCCGCCCGCCGGTCTGGGGCGGCGGCGTGCCTCACCGGCCATCCTGGGGAGAGCGCAGGGCAACGTGTTCGACTTTCTTACTTCCGGGCAGTACGACGTGCTCGGAGCGTTCTGGGTGAACGTTCAGCTCACCCTCTACTCCGCGGTCGGCTCCCTGATCTGGGGCCTGATGCTGGCCGGGATGCGGGTCAGTCCGGTCCCGCTGATGCGGGGCTTCGGTACCGCGTACGTCAACGTCGTGCGCAACACGCCGTTGACCCTGCTGATCCTCGGCTGCTCGCTGGGCTTGTACCAGACCCTGAGCATCACGCTCGGCGGCGGAACCTCCAAGGAGATCGGCTTCCGCCTCGCGATCCTGGGTCTGATCGCCTACACCGGCACGTTCGTCTGTGAGGCGCTGCGCTCGGGCATCAACACCGTGCCCGTGGGGCAGGCCGAGGCGGCCCGCGCGCTGGGGCTGAGCTTCTTCCAGGTGCTCACCCTGATCGTGCTCCCCCAGGCCTTCCGTGCGGTCATCGGGCCCCTGACGAACGTACTGATCGCCCTCACCAAGAACACCACGGTGGCGGCGACGATCGGCGTGGCCGAGGCGGCCCTGCTGATGAAGGAAATGCTGGAGAACGAGGCGGACGCGATCTTCGCTGTCTTCGCGGTCTTCGCTCTCGGCTTCGTCCTGCTGACCCTGCCCACCGGCCTGCTGCTGGGCTGGGTGGCCAAGCGAGTGGCGGTGAAGCGATGACTTCCGTTCTGTACGACACCCCCGGCCCCAAGGCCAAGGTTCGCAACTGGATCTACACAGGCGTCTTCGCGGTACTCGTCGCGCTGGCCCTGTGGTGGATCCTGGACCGGATGGCCGAGAAGAACCAGCTCGAGGCCGACAAGTGGTCCCCGTTCGTCACGGACAGCCAGATCTGGACGACGTTCCTGCTGCCCGGCCTCGGTGAGACCCTCAAGGCCGGCGTGATCGCCATGGTGATCGCACTGCCGCTCGGCGCACTCCTCGGCATCGCCCGGCTCTCCGAGCACGCATGGGTGCGGGTCCCGGTCGGCGCGGTCGTGGAGTTCTTCCGCGCCATCCCGGTCCTCATCTTGATGATCTTCAGCTCCGCGCTGTACGTCATGCTCGGCACGGTCAGCTCCGACCTGCGGCCGCTGTACGCGGTGGTCACCGGTCTCGTCCTGTACAACGCGGCGGTCATCGCCGAGATCGTCCGGGCCGGCATCCTGTCGCTGCCGCGCGGCCAGACGGACGCGGCCAAGGCAATCGGCATGCGCAAGGGCCAGATGATGGCGTACATCCTGGTCCCGCAGGCCGTCACGGCGATGCTGCCCGCGTTGGTCAGCCAGCTCGTGGTGATCCTCAAGGACACCGCGCTCGGCGGCGCGTTCCTGGGCTTCGCCGACCTGATGTCGATGAACCGGCAGATCTCCGCCAACTACAGCAACACCATCGCGACCATGGTCGTGATCGGCCTGCTGTACATCGTGGTGAACTTCGCCCTGACCACTCTGGCCTCCTGGCTGGAGAAGCGGCTGCGCCAGTCGAAGAAGGGCACGGGCGCCGTGGTCGAGGCCGATGTGGCCGAAGTCGACGCGGGCGGCGCCGCCGGCGTGGGCAAGGCACCCTGACGCCCGGTCAGTACACTGGCACGACACGTGTGGTGCGGCGGGACTCTTCCGCCGCACCACACGGCGTTGTCCGGACGGGTGTCACTTGACGCGGGCACCTTCAGTCGGTTGCATACGTTCTGTGATCACATACCGGACACCGGGAGCCACATCATGGACCCGGTGATCGTCGTCGGCGCGGGGCCCGTGGGCCTGGCGCTGTCCCTCGCCCTGGCCGGCCAGGGCGTACCCTCCGTCGTGCTCGACGAAGGGCCCGGCAACGAGGAGTCCCGTCCCGCCCGTACGGTCGTCCTGCACGCCGACACCGCGGCCATGGCGCACCGGCTGGGCTGTACGACCCTGCGCTACGAGGGGGCGTACTTCGCCGCCTGGCGCACCATGCGGCGCAGCCGCCCCGCGCAGCGCAGCACCTTCGACGACGGCCCGGCTCCGCTGCACCTGCCGCAGCACGCCCTGACGCGCGGCCTGCGCGAGGCCGCCACCGCGCACCCGCTCGTCCAGCTGGTCACCGACAGCCGGCTGGACTCCGTGGAGCAGGACGACCGCGGGGTCACCGCGCACACCCGGGGCGCGCAGGCCACGTGGTGGCGCGGGAGTTACCTGGTCGGCTGCGACGGCGCCCGGTCCACCGTGCGCAAGCTGCTCGGCATCCGCTTCCCCGGCCGCACCGCCGTGGAGCGCTGCGCCGTGGCCGCCCTGCGCACCGAACTGCCGTGGCCCGGCGAGGCCTTGCTGCACCGCAACCCGCCGTCCGGACCCGAGGAGGTCACCTCCCGGCCGCTGCCCGACGGGGTGTGGCGCCTGGACTGGCTGCTCCCGGCGCGCGGGGATCTCGTCACGCCCGACGCGCTGGTGACCCTCATCCGGGACACCCTCGCGGTGTGGTGCGGGGGCACGACTCCCCCGTACGACCTCATCGACACCGGGGTCCACACCTTGCACCACCGCCTCGCGCGTCGCTGGCGCGACGGCCGCGCCTTCCTCGCCGGGGACGCCGCACACCTGCTGGGCGCCCTCGGCACCCAAGGGGTGGAGGAGGGGCTGCGGGACGCCGAGAACCTCGCGTGGAAGCTGTCCCTGGCCTGGCACCAGGGGGCCTCCGAGGAACTGCTCGACAGCTACGAGGGCGAGCGGCGCACCGCGGTCGCCGCCCGGCTGCGCGCGGCCGACCAGGCGATGCCGGTGCTTCGCGCCGGCGGCGGCCTTCGCACCTACCTGCCCGGCGCCTCGCGATCCGCCGAATCCCTGCTCACCGACGGCCACCTGGGGCGGGGGCCGCTGGGTGCGGCGCCGGCGTACGCCCCGCCGGTGGCCGTACGCGAGGTCCCGACGGCCACGGAACCCGGCGGCCCGGTGGCGAACGTACCGGTGACCGCGCCCGACGGGTCGACCGTGCCGCTGCGCGACCTGCTGGGACAGGGGCGGCTGCTGGTGGTCCTGGTCGCGCCGGGCACCGGGGTCTGGGACCGGCGCCACTGGCTCGGCGCCGGTCTGATGCCCCGCCTCGCGGCGGCCGTGAGCGCGCTGCCGGTCCGCACCGATCTGCTGGTCGCGGACGGCTACCCGGGGGCCCCGGCGCACACCGTGCTCCTGATCCGGCCCGACGGCCATCTGGCGGCGACCTTCGCGGGCGTGCGGCCGGCCGAACTGTACGAGGCGGCGGACGCGGTCCGGGCGGGCGCGCCCGTGTCCCGGGTAACGGCCCCCTCGTCCGCCACGACGCCGACCGCGGTGATCGATTGACCGTCCCGCGGTCTCGTGGTTCACTCGCGGACATGACCGGCAACGACGTGCGCCTGTGGCGGAGGGTCCATATGGACCTGCTCCGCTACGCGGGCTGCGTGTGTCGCCCTTCCTGCTGATTCGCCTTTCCCCCTGCGCGCCGCGTGCCGTCACCGGCCGGCGCGCACTTCCGCGAACCCCAGGAACGGTCCACTTCCATGTCTGCACCCGCCTACACCCCTGAGCCCGTGCTGGCCGGGGGCCCTACGTCCGCCGAACTCCTCGGCTTCGCCCTGCGCACCGCGGCCGACGCCGAACTCGTCGCCTCCCTGCCGCTCGACCCGCAGGGCCGCACCTGGATCCGGCTGGACGGGCCTTCCGGCAGCGAGGCGTGGCTGATCGGCTGGCCACCGGGGACCGGCACCGGCTGGCACGACCACGCCGAGTCGCGGGGCGCGTTCGCCACCGCCCGGGGCCGGCTCACCGAGCACGCGCTCGCCGTACGCCTGCCCTCCGAGGGGTGGCGGTCCCTGGAGCTCGACTCCGGACTGGACCGCAGCCGCAGCCTGGGCGCGGGCACCGGGCGGGCCTTCGGGGAGCACCACGTGCACGAGGTCCTGAACGAGTCCCCGGACGAGCACGCGATCTCCGTGCACGCCTACTACCCGCCGCTCCCGCTGATCCGTCGTTACAGCCGCAGCGGACCGGTGCTCAGCCTGGAGCACGTCGAGCGTCCGGCGGACTGGCAGTGAGCGCCCCGGTCGGCATCGACGAACTGCTGGAGCGGGTCCGCGCGAACTACACCCGCCTCGACCCGCGGGAGGCGTACGCCGCCTCCCGCTCCGGCGCGCTCCTGGTTGACATCCGCTACCAGGCGCTGCGGGACCGCGACGGCCTGATCCCGGGGGCGCTGGTGGTCGAGCGCAACGAACTGGAGTGGCGCCTGGACCCGCGGGGCAGCCATCGCGTCGCGGAGGCCACGAGCCATGACCTCCAGGTGGTGGTGATCTGCAACGAGGGGTACGCCTCCAGCCTCGCGGCAGCCTCCCTCCACGCCTTGGGCCTCCACCGCGCCACGGACCTGACCGGCGGCTTCCAGGCCTGGAAGTCGGCGGGCCTCCCGGTGACGGCTCCCCCCTGACGGCACGCCCTGGGCCGTGGCCGTGGCCCCGTCCAGCGTGGGCGGCCGGGGTCCGGTCCTACCCCGGGTACCCCAGATCGTCGGCTTCTTCGCCCTCCGCCTCCAGCGCGCGGCGGACCACTCGCAGGGCCATGCCCTCCGGGTATCCCTTGCGGGCGAGCATTCCGGCGAGCCGCCGGATCCGCTTGTCGCGCTCCAGGCCCCGGGTGGCGCGGAGCTTGCGCTCCACGAGCTCGCGGGCGGTCTGTTCCTCCTGGTCGGAGTCAAGCTGCTCCAGGGCCTCTTCCACCAGGGTGGCGTGTACCCCCTTGGTCCGGAGCTCCTGTGCGAGCGCCCGCCGGGCCAGGCCCCGGCCGCGGTGCCGGGACTCGACCCAGGCCCCGGCGAAGGCGGCGTCGTCGATCAGGCCCACCTCCTCGTACCGGGAGAGGACCTGCTGCGACACCTCCTCGGGGATGCCCCGCTTGTCCAGGGCATCCGCGAGCTGGCGCCGGGTGCGCGGGCTCCCCGTGAGCAGGCGCAGACAGATCGCCCGCGCCTGCTCCTCGGGGCTCTGGGGCGGCAGTTCCTGGCGGCGCTCCCGGCCGCTCCGGTCCTCACCGCCCCCTTCCTGCTCCCGCACGGGTCAGCTCTTGGCCACGGCGGCCTTGGCCGTCGTCTTGGCCTTCGTCGCCGGGGCGGGCACGGCGGCGGCCGTGGCGTCGGCCGCGGCAGTGCCCTCTGCGGTCTCGGCGTCCTTGCGGACGCCCACGCCCAGCTTCTCCTTGATCTTCCGCTCGATCTCGTCGGAGAGGGCGGGGTTGTCGCAGAGGAACTTCCGCGCGTTCTCCTTGCCCTGGCCGAGCTGGTCGCCCTCGTACGTGTACCAGGCGCCGGCCTTGCGCACGAAGCCGTGCTCGACGCCCATGTCGATCAGACCGCCCTCGCGGCTGATGCCGTGGCCGTAGAGGATGTCGAACTCGGCCTGCTTGAACGGCGGCGCGACCTTGTTCTTGACCACCTTGACGCGGGTGCGGTTGCCGACCGCGTCCGTGCCGTCCTTGAGGGTCTCGATGCGGCGGATGTCCAGACGCACGGAGGCGTAGAACTTCAGCGCGCGGCCACCGGTGGTGGTCTCCGGCGAGCCGAACATCACACCGATCTTCTCGCGGAGCTGGTTGATGAAGATCGCGGTGGTCTTGGACTGGTTGAGCGCACCGGTGATCTTCCGGAGCGCCTGGCTCATCAGGCGGGCCTGGAGACCCACGTGCGAGTCGCCCATCTCACCCTCGATCTCGGCGCGCGGCACCAGGGCCGCCACGGAGTCGATGACGATCAGGTCGAGGGCACCGGAGCGGACGAGCATGTCCACGATCTCCAGCGCCTGCTCGCCGGTGTCCGGCTGCGACAGGATGAGGTTGTCGGTGTCGACGCCGAGGGCCTTCGCGTACTCGGGGTCGAGCGCGTGCTCGGCGTCCACGAAGGCGACGGTGCCGCCGGCCTTCTGCGCGTTGGCCACGGCGTGCAGGGTCAGGGTCGTCTTACCGGAGGACTCCGGACCGTACACCTCGATCACGCGGCCGCGGGGCAGCCCGCCGACGCCGAGGGCGATGTCCAGCGCGGTCGACCCGGTGGGGATGACCTCGATGGGGTCGTTCGGCTTGTCGCCGAGGCGCATGACCGCACCCTTGCCGAATTGCCGTTCAATCTGTGCGAGCGCGGCGTCGAGAGCCTTCTCGCGGTCGGTGCCTGCCATGGGTTCCACCCGGTTTGCTTGAGTCGATCGCTTCACGCCATTGACGCTAATGCCTGCCACTGACAATGCGCCTCCACGACCGGTTCGGCTGTGGATAACCCATCAGAATGGATGTTCGATTTCCCTGTCAAGCGCGCCACGCGCGGGGGCGGCCCGGCCGCGGAGGCGGGCCGAGTACGCCGACAGGACCCGGGCGGCACCGACACGGGCCGCCGGGGGCCGCCCTCGCCGCGCGCGTCACGGACTCGGCGGCGCGCGGCGGGGGCGCCGACCTGCACCCCCACCCACGACTGACAACCCAAGGTTGACGCGCCTCCACTGTCAACCTAGGGTTGCACTCATGACGAACCCTTCCGTGGAACCCGTTCGCATGACCAATCCGGTACGCCTCGACGACCTGATCGAGGCCATCAAGAAGGTCCACAGCGACACCCTGGAGCAGCTCAGCGACGCCGTCGTCGCCGCCGAGCACCTCGGTGACGTGGCCGACCACCTCATCGGGCACTTCGTCGACCAGGCCCGCCGCTCCGGCGCCTCCTGGACCGACATCGGGCGCAGCATGGGCGTCACCCGCCAGGCCGCCCAGAAGCGCTTCGTCCCCAAGGCGGACAAGGAGGGCGACCCCGGCCTCGACCCCAACCAGGGCTTCGGCCGCTTCACCCCGCGCGCCCGCAACGTCGTCATGGCCGCGCAGAACGAGGCCCGCGCGGCCGGCGGCACCGAGATCCGCACCGACCATCTCGTCCTCGGCCTGCTGTCCGAGCCCGAGGGCCTCGCGGCGCTCGCCCTGAACGCCCAGGGGGTCGCGGCGGACGACGTACGCGCCGCCGTGGCCGCCGTGCTGCCCCCGCGCCAGGCGGAGGTACCCGACCTCGTCCCGTTCGACGCGTCCGCGAAGAAGGTCCTGGAGCTCACCTTCCGCGAGGCCCTGCGCCTGGGCCACGGCTACGTCGGCACCGAACACATCCTGTTCGCGCTCCTGGAGCTGGAGAACGGCGAGGGCCTGCTCAGCGGCCTCGGCGTGGACAAGGCTGCCGCCGAGGCGACCGTCACCGACGCCTTGGCAGCCGTACTCGGCGCCGGGGACGGGAAGTAGAGGCGGCCGCGCCCTCCGTCAGCGCGTACCGCTTCACGTACGCGCCGAGGAACGCCTGCAGCGTGGCGACGGCCGGGATCGCGACGAGCGCCCCGACCGCGCCCAGCAGGGCGGTGCCCGCGATGACCGACCCGAAGGCGACCGCCGGGTGGATGTCCACGGTCTTCGAGGTCAGCTTGGGCTGCAGGACGTAGTTCTCGAACTGCTGGTAGACCACCACGAATCCGAGGACGTACAACGCGTACCAGGGATCGACCGCGAAGGCGATCAGGACCGGCAGCGCGCCCGCGAGGTAGGTGCCGATGGTGGGGATGAACTGGGAGACCAGCCCCACCCACACGGCGAGCGCGGGCGCGTACGGCACGCCGAGGACCGCCAGCACGATGTAGTGCGCGATCCCGGAGATCAGGGCCATCAGCCCGCGCGAGTAGAGGTAGCCGCCCGTCTTGGCGACGGCGATCTCCCAGGCGCGCAGCACCTCGGACTGCTTGGCGGGCGGCAGTACGGAGCACAGCGCGTGCCGCAGCCGCGGTCCGTCGGCCGCGAAGTAGAAGGAGAACAGCCCGATCGTCAGCAGCTTGAAGAGCCCGCCGAGCACGGTGGCGGACACGTCGAGCACGCCGGTCGCGCTGTTCTGCACGTACTTGCGCAGCCAGTCGGAGCGCAGCAGGCTGTCCTGGATCTCCAGCCGGGACAGCTCGGTGCGGAACGTCGTGTTGATGGAGTTGATCACCCGGTCGAGGTAGCCCGGGAAGCCTTCCACCATCTCGACGATCTGCCCGGCGAGCATCGAGCCGAGCAGCGCGAGGAAGCCCGCGGTCGCGACGAACACGGCGAGGAACATCAGGAAGGTGGCGAGCCCGCGGCGCATGCCGCGGGCCGCCATCCGGGACACCGCGGGTTCGATCGCGAGCGCGAGGAAGAACGCGATCAGGATGTTGACGAGCAGCCCTATGAGCTGGTGGAAGGCCCAGCTGCCGAGCTGGAAGCAGGCGACCAGGGCGAGTACGAGGACCACGGCGCGCGGCAGCCAGCGCGGCATCCGCGCGTCCGCTCCGCCGGGGGCCGTCCCGGCCGGGCTCCCCGGACCGGCGGGCCCTCGGGCGCCTGGCGACGAGGCGGCGTCCGGGGGGCCGGTGGGGCCGCTGGAGCCGGTGGCCCCGGCCGGATCCGCCGGCCGCGGTGGCGCGCCATGGGCGTCTGCGGGCTGGTCGGTCGTCGTCTCATCACTGGCTGCCACGCCACCAAGTCTGTCCCACCGTCGGCGCGTACAGCGAAGCGGTACCCCGAAGCGGCGCCTCGTAGCGGCGTCTCGCGGACCGCCCCGTCAACGCCCGGTCGGCCCCCTCGGCCCGGTCAGCCGGGTCAGCGCGGCGTCACCGCAGCGAGGCGGGCACGTCCATGGCCGAACACACCGCGCGCCACACGTCCTTGGCCTCCCAGCCCGCGTCGAGCGCCTGGTGGACCGTGCGCCCGCCGAGCTCCGTCATGACGTGGTCCCGCGCGAAGGAGTCCGCGTAGGCCGCACCGAAGTGCTCCGCCATCCGCTCCCAGAAAATCGTCAACCGCATGCCACCAGTATTCCGCCCCGGAGAGTGCACCCACCCCGTTCGTCCCCCGTCGCCGCACCACGGCGTCCTACGGTTTCTCGCATGTCTGGAGACCAAGCTCCCCCAGCGGCCGCTCCGGCGGCCACGGCCCCGCTGGCCCGCGCCGAGCGGTTCATCTGGCTCACGGCCCGCGTGCTGGAACAGCGGCGGTTCGCGTTCCACTTCCTCGACGGGGACCCCGACGCGGTGGACACCGCCCTCGGCTCCTACCTCAACGACGACGGCGGCTACGGACACGCCCTCGATCCGGACCTGCGGGGCCCGCTCAGCCACCCCCTGCACACCGCGCACGCGCTGCGCGTCCTGGACGGCCTGGGCCGCTGCGCCGGGCAGCGCATCGAGAGGCTCTGCCGCCACCTGACCCGGGTCTCCACCCCGGAGGGCGCCCTTCCGGTGGTCTCGGCGGCCCCGCACGGCTACCCCGCCGCCCCCTACCACCCGGTGTACGACGACCCGCCGGGCGAACTGCTGACCACGGGCCCGGTCGTCGGCCTGCTGCACCGCAACAAGATCTGGCACGCCTGGCTGTTCCGGGCCACGGACTTCTGCTGGGACCGGGTCGAAAGCCTGCACCACTCGCATCCGTACGAGGTCCAGAGCGCGGTGGCCTTCCTCGACGGCGCCCCCGACCGGGCACGGGCGGTGGCGGCCGCGGACCGGCTGGGGCGGCTGGTGCGCGAGCGGCGGCTCGCGGTGCTCGATCCGGTGCGGCGGGCGGAGTACCCGGCGGCCCCCGGTTACGCGCCCGGCGAGCACCTCTTCCCGCACGACTTCGCGCGGCGCCCGGAGTCGGTGGCGCGCGGCTGGTTCACGGACGAGGAGATGCACCGCTCGCTGGACTTCCTGGCCGCGGAGCAGCAGCCGGACGGCGGCTGGCCGGTACACCGAAGGGCCTGGGCGCCGGGCAGCTCGCTGGAGCGGCGCCCGATCGCCACGCTGGAGGCTCTGCTCACGCTGCGCGCGTACGGGCGCCTGCCGACCGGGAGGGGGGTCAGCCTCCCAGGGCCCGTACCCCCGCGGTGACGACGACGGCGGCGGCGACCACGACGAGGAAGGGCGCCCGCAGCAGCAGCGCGAGCGCCGCCGCCGCGAGTCCGGCCGCGCGGGCGTCGAGGACGAGCTCGTGGCCGGTGCTGAAGGTCTGCTGGGCGGTGAGCGCGGCGAGCAGGGCGACGGGCAGCAGGGCGGAGAGCCGGCGCACCAGCGGCCGCTCCAGGGCCCCGGCGGGGACGAGCAGCCCGGCGAGCTTGACGGCGTAGCAGCCGAGGACGGTGAGTCCGATGGCGATCCAGACGTTCACGAGCGGCGTCCCTTCATCCACAGCACGGCGGGCGCGGCCAGCGCGGCGATCAGCACGGGTACCCCGGCGGGCAGCACGGGCAGGAATCCCAGTCCGAGGACGAGCGCGAGCCCGGCGACGGCCCGCTCGGTGGAGGACTTCAGCATCGGCGCGAGGAGGGCCAGGAAGACGGCGGGTCCGGCGGCGTCCAGACCCCACGCGGCGGTGTCCCCGATGGCCTCGGCGCCGAGCGCCCCGAGCAGGGTGGTGAGGTTCCACAGGACGTAGAGGCTGAGCCCGGTGACGGTGAACCCGAGCCGGGCCGACCTGCGGTCCCGCTGGGCCAGCGCCACGGCGGTGGTCTCGTCGATGACCCAGTGGGCGGCGAAGGGCCGTACGGCGCGCGGCAGCGCCAGCAGTTGCGACAGCCGCAGCCCGTAGAAGGCGTTGCGCGTCCCGAGGAAGAAGGCCCCGGCGGCGGCGGTGAACGGGTTGCCGCCGGCAGCCAGCGCCCCGACCAGCGCGAACTGCGAGGCTCCGGTGAAGACGAGCAGGCTCAGGACGCAGGCCTGCAGCACACTGACCCCGGATCCCGCGGCGGTCACCCCGAACGCGAACCCGGACAGCCCGACGGCCACCCCCACCCCGAGCGCGTCCCGCACGACGGCGGCCCGCGGCCGCCCGGCGGCGACCCCCTCGGGGGCCTCCTGTATGACCATCTGATGTTCTCCCACGCCCTGAAGCTACGCGGGGCGTGGTGCCCGGGTCTTGTACGTTCTTGCGCGCGTACCATCACGCTCCGCACCCGGATCGCTACGGTGAGCTCATGGAGAGTGCTCCGACACGAGTTGTCGTACGTCCTTCGTATGCCAAGTGGGCCGCGTGGGTGTGCTGTGTCGGCCTGATCGCCGGGGGCGTTCTGATCGGCCTGTACTTCGACCGGCACAGAACGCTCCCCGACGAGGTGCCGCTCCAGCTCGCCGGCAGCTGGGACCGGGCCTGCCGGATCATCTACGGGCAGAGTCTGTGGTGCCCGCTCCCCGGCGGACACCGCGAGCCGTTCCGCAGAGCCCTGTGGCTGGATTCGTTCCTCCTCGTCCCGGGATACACGCTGGCGCTACTCGCGGTGTTCGGCCTGGGCAGCTGCTTCCTGTACCGCAAGGTGTCGCGGAGGTTCATGCTCCGGGGCCTCGCCGCCACCGGGGTGATGGCTGCGGCGGACATCAGCGAGAACGTCCTCCTGTACCGGGCCCTGGACGGGCTCGGCACGGGCGCGGACGGCGACTGGCAGAAGGCGTCCTGGTGCGCGCTGCTGAAGTGGGCGCTCGTCGGCCCGGTCACGGTGGCGGCGCTGTGGATCGCCCTCACACTGGCGGCCCGGCTCCTCCTGTTCCCCAGGGCCACGGTGAAGACCGCCGGAGCCGCAACGCCGGGCACACCGGGCACGCCGCCGGGCACACCTCCCGCCGCCTCCCCCGCCGCCGCCCCTCCCCCGCCCCGGGGCCCGCTCGTGCAGAAGGCCCACGAGCTCGCGAACCGCGGTGTGCCCTGGAACGACCCGGACATCGTCACTCCGCCCGCCGCGCCGCACACGACCACCCCCCTGAGCGAGTGGTCGGCCCCCTCCGGCCCGGCGCAACCGCCGGACAGCGTCAGGGAACGCTGGCGCACCCGCGCGCTCCGACTGCCCGGGCGGGAACCGGCGGAGGTGGGGATCTGCGTCTCCGGCGGCGGCATCCGCTCCGCATCGGTCACCCTGGGCGCGCTGCAGGCCCTGCGCGAGGGGGGCGTGTTGGCCAAGGCCCGCTACCTGGTCTCCGTTTCGGGCGGCGGCTACACGTCCGGGGCGTTCCAGCTCGCCCTCACCGGCGAGCAGCCGGCGCATCCCGCCGCCGCCGGTCTCGCCACCGTGCGCGACGTGTTCGCGCCCGGCAGTCCCGAAGAGGACCACATCCGGCGGCACGCGAAGTACCTGGCGGACAGCCCGAGGGAGAAACTGCTGGCCGCGGGCGTCATCCTGCGCGGGCTGTGCGTGTCGCTGGGGCTGCTGGCGCTGGCGTTCGTCGTCGTCGGCGTGTATCTGAGCGCGTTCTACCAGCGCGT
The DNA here is from genome assembly GCF_042267665.1 of Streptomyces sp. NPDC056224. Lineage (NCBI taxonomy): Bacteria > Bacillati > Actinomycetota > Actinomycetes > Kitasatosporales > Streptomycetaceae > Streptomyces > Streptomyces sp. NPDC056224. Next base: position 34,744 of record NZ_JBHJTK010000041.1, read on the forward strand.
CCCCCTGACGGATCTGGACCGGCTGCGCACGGACCCGACCGCTTCCTTCCCCACCCTGTCCGACCAGCTGCACGATGAACTGGGTACCCCCCTCATCGCCCTCGTGGCGCTCGCCGCCGTGGTGTCCGTGGTGGCGTCACTGGTCAGGGGGCGCGGCGGGAAGTCGCGCCCGGCCTGGGTCCGGAGCACCGTGAGGTTCGTCCTGGCCCTGGCCGCGGCCATCGCCGTGTTCGCCGTGATCCTGCCGACGGTGCTGTGGTTCTTCGCCTGGCTGGCCAACCGCGAGGACATCTTCCCGGAGGGCCCCAAGGGCATTTCGATCTTCGGTGCGCTGACGGCCGCCGCAACCGGACTGGGCGGCCTGTTCACCGCCTCCAAGGACCGGGTGACGAAGGTGAGACCGGACGGCGACAAGGCGGGCCGGTTCTCGCATGCCAAGTCGATCGCGACCCAGACCGGCGCCGGCTGGGCGCAGACCCTCGTGGTCTGGCTGGTCCTCACCCTGGTCGCGTTCTTCGGTCTGGCGCTCCTGTCCTGGTCCACCGTCTACGCGCCCGACTGGAGCGGATGGTGGCGGTGGGGCCTGCCGGTCCTGCTGCTCTTCTCGGCCCTCGCCATCGATCAGACCACCTTCAGCCTGCACCCCTTCTACCGGCAGCGGCTGGCCGGCGCGTTCGCGGTGCGCCGGGCCGTGCTGCGCGACGGCTCGGTCGGCGCCCTGCCGTACGACTACAACGCCGAGCAGACCAAGCTGTCCTCGCACGGCAGGCGGGTGGAAGGCAGGGACGGTACGTTCCCGCAGACCATCTTCGTCGCCTCGGCGGCCCTGTCCCTGCGCAACCGCACCGCGCCGGGGCGGCCCGCGGTGCCGTTCACCTTCTCCCACGACTACGTGGGCGGCCCGGACACCGGGTGGGTGCGGACGAGCACGATGGAGAACACGGCGCCCCCGCTGGTCGGCCGCGACCTCACCGTGCAGTCGGCCGTCGCGGTCTCCGGTGCCGCGTTCGCCTCGGCGATGGGCACCCAGTCGATCGCCGCGCAACGGCTGCTCGCCCTGTCCAACCTGCGCCTGGGCACGTGGGTCCCCAACCCGCTGTACCTGGCGGAGGTGGCGCAGCGGGGCCCGGACTGGATCATGCCGCGGCTGCCCCGGGTACGCCGGCTCCGCTACCAGCTCCAGGAGCTGGCCGGCCGGTACTCGGACTCCAGCCCCATGCTGCTGTGCACCGACGGCGGGCACTTCGACAACCTGGGTCTGGTGGAGCTGCTGCGGCTGCGCTGCCGGACGGTGTACGTGATCGACTCCTCGGGCGACTCGCCTCCGCTGGCCACGACCCTCGCCCAGGCGGTCACGCTCGCGTACGAGGACCTGGGCGTGCAGATCACCTTCGACCAGCAGGAGGTGCTGAAGCTGGTGCCGGGCAGCGCCGAGCGGGTGGAGCCGACGGAGCCGATGGCCGCGCTCAACACCCGGTTCTCCGCGAGCTGCCTCGTCAAGGGCGTCATCAAGTACCCGGAGGGCGTGGAGTTCGAGGAGGGCAAGCCGCTCACCAGGTACGGCACCATCATCGTCGCGAAGGCCAGCCTGACCCCGGACATGCCGTACGAGCTGTTGAGCTACGCCCTCAAGGAGAAGGCGTTCCCTCGTCAGAGCACCATGGACCAGTGGTTCGACCACACCCAGTTCGACGCCTACCGCGAACTGGGCTACCACCTCGGCGCCGCGGCCGTGTGGCCCGCTCCGGTCAAACGGCGCCGCCTGTTCGACCGCGCCGATAAGCCCCCGGCGGCACCCCCACGATCCGGGTGAAGTGCCGGTTCAAGTGCGGCTGGTCGGTGAAGCCGACCAGCACGGCCGCCTCCGCCGGCGGGGTGCCCCCGTCCAGCAGGCGGCGGGCGCGGCGGACCCGGGCGTCGGTCAGCCAGGTGTGCGGGGGCATGCCGTAGCGGTCGCGGAAGGCGCGCAGCAGCGCGAAGGGGCTGGTGCCGAGTTCGGCCGCGAGCTGTTCCAGTGACGGCGGGTCCGCGAGGCGCCCCTCCAGGACGGCCCGGGCCCGCTCGGCGTCGGCGGTGCCCGCGCGCCGTACCGGACGGCCGGGCATCGGGCCCGCGTGCCGGCGGAGCATCCGCGCCACCACGCCCCGCAGCAGCGTGTCGGCCGCCAGCGCGTTCCCGGCCTCGGCGGCCCGGTGGACTTCGGCGATCGCCTGGGAGCCCTGGGGGTCCGCGACCATGTCGGCGGTGAAGCCGGGGGTCCCGCGCAGGGTGCCGATCTCGGCCGCGACCTCGGTGATCAGCGCGCGGGAGGGGTAGAGGGTCGCGTACGCCCAGCCCTCGGGCACGCCGGCGCGCGCCGTGTGCGCCACCTCGGGGTTGATCAGGACCACGCTGCCCGGCCCGGCCCGCACGGTTGCGCCGGGGAGCCCGATCTCCTCGACGCCGCCGGTGACGGCCGCGATGACGTACCCGTCGTGGGCGTGGCGGGGGAAGGTGTGGCGTACGTAGTGGGCGCGCAGCAGGTCCAGCCCGGGCAGTTCCGGGTACTGCCAGTGCCGGGCCCACTCCCGGCGCCCCTCGTCCGTCCCCATCTCCCCATTCTGCGCCCTCCCCGGCCGGGTCCGGTGGTGGCCCCCGACCCGGGAGGGGGGGTGTTCCCGCAGGTCCGGCCCGTTGTCAGTGCCGGGGTGCACGATGGGGGCATGTCCGGCTCCGCGCTCGCATCGTTCTCCCCCGCGACCCGCTCCTGGTTCACAGGGGCCTTCGTGACGCCCACCGCCGCGCAGGAAGGCGCCTGGCGGGCCATCGGGGAGGGGTCGGACGTCCTGGTCGTGGCGCCCACCGGCTCGGGCAAGACCCTGGCCGCCTTCCTCGCCGCCCTCGACCAGCTGGCCTCTGTCCCGCCGCCGGCCGAGCCGAGGAAGCGCTGCCGCGTGCTGTACGTGTCGCCCCTGAAGGCCCTGGCCGTGGACGTGGAGCGCAATCTCCGCAGCCCGCTGACCGGTATCCGCCAGGAGTCCGTGCGCCTGGGGCTGCCCGAGCCCGAGATCCGGGTCGGGATCCGCTCCGGCGACACCCCGCCCGCCGAGCGGCGGGCGCTGGCCACCCGGCCGCCGGACATCCTCATCACGACGCCCGAGTCGCTGTTCCTGATGCTGACCTCGGCCGCCCGGGACGCCCTGACCGGGATCGAGACCGTGATCCTGGACGAGGTGCACGCCGTGGCCGGGACCAAGCGCGGCGCTCACCTGGCCCTGTCCCTGGAGCGGCTGGACGAGCTGCTGCCGCGCCCGGCCCGCCGGATCGGGCTGTCGGCGACGGTCCGGCCGGTGGACGAGGTGGCCCGGTACCTCGCGCCGCGCGGCAGGGTGGAGATCGTCCAGCCGCCGTCGGCGAAGGAGTTCGACCTGTCGGTGGTCGTCCCCGTGCAGGACATGGGCGAGTTGGGCGGCTCTCCGGCGACCGAGGGCCGGGAGGGCGGCGACAGGCCGTCCATCTGGCCGCATGTGGAGGAGCGGATCGCGGACCTCGTGCAGGCGCACCGCTCCACGATCGTGTTCGCCAACTCCCGCCGCCTCGCCGAGCGGCTCTGCAACCGGCTCAACGAGATCGCGTACGAGCGGGCCGTGGGCGAGAAGCTGCCCGAGGGATCTCCCCCGGCGGAGATCATGGCCCAGTCGGGCGCCGCCCGGGGTGCCCCGCCACTGCTGGCCCGCGCCCACCACGGCTCGGTCTCCAAGGAGCAGCGGGCCCTGGTGGAGGAGGACCTGAAGGCGGGCCGGCTGCCCGCCGTGGTGGCCACCTCCAGCCTGGAGCTGGGCATCGACATGGGCGCCGTGGACCTGGTGGTGCAGGTCGAGTCCCCGCCGTCGGTGGCCTCCGGGCTGCAGCGGGTGGGCCGCGCCGGGCACCAGGTGGGCGCGGTCTCCACCGGTGTGGTCTTCCCCAAGTACCGGGGTGACCTCGTGCAGGCGGCGGTGGTCACCGAGCGGATGCGCACCGGCTCGATCGAGTCCCTGCGGATCCCGTCGAACCCCCTGGACGTCCTGGCGCAGCAGCTGGTCGCGATGGTCGCGATGGACACCTGGCAGCTCGACGACCTGCTGGCCCTGGTGCGGCGGGCGGCTCCCTTCGCCGCGCTGCCGGAGTCGGCGTTCACCGCGGTGCTGGACATGCTGGCGGGCCGCTACCCCTCGGACGCGTTCGCCGAGCTCAGACCGCGCGTCGTCTGGGACCGCGTCGCCGGGACCGTCACCGGCCGGCCGGGGGCCCAGCGCCTCGCGGTCACCTCCGGCGGCACCATTCCCGACCGCGGCCTGTTCGGCGTCTTCCTCGCGGGCTCCGACCCCAAGAAGGGCGGCGGCCGCGTCGGCGAGCTCGACGAGGAGATGGTCTACGAGTCGCGCGTCGGGGACGTCTTCACCCTGGGCACCACCTCCTGGCGGATCGAGGACATCACCCGCGACCGCGTCCTGGTCACCCCGGCGCCCGGCGTGCCGGGCCGGCTGCCGTTCTGGAAGGGCGACCAACTGGGCCGCCCCCTCGAACTGGGCCGCGCGGTGGGGGCGTTCCTCCGCGAGCTGGGCGGGCTCGGCGACGAGGACGCCCGGCTGCGGCTGCTCGCGGCCGGCCTGGACGCCTGGGCCGCCGAGAACGTCCTGGCGTACCTCGCCGAGCAGCGCGAAGCCTGCGGGCACGTGCCGGACGACCGGACCATCGTGGTCGAGCGCTTCCGCGACGAGCTCGGCGACTGGCGGGTGGTCGTCCACTCGCCCTTCGGCGCGCAGGTGCACGCCCCGTGGGCGCTGGCGCTGAGCGCCCGCCTCGGGGAGAAGTACGGCATGGACGCGCAGGTCATGCACGCCGACGACGGGATCGTGCTCCGCCTCCCGGACGCCGACCTGCTGTCCATGGACCTCCTGGACCACGACCCCTCCCGGCCCGCCGGCTTCGAGTTCGACGACGAGCAGGCCCCGCTGGGCGCGGCCGATGTCGCCTTCGACCACGGCGACATCAACCAGATCGTCACCGAACAGGTCGGCGGCTCGGCGCTGTTCGCCTCCCGCTTCCGCGAGTGCGCGGCCCGCGCGCTGCTGCTGCCCCGGCGCAGTCCGGGCAAGCGCACCCCGCTGTGGCAGCAGCGCCAACGTGCCTCCCAACTGCTCCAGGTGGCCTCGGAGTTCGGCTCCTTCCCGATCGTGCTGGAAGCCGTACGCGAGTGCTTGCAGGACGTCTTCGACGTGCCCGGCCTGACCGAGTTGATGGGGGACATCGAGGCGCGCCGCGTCCGCCTGGTCGAGGTCACCACTCCCGAGCCCTCGCCCTTCGCCCGCTCGCTGCTGTTCGGGTACGTCGCCCAGTTCCTCTACGAGGGCGACTCACCCCTGGCCGAGCGCAGGGCGGCCGCGCTATCCCTGGACTCGCGCCTGCTGGCGGAGCTCCTCGGTCAGGCGGAGCTGCGCGAACTGCTCGACGCGGAGGTACTGGAGGAGCTGGAGCGGGAGCTCCAGTGGCTCACCGAGGACCGGCGGGCCAAGGACCCCGAATCGGTGGCCGACCTGCTGCGCCTGCTGGGGCCGCTGACGGAGGACCAGCTGGCCGAGCGCGGGGCCGATCCGGCCTGGGCGCGGGAGTTGTCGTCCGCCCGCCGCGCCATTGCGGTCCGGATCGGCGGCGCGGACCACTGGGCGGCGATCGAGGACGCGGGCCGGCTGCGGGACGCGTTGGGCACGGCACTGCCGGTCGGCGTCCCGGAAGCGTTCACCGAGCCGGTCAAGGACCCGCTGGGCGATCTCCTGGCCCGGTACGCCCGCACCCACGGGCCGTTCACCACGGCCGCCGTCGCCGCCCGCTTCGGCCTGGGCACGGCGGTCACCGAGGGCGCCCTGCACCGGATCGCCGCGGCCGGGCGGGTGGTCCAGGGCGAGTTCCACCCGGCGGGCATCGGCCAGGAGTGGTGCGACGCGACGGTGCTGCGCAGGCTCCGGCGCCGTTCGCTGGCCGCGCTGCGCCAGGAACTGGAACCGGTCCCGCCGACCTCGCTGGCCACCTTCCTCCCGCAGTGGCAGCACCTGGGCGGAGCCCTGCGCGGCATCGACGGCCTGGCCCGGGCGGTCGAGCAGCTGCAGGGCGCCCCGGTCCCGGCCTCCGCGCTGGAGCGCCTGATCCTCCCGTCCCGGGTGAGCGGCTACTCCCCCGGCCTGCTGGACGAACTGACCACGGCCGGCGAGGTGGTCTGGGCGGGCGCCGGCGCGCTCCCCGGCAAGGACGGCTGGATCTCCCTCTACCTGGCGGACGCCGCCCCGCTGCTCCTGCCCCCGCCGCACCCCCTGGAGCTGACCCCCCTCCACCAGGCGGTCCTCGACCGGCTCTCGGGCGGGTACGGCCTGTTCTTCCGCCAGATCGCCGAGGCGGTCCGCGCGGCGTTCCCCGAGGTGTCCGATGTCGCCCTCTCCGAGGCGGTGTGGGACCTCGCCTGGTCGGGCCGGCTCACCAACGACACCCTGAGCCCCTTGCGGGCCCTGCTGGGCTCGGGCCGCACGGCGGGCTCGACGGCCCACCGCGCCCGGCGGACGGTCCCGCGCGGGCGGTACGGCACGCTCAGCGCGACCGCGTCCCGTACCGGCCCGCCCACGGTCTCGGGCCGCTGGTCGCTCCTGCCCTCGCAGGCGCCCGACCCGACCCACCGGGCCCACGCCCTGGCCCGCACCCTGCTGGACCGGCACGGGGTGGTGACCCGGGGCGCGGTCTCGGCGGAAGGGGTGGAAGGCGGCTTCAGCGCGGTCTACCGCGTCCTGTCGGCCTTCGAGGACAGCGGCCAGGCCCGCCGGGGCTATGTGGTCGAGGGGCTCGGCGCGGCGCAGTTCGCGATGGACGGTGCGGTGGACCGCCTGCGGGCCGCCGAGCGGACCCCTCCGCCGCTGGCGGCGGTGGTGCTGGCCGCCGCCGATCCGGCGAACGCGTACGGCGCGGCGCTGCCCTGGCCGGAGCCGCCGGGCGGGGCCACCCACAAGCCCGGCCGCAAGGCGGGCTCCCTGGTGGTCCTGGTCGACGGCGAGCTCACCCTGTACCTGGAACGCGGCGGCAAGACCCTCCTGGCCTGGCCGGACCCCGGCGATCCCCGCCTCACCGCGGCCGTCGAGGCCCTCGCCACGGCCTCCCGCGCGGGTACCCTCCCGGCCCTCACGGTGGAACGGATCAATACCGCCGCAGCCTTGAGCTCACCCTTGGGCGGCGCCCTGGAGTCGGCCGGTTTCCACGCCACCCCGAGAGGCCTGCGCCTGCGCTCGTGATGGCTCCGTACCGTCCCGGCTGAGTCACTTATGTCTTGGGCATGTCACGAAACCGCCGCCACCCCCCACTCGGCTGGCAAAGATCCTTATCCATGCTTTATCAAGATGATCACAGGCATCGCGTCGGGCGATGCGCAGTCATGGGGGAGAAGAAGAGTGAGCACCATCAGCATGCGCAGAACCACCCTGGGCGCGGTCGGCCTGGCGGTCGCCGGAACCCTGGCCCTCACCGGCTGCAAGAACGGCAACGAGGAGCTCCCGGCGCAGCCGTCCGCTCCGACCTCTTCGGCCGCCCCGTCCGAACAGCCCTCGCAGCCGGCCCAGCCGAGCACCTCGGGCAGCCCGTCGGCCGGCGGCTACGGTGACGCCCCCGCCGGGGCGGCGGGCACGGCCAAGTCCGGCCAGACGTTCAAGCTCGGCGAGGCCGCAACGGTCCCGTTCAGCTACGGGAGCAACAAGGGCGGCCAGATCGCCCTCACCGTCACCGCGATCGAGCAGGGCAGCCCCTCGGACCTGGACGCGCTGAAGCTCGGCGACAAGGTCAGCGGGAAGGTCCCGTACTACATCCGCTACACGGTCAAGAACACCGGTACGACGGACCTGTCGTTCTCCTCGGTCGGCCACATCAAGGGCCTGCTCGGCGACGGCAGCGAGGCCCAGGGCCTGTCGGTCATCGGCAAGTTCGAGAAGTGCCCGAACGAGTCGCTGCCGAAGGGCTTCACCAACGGCCAGACGCAGACCAGCTGCGCGGTGGCCCTGGCCCCCTCCGCCCAGACGAAGGTCTCCGCGGCCGAGTACTGGGGCGAGCCGTACAACTCGCTGAGCAACAACAAGGGCCTCGTCTGGAAGTAGCAGCGGCCACCCCGCCCTGCGCTCCGTCTGACGGCAGACCCGAAGCCATACCCGGGCGAGCCCCCGCGACGGTACCCCGCCGCGGGGGCTCGCCCCGTACGGCCCCGTACGGCCCCACAGCCCCACAGCCCCACAGCCCCACGGGGCGACAATGGGGCCATGCCCGAAGGTGACAGCATCCGGCGCGCGGCCACCCGCCTCCACACCGCCCTGGCCGGCCGGGAGCTCACGCGCTGCGATCTCCGCGTCCCCCGCTTCGCCACCGCCGACCTCACCGGCCGCACCACCCTCGACGTCACCCCCCGCGGCAAACACCTCCTCGCCCGCTTCGAAGGCGGGCTCACCCTGCACAGCCACCTGCGCATGGACGGCGCCTGGCACGTCTTTCCCGCGGGCGCGAAGTGGCACGGCGGCCCCGCCCACGAGATCCGGGCCGTCCTCGGGACCTCCGAGCACACCGCGGTCGGCTACCGCCTCCCCGTCCTGGAGCTGATCCGCACCGCCGACGAGGACCGGGCCGTGGGCCACCTCGGGCCCGACCTCCTCGGCCCCGACTGGGACCCCGACAGGGCCGCCGCCAACCTTCTCGCCGCCCCCGGGCGCCCCCTCGGCGAAGCCCTGCTCGACCAGCGCAACCTCGCCGGGATCGGCAACATCTACAAGGCCGAGCTCTGCTTCCTGGCCCAGGTCACCCCCTGGACCCCGGTCGGCACCCTCCCCGAGGCCACCCTCCCCCGCCTCGCCGCCGCGGCCCACCGCCTGCTGTCCGCGAACACCGGCGAGCGGCCGGGCCCCCGCAACACCACCGGCAGCCGCCGCCCCGGCCAGGACCTCTTCGTCTACGGTCGCACCCACCGCCCCTGCCTGCGGTGCGGCACCCCGATCCGCGAGGCCCCCCAGGACGGCCGCCCCACGTACTGGTGTCCCCGCTGCCAATCAGGCCCGACAGGCTAGTTGACGGGCCGTCAGCTCCACTCGTACGGTCCCGGCATGCCCACAGCCCCGTACGACCTCACCGGCCGCACCGCCCTGATAACCGGCGCCGCCAGCGGCATCGGCCGCGCCACCGCCGTCCTCCTCGCCGGGGCGGGCGCACACGTGCACTGCGCGGACCGCGACGAACAGGGCCTCGCCGAAACCGCCGCCCTCGTGGCCGGGGCCGGCCGCGGCGCGGCCACGGTCCATCCCCTCGACGTCACCGACCGGACGGCGCTGCGGGCCGCCGTCACCGCCGCCGGCCCGCTCGACATCGCCGCCGCCATCGCCGGGGTCATGCACACCAGCAGCGTCCTGGAGACCTCCGACGAGGACCTCGACCGGGTCCTGGACGTCAATTTCAAGGGAGTCCTGCGCACCTGCCAGGAAGCCGCACGGTCCATGATCGCTTCGGGGCGCCCCGGCTCGATCGTCACGATGGCCTCCGGAGCGGTGGACGCCGCCCAGCCGGGGCTGCTCTGCTACAGCGCCGCGAAGGCCGCCGTCGTCCAGCTGACCAAGACGCTCGCCACCGAGGCCGGCCCGCACGGCATCCGCGTCAACGCCGTCGCCCCCGGGTGGATCCGTACCCCGATGACCGGCCGCCACAGCCCCGAGGCCCAGCAGCGGACCGAGGCGACGATGGTCCGCATGTCCCCGCTGGGCCGGGTCGGCGAGCCCGAGGACATCGCGCAGGCCGTGCTCTACCTGGCCTCGGACGCCTCGTCCTTCATGACGGGCCAGATCCTTCGCCCGAACGGCGGAGTGTCGATGCCGTGGTAGCCCTGGCAGCCCCGATGTCCCCGGCGGCCCTGGTGGCCTTGCGCACCGGGCCGGGGACACAGTGCACCGGCAGCAGCCCCAGGCCCCACCCGCCCACGGCCACCGCGCCCTCCACGGGCCCGGACTCATCGGGCGCCAGGACCAGCCGCAGCACGGCCCACCACCACAGCACCCCCACCGCCAGCGCCAGGGTCGAAGCCACAGGCGTGCGCAGTAACCGCCGCACGGCTACCTCCCTGGGGGTACCCCCAGACGGAGTCTGGGGGAGGGCCGGGACCCGGACGGCCCCATCCTCCCGCACCCCTCCCGCCGCCGCACCCAGAACGGCCGGGAGCCCCGGCCGGTGCCTCACGCACCGGCCGGGGCTCCGGCCACACTCACACGCTCACGTACTCGCTCACGCGGCTACGACATTCACCGCTTCCGCAGGCGCCTTGATGGTCACCCGCTCCGGTCCCGCGACCGAAGCCATGGCCACCGAATTGAGCATCGGGCGGACCGGCACACTCACCGGTTCGCTTGCCGCGGCCGACTGTGCCAGCTCGGCCAGCGACAGTTCATCGCTGACTTCGCGCATCAGCTCGGACATCCGTACGTCCAACGCGTCGCAGATCGCGGAGAGCAGCTCGGAGGATGCCTCCTTCTGCCCCCGCTCCACCTCGGAGAGATAGCCGAGCGAAACTCGGGCCGACGAGGAGACTTCGCGCAGAGTACGGCCCTGGCGCTGGCGCTGCCGACGCAGCACGTCACCCAGCAGGCGACGGAGCAGAATCATCGGTGGCTCCCTCCTCTGACCGTGTAGCCGCATCCTTCACGCCCCACCGTACCGCCTCGCGCCGCGGCCGTGCGGGGAGCGATGTCGTGTTCACTCAGGGCTGCAAACATCAAATCCCCCCGTTCTGTTCCGTATCCTGCCCCCGCGCATTCTCACGAAGTTGGCTTGAGAGCAGTTCGAGTACTGTCCGTGCACTCTCCCTACGGATTTCCGCACGGGAGCCGTTCAACCTCAGCCGGGCCGTTTTCCTGCCCCCCGGGCCGTCCACGGCGACGAAGACCGTGCCCACCGGCTGCCCGTCCTGGGGGTCCGGCCCGGCCACTCCGGTCGTCGCAATTCCCCACGTAGCGCCCATCACGCGCCGCACCCCGGCCGCCATCTCCGCAGCGACCTGCGCGTTCACCGCGCCTTCGGCGGCCAGCAGCCCGGCGTCCACACCCAGGACCCGGTGCTTGAGCTCCGTGGCGTACGCCGTGACCGAGCCGCGGAAGGAGCGCGAGGCTCCGGGGACGGCGGTGAGCTCCGCGGCCACCATGCCGCCCGTCAGCGATTCGGCGACGGCGAGGGTCTGGCCACTCTCCGTGAGCAGCCGCAGCACGTCCGTGGCCACGCCCGCCACCGCGGCCGTCCCGGCTCCACCCTCAGCCACCGGAAGATTCCCCCGCCGCATCCGTCACGTCGCGGCCCGCTCCGCGGCGAGGCCCTTGCGGCGCAGCACGACCGCCTGCCGGATGTAGTCCAAACCGGTGACGACGGTCAGCACGACGGCGAGCGCCATCACCCAGAAGCGCATGGTCGCCAGCGCGCCGGTCAGCGCGAGCACGTACATGCCCACGGCCGTGCCCTGCGCCAGGGTCTTGAGCTTGCCGCCCCGGCTGGCCGGAATCACTCCGTAGCGGATCACCCAGAAGCGCATGAGCGTGATCCCGAGCTCCCGCCCGAGGATCAGCCCGGTCACCCACCAGGGCAGGTCACCCAGCCAGGACAGGCAGATCAGCGCCGACCCCATGATCGCCTTGTCGGCGATGGGGTCGGCGATCTTGCCGAAGTCCGTGACCAGGTTGTACGTCCGGGCCAGGTGCCCGTCGAAGATGTCCGTGATCATGGCGACGGCGAACGCCGCCCAGGCCCAGGCCCGCCAGGCCGGGTCGTAGCCCCCCTCGGCCAGCAGCAGGAAGACGAAGCCCGGCACCAGCACGAGCCGGATCATCGTCAGGATGTTGGCGATGTTCCACAGGCTGGCCTGATTGACCGCCGCGGCTCCCAGCTTCGCGCCGGGCGCGGGCCGGCGGCCGGTCCCGCCCGCCGCAGATGCCGGGACTCCGGTCATCCGGCCGCCTCCTCAAATTCCGCGCCCAGGGGCTCGGCCACCAGATCCACACCCAGGGTGCCGACCACCTTCGCCGTGACGATACGCCCGGGCACCAGTCCCGTGCCGTCCGTGAACACGACCTGCCCGTCGGTCTCGGGAGCCTGGTGGGCGGCGCGCCCGTAGGCCCCCTCGCCGTCCTCCGCCTCGTCCAGCGGGACGACGGTCTCGACGAGTACCTCCAGGGTCTCCCCGATCCGCTCCTCCGCGCGCTGCGAGGTGAGCTCCTCGGCGAGCCGCTGCATGTGCGCGAGCCGCTCGGCGATGGTGTCCTCGTCCAGCTTGTGGTCGTAGGTGACGGCTTCGGTGCCGTCCTCGTCGGAGTAGCCGAAGACGCCGATGGCGTCGAGGCGGGCGTGGGTGAGGAAACGCTCCAGCTCGGCGAAGTCCGACTCCTTCTCACCGGGGAAACCGACGATGAAGTTGGACCGGACGCCGGCCTGCGGGGCCTTGGAGCGGATGGTGTCCAGCAGCTCCAGGAACCGGTCGGTGTCACCGAAGCGGCGCATGGCGCGCAGCACGTCGGGGGCCGAGTGCTGGAAGGAGAGGTCGAAGTACGGGACGACCTTCGGGGTCGAGGTCAGCACGTCGATCAGGCCGGGCCGCATCTCGGCGGGCTGGAGGTAGCTGACGCGGACGCGCTCGATGCCGTCCACCTCGGCCAGTTCCGGCAGCAGGGTCTCCAGCAGCCGGATGTCGCCGAGGTCCTTGCCGTACGAGGTGTTGTTCTCGGAGACCAGCATGATCTCCTTGACGCCCTGCTCGGCGAGCCAGCGGGTCTCGCCCAGCACGTCGCTGGGACGGCGGGAGATGAAGGAACCGCGGAAGGAGGGGATGGCGCAGAAGGAGCAGCGCCGGTCGCAGCCGGAGGCCAGCTTGACCGAGGCCACCGGGCTCTTGTCGAGGCGGCGGCGCAGCGGCGCGCGCGGCCCGGAGGCGGGCGCGAGCCCGTCCGGCAGGTCGGCGGGGGCCGCGGCCGGCTCCTCGGCCGTCTCCTGCGCGTGGCCGGGAAGAGCCACCTCGGCGCCCTGGCGCGCCGCCGGGCTGATCGGCAGCAGCTTGCGCCGGTCGCGCGGGGTGTGGGAGGCGTGGATGCCGCCGTTCAGGATGGTCTGGAGGCGGTCGGAGATGTCCGCGTAGTCGTCGAAACCGAGGACTCCGTCGGCCTCGGGCAGCGCTTCGGCGAGTTCCTTGCCGTAGCGCTCGGCCATGCAGCCGACGGCGACGACGGCCTGGGTCTTGCCGTGATCCTTGAGATCGTTGGCTTCCAGCAGGGCGTCTACGGAGTCCTTCTTGGCGGCTTCGACGAAGCCGCAGGTGTTGACGACGGCTACGTCCGCATCGGCGGCGTCCTCGACGAGCTCCCAGCCATCCGCCGCCAAGCGGCCTGCGAGCTCCTCCGAGTCCACCTCGTTACGGGCGCAGCCAAGAGTGACAAGGGCGACGGTACGGCGTTCGGGCATGGACTCAAGACTACTTCGTCCCGACGGCGGCCCCCGCCCCAAGTCCCCCTACCGCAAGATCCCCGGGGTGCGCTGCGGCACCCCGGGGATCCGGATCAAAGCGTTCCGCCCTAGGGCGGCCTCGGGTCAGCCCGCCTGGGGCTGTCCCTGGAGGGGGTCTTCCTTCGTGTATGTGAGGCGTTCCACCTGGCCCGGCTGGAAGTCGTCCTTGATCTCCTTGCCGTTCACGAACAGCTTCACGACCCCGGCGTCGCCGAGCACGAGGTCGACGGACTCCTTGTCCGTGAAGGTCTTGGACTCACCCCGGGCGAGGGTGCCGTCGAAGAGCAGGCGACCGCTGTGGTCCTTCGCGGAGATCCAGCTCTCACCGGTGTCGGCCGTCAGGACGACCGTGACCAGGTCCTTGGGCGCGGCGGCGATGGCGCTGTCGGAAGGCTCCGGCTTGGGCGCCTGAGGGGTCTGCGGGGGCTGGGCGGCCGGCTTGCCGCCGGACTGCTTGGGCGCGGGTTTCGGGGAGGCGGAACCTTCCGCCACCGGCCGCTTGGTCTTCTCCTCGCCGCCGCCGAAGGCGGTGAAGCCCACGAAGCCGATCACGGCGACGATGGCGGCGACCATGGCGGCGGTCCAGTTGGGCCGCTGCCTCTCGGGGCGGATCCGCTCGGCGTCGAACATCGGCGCGGCGGGGGTGGGTGCCGGCCGGCCGCCGTGGGCCGCGTCGTAGGCCTCGACCAGGGGTGCCGGATCGAGGTGTACGGCGCGGGCGAGCGTACGGATGTGACCGCGGGCGTATACGTCGCCGCCGCAGCGCGTGAAGTCGTCCTCTTCGATCGCGTGCACGATCGGGATGCGCACGCGGGTGGTGGAACTGACCTCTTCGACGGTGAGCCCGGCGGCGATCCGGGCCTTCTTGAGGGCCGTCCCGATGGACGGTCCTTCGACGGAGCGTTCGACGATGCGGTCCTCGGACCGGTCGTCGGACCCGTCGTCGGTCGAAGGCCGCTCTTCTTCGGGGGAGTTGGAGTTGCCGATGGACACGAGTGCGCCTTTCGAGCGTGTAGCCACCTGCTGGATGTCCAGTCTAGGGGGGTGACGAAAGGGTGGAGCAACCGGAGGGTGCACTTCCTACGCCATCCGAATGGCGCGGAAGCATCCCCTCCGGTGCGGCGGCCCCCGCGCCGTACGTGATGCCGTACGCGGTGCCGCCACCTTCCTTCAACTGGACGCGGGTCCAGGGGAAACGGTTGCCCGCCATTTCCTCAAAATTGCCTCACGGTTGTGTCTCTCCGCGGATGACGGCGAGCACTCCGTCCAGCTCGTCGGCCTTGAGCAGGACGTCGCGCGCCTTCGAACCCTCGCTCGGGCCGACGATTCCGCGCGATTCCATGAGGTCCATGAGCCGGCCGGCCTTGGCGAAGCCCACCCGCAGCTTGCGCTGGAGCATCGAGGTGGAGCCGAACTGGGTGGAGACCACCAGCTCGGCCGCCTGGCACAGCAGGTCCAGGTCGTCGCCGATGTCCTCGTCGATCTCCTTCTTCTGCTTCTGCCCGACCGTGACGTCGTCCCGGAAGACGGGCGCCATCTGGTCCTTGCAGTGCTGGACGATCCCGGCGATCTCGTCCTCGGTGACGAAGGCGCCCTGCAGGCGGACCGGCTTGTTCGCACCCATCGGCAGGAACAGTCCGTCGCCCTTGCCGATCAGCTTCTCGGCGCCCGGCTGGTCGAGGATGACCCGGCTGTCGGCGAGCGAGGAGGTGGCGAAGGCCAGGCGCGACGGCACGTTCGCCTTGATCAGACCGGTGACCACGTCCACCGAGGGCCGCTGGGTCGCCAGCACCAGGTGGATGCCGGCCGCGCGGGCCAGCTGCGTGATGCGGACGATGGAGTCCTCCACGTCGCGCGGGGCCACCATCATCAGGTCCGCGAGCTCGTCGACGATCACCAGCAGGTACGGGTACGGGCTGAGCTCCCGCTCGCTGCCCGGGGGCAGCTTGATCTTGCCGTCCCGGATGGCCTGGTTGAAGTCGTCGATGTGCCGGTAGCCGAAGGCGGCCAGGTCGTCGTAGCGCAGGTCCATCTCGCGCACGACCCACTGGAGCGCCTCGGCGGCCCGCTTGGGGTTGGTGATGATCGGCGTGATCAGGTGCGGGATGCCCTCGTACGCGGTCAGCTCGACGCGCTTGGGGTCCACCAGCACCATCCGGACGTCCTCCGGGGTCGCACGGACCATGACGGAAGTGATCAGGCAGTTGATGCAGGAGGACTTTCCGGAGCCGGTGGCGCCGGCCACCAGCACGTGCGGCATCTTGGCCAGGTTGGCCATGACGTAGCCGCCCTCGACGTCCTTGCCGAGCGCGACCAGCATCGGGTGGTCGTCCTCGGCCGCGTCCGCGAGCCGCAGGACGTCGCCCAGGTTGACCATCTCGCGGTCGGTGTTCGGGATCTCGATGCCGACCGCCGACTTGCCCGGGATCGGGCTGATGATCCGCACGTCCGGCGAGGCCACGGCGTAGGCGATGTTCTTCGCCAGCGCCGTGATCCGCTCGACCTTCACCGCCGGGCCCAGCTCCACCTCGTACCGGGTGACCGTCGGACCCCGGGTGAAGCCGGTGACCTTCGCGTCGACCTTGAACTCCATGAAGACGTTCGTCAGCGAGGCGACCACGGCGTCGTTGGCGGCGCTGCGGGTCTTGCCCGGACCGCCCCGCTCCAGCAGGTCCAGCGACGGCAGCGCGTACGTGATGTCCCCGCGCAGCTGGAGCTGTTCGGCGCGCGGCGGCAGGGGCTGGTTCTCCGGCGGGGCCTTGGTCAGGTCGGGCACCGACAGCGTCCCGGAAGCCGCGGCGGTCGTGGCGTGCGGCCGGCCGGCGGCGGCGGGCGCGGCAGACGGCACGGGGCGCTCCTCGCGGGCGGGCGGCACGGGAGCGGTGTGCTCGTCGGCCTCCGGCGGGGCGGAGATCCCATGGGTGAGGTCGGCGACGAGCGGCGAGGGCGGCATCCCGCCGTAGACCACGCCGTCCAGCGCGGCGGCGGCGGCCGCGGCCACGTCGACGGCGTCCATCTCCCGCTCCATGGCCGGCCGGGACGGGACCCGCTTCGGCCGGCGCCGCCGGGCGAGGGCCTCCTCCTCGGCGGAGTCCACCGGGTCGGCGGGACCGGCACCGGCGCCGGCGCGGGCCCGCCACTGCTCCGGGTCGTGCCGGTCGGCGCCCGCCTCGGCCTCCCCGAAACCCTCGTCGTACTCGTTCGGGGCGATGATCCCGAGCCTGATGCCGAGCCGCCGCAGCCGCTGCGGGATCGCGTTGACCGGGGTCGCGGTGACCACGAGCAGCCCGAAGACCGTCAGCAGCACCAGCATCGGTACGGCCAGTGGCGCGCCCATGGTGAAGATCAGCGGCTTGGAGGCGCCCCAGCCGATCAGCCCGCCGGCGTTCTGCATGGCGGTGGTGCCCTCGTCCCGGCCGGGCGCACCGCAGGCGATGTGGACCAGACCCAGGACCCCGATGACGAGGGCGGAGAGCCCGATCCCGATCCGGCCGTTGGCGTCGGTCTGTTCGGGATGGCGGATGAAGCGCACCGCCATGACGCCGAGCAGGATCGGCACGAGCAGATCCAGTCGCCCGAACGCACCGGTGACCAGCATGGTGACCAGATCACCGACGGGACCGCTCAGATTCGACCAGGTCCCGGCGGCGACGATCAGCGCGAGGGCGAGCAGCAGCAGCGCGACGCCGTCCTTGCGGTGGGCGGGGTCGAGGTTCCTGGCACCCTGGCCGATCCCCCTGAAGATCGCGCCGACCGCGTGCGCGCAGCCCAGCCAGAGGGCGCGCACCAGCCGCACCACGCCCCCGGTCGGGGACGGCGCGGGCTTGGGCGCGGCCTTCTTGGCGGGGGCGCGTCGGGCGGCGGCGGTCTTCTTCGCGGGGGGCTTGCGCACGGGAGCCGCCTTCTTCGCCGGCGCCGACGTACGGCCGGTGCGGCCCTTCGCGGTGCCCGCGGTGCTCTGGGAACCCTTGCCGGACGTACGTGAGGCCATGGGGCCGAGATTACCGGTGTCCATGCCGGTGGACACGCGTGCCCACCCCTTCACCCGTTCGTGTCGCCCGTCCCGTAGCCGCTTTGACGCACCACCAGACCTGACGCCCCGCCAGACCGCTTGCGGCTCAGCCCTGCAGCGGCAGTACGGGCGCTCCCCCGCCGGTCCCGGGCTCCAGCGCGTCGAGCGCCCGCCGCAGTCCGGTCAGCTTGCGCTCCAGATGGGCCGCGGTCGCCACCACCGCCGCCTCGGCCGAGTCCTCGCCGAGCTGCTTGGTCAGGGCCTCGGCCTGCTCCTCGACCGCCGCGAGCCGCGCGGAGAGCTCGGCCAGCAGGCCGGCCGTCTCCTTGCTGCCGTCCACGCCGCTCGAACCGCCGCCCTCCAGTTGGAGCCGCAGCAGGGCCGCCTGCTCCCGCAGCTGGCAGTTCTTCGTGTACAGCTCCACGAAGACCGAGACCTTGGCCCGCAGCACCCACGGGTCGAAGGGCTTGGAGATGTAGTCCACCGCGCCCGCCGCATAGCCGCGGAAGGTGTGGTGCGGACCGTGGTTGATCGCGGTCAGGAAGATGATCGGGATGTCCCGGGTCCGCTCCCGACGCTTGATGTGCGCGGCGGTCTCGAATCCGTCCATTCCCGGCATCTGCACATCCAGCAGGATGACCGCGAAATCGTCCGTCAGCAGCGCCTTGAGCGCTTCCTCCCCTGACGACGCCCTGACCAGTGTCTGATCGAGCGCGGAGAGGATGGCCTCCAGCGCCAGCAGATTCTCCGGCCGGTCATCGACCAGGAGGATCTTGGCCTTCTGCACCATGCCCTGTCCTCCTCGCCCCGGCACGGGGCCTCCCCGGCTCCTGGCTCCGGCCTGTGCGCCGGGCCCCGCCCCAGAGGACGGCATCCTTGCGCCGTCCGTCCTTGTGCCGGTCATCGTAGCCCCAGTCCCGAGATCGCCACACCCTGTCACCAGGATGTCACTGTGCACGAAGCAGAAACGCGGTGGGAGAGCCGAAGGTTCCCCGCCTGCCACCCTCCCACACCCGCCTCCGCCACGGTCGGTCGGCGATCGGCGCCGGACCGCTCACCCGGTGATCACTTCCCGCGCATCCACTGTTCCATCACCGACAGCAGGTAGTCGGGATCGACCGGCTTGGTGACGTAGTCCGAAGCACCGGAGTCGATCGCCTTCTCCCGGTCCCCCTTCATCGCCTTCGCCGTCAGCGCGATGATCGGCAGCCCGGCGAACTGCGGCATCCGCCGGATCGCCGAGGTCGTCGCGTAGCCGTCCATCTCCGGCATCATGATGTCCATCAGCACGACCGTCACGTCGTCGTGCTGCTCCAGCACCTCGATGCCCTCCCGCCCGTTCTCCGCGTACAGCACGGCCAGCCCGTGCTGCTCCAGCACACTGGTCAGCGCGAAGACGTTGCGTACGTCGTCGTCCACGATGAGCACCTTCTCGCCGTGGAAGTCGTACGTCCGGGGCGGCGACGCAGGCTCCGCCTCCGCGTTGCCCCAGGCGTCCTCGGCCCCCACCGCACCCGGCTGCCCCGGAACCGCCGTACGGGGCTCGAGGTCGCTCAGCGACTTGCGCCGCCGCCGGAACAGCGCGGCGCCGCCCTGGCCCTGCCCCGCCCGCTCGGAGCCCGGCAGGGCCGCCCGCGGGGGCTGAGCCTGCGCCGGAGCAGCCGGTACGGGCGCCACCGGCGCCGGAGGCAGCGCGGGCCGCGCCTCGTCGGCCGGCCTGCGGTACAGCTCGCCCCGGCCGCCGCCGGGCGTGGGCGGCGCGTACCCCTGCGGGGGCAGCTCGCTCGGGTGCAGCGGCAGGTACAGCGTGAAGGTGGACCCACGGCCGGGCTCGCTGGCCGCGTGGATCTCCCCGCCCAGCAGCCGGGCGATCTCCCTGCTGATGGACAGGCCCAGGCCCGTGCCGCCGTACTTGCGGCTGGTCGTCCCGTCGGCCTGCTTGAACGCCTCGAAGATCACCAGCATCTTGCTCGCCGCGATCCCGATCCCGGTGTCGGTCACCGAGAAGGCGATCAGGTCCGCGTCCGCCTCCCGCAGCGAACCGGCCTCCAGCAACTGCTCGCGGATCGCCGCCGGCACATCGGCCCCGGCCGGCCGGATCACCAGCTCCACCGCACCGCTGTCGGTGAACTTCACCGCGTTCGACAGCAGGTTGCGCAGCACCTGCAGGAGGCGCTGCTCGTCCGTGTGCAAGGTGGCCGGCAGCTCCGGGGAGACCCGTACCGAGAAGTCCAGCCCCTTCTCCGCGGTCAGCGGCCGGAAGGTCGCCTCCACGTAGTCCACGAGCTGCACCAGCGCGATCCGGGTCGGCGAGACGTCCATCTTCCCGGCCTCGACCTTCGACAGGTCCAGGATGTCGTTGATCAGCTGGAGCAGGTCCGAGCCCGCGCCGTGAATGGTCTCCGCGAACTCCACCTGCTTCGGCGAGAGGTTCTCGTCCGCGTTGTCGGCGAGCAGCTTGGCC
Organism: Streptomyces sp. NPDC056224; assembly: GCF_042267665.1. Lineage (NCBI taxonomy): Bacteria > Bacillati > Actinomycetota > Actinomycetes > Kitasatosporales > Streptomycetaceae > Streptomyces > Streptomyces sp. NPDC056224. The sequence continues at coordinate 54,771 of NZ_JBHJTK010000041.1, forward strand.
AGGATCAACAGCGAGTTGAGCGGGGTCCGCAGCTCGTGCGACATGTTCGCCAGGAACTCGGACTTGTAGCGCATCGAGACCGCGAGCTGCTCGGCACGCTCCTCCAGGACCTGCCGGGCCTCCTCGATCTCGGTGTTCTTCACCTCGATGTCCCGGTTCTGCTGCGCCAGCAGCTCGGCCTTCTCCTCCAACTCCGCGTTGGCGGCCTGCAGCGCCTTCTGCCGGTTCTCCAACTCGTCGGAGCGCTCGCGCAGCTGCTCGGTCATCTCCTGCGACTGCTTCAGCAGCATCTCCGTCTTGGAGTTGACGCTGATGGTGTTGACGCTGGTGCCGATCATCTCGGCGATCTGGCTGAGGAAGTCCTTCTGGATCTGCGTGAAGGGCGTGAAGGACGCCAGCTCGATGACGCCGAGCACCTTCCCCTCGAAGAGCACCGGCAGCACGATCACGTGCGCCGGCGGCGCCTCGCCGAGCCCCGAGGAGATCTTCAGGTAGCCGGGCGGGGTGTTCTCGACGAGGATCGTCCGCTTCTCCGCGGCGACGGTCCCGATCAGCCCCTCCCCGGGCCGGAAGGAGGTGGGCACCTGGCCTCCCGCGTACGCGTAACTCCCGCGCATCCGCAGCTCGTACGAGCCGTCCGCGCCGCCCTCCGTCCCGATCTCGTTGGTACCGCCCGCCGGCAGCGCCAGGAAGAACGCGCCGTGCTGCGCCGAGACCACCGGCGTGAGCTCGCTCATGATCAGCGAGGCCACGTCGTCGAGCTCCCGGCGGCCCTGCATCAGCGCCGAGATCCGGGCCAGGTTGCCCTTGAGCCAGTCCTGCTCCTTGTTGGCCAAGGTGGTGTCGCGCAGGTTGACGATCATCGTGTTGATGTTGTCCTGGAGGACCTGGATCTCGCCCGCCGCGTCCACGTCGACCTTGAGGCTCAGGTCGCCGCGGGTCACCGCGGTGGCCACGGCCGCGATCGCGCGCACCTGCCGGGTGAGGTTCCCGGCCATCTCGTTCACGGACTCCGTCAGGTCCCGCCACGTGCCGTCGACGTCCCGCACACGGGCCTGGCCGCCCAGGATGCCCTCCGTACCCACCTCGCGGGCCACCCGCGTCACCTGGTCGGCGAAGGACGACAGCTGGTCGACCATCGTGTTGATGGTGGTCTTGAGCTCCAGGATCTCGCCCCGGGCATCGATGTCGATCTTCTTGGTCATGTCGCCCTTGGCGATGGCGGTCGTGACCATGGCGATCTGCCGCACCTGGCCGGTGAGGTTCGAGGCCATGAAGTTCACCGAGTCGGTGAGGTCCTTCCACGTCCCCGAGACACCCGGCACGTGCGCCTGGCCGCCGAGCCGGCCCTCCGTACCCACCTCGCGGGCCACCCGCGTGACCTCGTCCGCGAACGACGACAGGGTCTTCACCATCGTGTTGACGGTGTCGGCGAGCTGCGCGACCTCGCCGCGCGCCTCGACGGTGACCTTCTTCGTCAGGTCGCCGTTGGCCACCGCCGCCGAGACCTGGGAGATGTTGCGCACCTGGGAGGTCAGGTTGTTCGCCATCAGGTTGACGTTGTCCGTCAGGTCCTTCCAGATGCCCGTCACCCCGCGCACCCGGGCCTGACCGCCCAGGATTCCCTCGGAGCCCACCTCGCGGGCCACCCGCGTCACCTGCTCCGCGAAGGACGACAGCTGGTCCACCATCGTGTTCACGGTCGTGACGAGTTCGAGGATCTCGCCCTTCGCGTCGACGGTGATCTTCTTGGAGAGGTCGCCCATCGCGACCGCGGTGGTCACCTCGGCGATGTTGCGCACCTGCGACGTCAGGTTGTTCGCCATGAAGTTGACGGACTGGGTGAGGTCCTTCCAGGTGCCGGAGACACCCTTCACCTCCGCCTGGCCGCCCAGGATGCCCTCGGTACCCACCTCGCGGGCGACCCTCGTCACCTGCTCCGCGAAGTTCGAGAGCTGGTCGACCATCGTGTTGAGGGTGTTCTTCAGCTCCAGGATCTCGCCGCGCGCGTCCACGTCGATCTTCTGCGACAGGTCACCGCGCGCCACCGCCGTGGCGACCTGCGCGATGTTGCGCACCTGCGAGGTCAGGTTCCCGGCCATTCCGTTCACGGAATCCGTCAGATCCCGCCACACGCCCGCCACGCCGGGCACCTGCGCCTGGCCGCCGAGCCGACCCTCCGTACCCACGTCCCGGGCGACCCGCGTCACCTGCTCCGCGAAGGCCGAGAGCTGGTCGACCATCGTGTTGATGGTGTTCTTCAGCTCCAGGATCTCGCCCCGGGCGTCCACGTCGATCTTCTGCGACAGGTCACCGCGCGCCACCGCCGTGGTCACCTGGGCGATCTGGCGCACCTGGGAGGTCAGGTTCCCGGCCATGAAGTTGACGGAGTCGGTGAGTTCCTTCCAGGTGCCGGACACCCCCTCCACCCGGGCCTGGCCGCCGAGCCGGCCCTCCGTACCCACGTCCCGGGCCATCCGCGTGACCTGGTCGGCGAAGGACGACAGCTGGTCCACCATCGTGTTCACGGTGTTCTTCAGCTGGAGCATCTCGCCCGAGACGTCCACGGTGACCTTCTGCGACAGGTCGCCGTTGGCCACCGCCGTCGTCACCTGCGCGATGTTGCGGACCTGGCCGGTGAGGTTGCGGAAGGCGGTGTTCACCGAATCGGTGAGGTCCTTCCACGTCCCCGCGGCGCCCGGCACCTGCGCCTGACCGCCCAGTTCACCCTCGACGCCGACCTCACGGGCCACACGCGTCACTTCCGCACCGAAGGACTGGAGCTGGTCCACCATCGTGTTGACGGTGTTCTTCAGCTCCAGCATCTCGCCGGCCACGTCGACGGTGACCTTCTGCGACAGGTCGCCGTTGGCCACCGCCGTCGTCACCTGCGCGATGTCCCGCACCTGCGTGGTGAGGTTGCGGAAGACCGTGTTCACCGAATCGGTGAGGTCCTTCCACGTCCCCGCGGCGCCCGGCACCTGCGCCTGACCGCCGAGCAGGCCCTTCGCCCCGACCTCGCTGGCCACACGCGTGACCTCGTCCGCGAAGGTCCGCAGCGTCTCGGTCATCTGATTGATCGTTTCGGCCAGCTGTGCGACCTCGCCGCGCGCGCTCACCCGGACCTTCTGCGACAGGTCGCCGTTCGCGACCGCCGTCGTCACCTGCGCGATCCCGCGCACCTGGGCCGTCAGGTTGCCGGCCATGGTGTTGACGGAGTCGGTCAGGTCCTTCCACACACCCGCGACCCCGGGCACCTTCGCCTGGCCGCCCAGCTCACCCTCGGTACCCACCTCGCGGGCGACCCGGGTCACCTCGGAGGAGAAGGAGGACAGCTGGTCCACCATGGTGTTCACGGTGTTCTTCAGCTGGAGCATCTCGCCGGCCACGTGCACCGTGACCTTGCGCGACAGATCGCCCTTCGCCACCGCCGTCGTGACGAGAGCGATATCACGCACCTGAGCGGTGAGCCGGTACGCCATCGTGTTGACGGAGTCGGTCAGATCCTTCCAGGAACCGGACATTCCGCGCACCTGGGCCTGGCCGCCGAGCTTCCCCTCGGTCCCCACCTCCAGCGCCACGCGCGTCACCTCGTCGGTGAACGCGGACAGCTGGTCGACCAGGTTGTTGACCGTACGCCCGACCTTCAGGAACTCCCCGCGCAGCGGATGCCCGACCCCCTCCGGGGTCTGCGTCCGCAGGTCCATCCGCTGGTCGAGATCGCCTTCGGCCACCGCCGACAGCACCCGGCCCACCTCGGACACCGGCCGGGCAAGGTCGTCCACCAACCGGTTCGAGGCGTCGATCGCGGCCGCCCAGGAGCCCTCACAGGCGCCTGTTTCCAGCCGTTCGCTCAGCTTGCCCTCACGGCCCACCATCCGCCGTACCCGGGACAGCTCCCCGGTCAGGTGGAGATTGCGGTCGGCGACCTCGTTGTAGACGGCGGCGATCTCCGCCATCACGCCCTCGCCGGACACCGTCAGCCGCTTGCGGAAGTTTCCGTCCCGCATCGACACCAGGGCCGTGAGCAGCCGGTTCAGAGCGGCGGTATCGACCTCCGTCGTGCCGCCTCGCCGGGACCGCCCGCCCTTCGGCCGCGTTCCCGTACGCCGCACCACCGCGCCAGACTCCACCGTGTCCCTCCCGAAAGGGTCGACCGCTGTTCCACCGGGCGTCGAATGTCCCTGCCCGGCTCTTCAAGCCTGCCCAGTGTTTCACCCCGGCCGAACCCGGCCATAACACTTCGGCACCATCGCACACCGGCCGTACCCTGCGGGTGGATTCCCCGACGACGGCACCATGCCGACGGCGAAGGTAAGTAACCTGGCACCCGATGTCCAACCGCGTCGAAGGAGAATCGTGATCACGGCACGGGCGGCTGCCAGCTTCGACCCCCTCGGGCGCTCGGTCGCCGCTGCCCGCGCGTTCGTCCGCGACACCCTGCAGGGCTGGGGCTTCGCGGACATCGTCGACGACGCGGTGGTGCTCACCAGCGAGCTCGTCACCAACGCCGTGGTCCACGCCGGCACCCGGGCAGAGGTCCTGTGCCTGCGCACCGAGGACGGCGTACGGGTCGAGGTCGCCGACCGGTACCCGGAGCGCGAGCTGCCCCTCCAGCACCCCGGCGAGCGCCCGTACGCCGACCCCGACCGCGAGAGCGGCCGCGGCCTGATGCTCTGCGCCGCCCTCGCCACCCGCTGGGGCGTCGAGTACACCGGCACCCACAAGCACGTGTGGTTCCGCCTGGACCTCCCAGACCGGCCGGTCGGTACCCGGTCCGCCGGGCCCGTCGTCCCCGACCAGCTGCTCCCCCTCGCCGACAACCGGGTCCGCGTCGCGGTCCTCCAGATCGACTCCGCCGACGCCGTCTCCGCCTGGAACGAGGACGCCGAGCACATCTTCGGCTACCCCGCCGAGAAGGCCGTCGGCCGCCCGCTCGCCGAGCTCGCCGCCTGGCCCCAGACTCCCGGCACGGGCACCGGCATCGCCGAGGCCCTGCGCCTGTCCCGCTGGGAGGGCAGCTACGGGATCCGCGGCGCCGACGGCCGGGTGATCCCCGTTTACGCCTCGCACCTGCGGGTACGCGATGCCCACGGCGAGCCCTCCATCGTCTGCCTGCTCGTCCACGACGACGAGCGCGCCCTGCTCCAGACCCCGGTGCGGGTACCGGGCGACGGCGGCCAGCTCACCGAGCCCCGCCCCACCGACCCCTTCGAGGTCTTCATCGGCTCCCCCGCCCCCGACGACCTCGACGGCCTCCTCCAGCGCACCGTCGAACGGGCCCGCGACCTCCTCGACGCCGACGCCGCCTTCCTGCTGCTCGCCACCGACGACGAGACCGAACTCGAGGTCCGCGCGACCACCGGCCTGCCCTCCACCCGCCAGCGCTTCGCCCGGGTCCCCGTCGAAGCCGGCACCAGCCGGTACGGCTCGGCCCGCATGCCCGCCGTCCACGACGACCTCACCGCCGTCCCCGGAGCCGTCCCGCTCCTGGAGTCCACCGGCATGCGCTCCGTGGTGACCGTGCCCCTCAAGGTCGAAGGCCGGCTCACCGGCTCCCTCGGCGTCGCCGCCGAAGTACCCGGCCGGTACTCCAACGAGCAGGCCCTGCGCCTCCAGTTCGCCGCCGACCGCATCGCCCTCGCCGTCGAGTCCGCCCGCCTCGGCGAGCTGGAGCGCCTGCGCCGCGGCTCGCTCTCCTTCCTCGTCGAGGCCTCCGACCTGCTGGCGGGCACCCTGGACCGGGACCAGACCCTGGCCCTCATGGCCCAGATGACCGTCCCCACCCTCGCCACCTGGTGCGCCGTCTACACCATCGCCGACCAGTCCTCGGACCCGTACCTCTCCTACGTCCTCCACGAGGACGAGGAGCGCATCGACGGCCTCAAGGACCTGCTCTCCCGGGTCAGCCCGCCCGAGCCGGTCCGCGAGGCCGGCGCCCGCCCATGGCCGGAAGCAACCCTGGCGGTCGGCGGTGAGACGGTGGTCCTCCCCCTCCTCGCCCGCAACCGCGTGATCGGCATGCTCACCCTCGGCAAGCCCAGTGAGGAACACTTCCGCCAGGAGATCCTCGAACTCGCCGAGGACCTTTCCCGCCGGGCCGCCCTGGCACTGGACAACGCCCGCCTCTACTCCGAGCGCACGGCCATCAGCCGCTCCCTCCAGCGCAGCCTCCTCCCGCCCGGTTCCCCCGCGATCCCCGGCATGGAGGTCGAGGTGATCTACCGGGCGGCCGGCGAGGGCAACGAGGTGGGCGGCGACTTCTACGACGTCTTCCCGATCCGCGACGGCGCGTACGGCTTCGCCATCGGCGACGTCTGCGGCACGGGCCCCGAGGCTGCCGCCGTCACCGGTCTGGCCCGCCACGCCCTGCGCCTCCTGGCCCGCGAGGGCCTCGGCGGCCCGGCGGTCCTGGAACGGCTGAACGCGGCCATCCTGGACGAGGGCGCCCGCAGCCGCTTCCTGACCCTCCTCTACGGAGAACTCCACCCCCAGCCCGACGGCGGCGCCCTGATGAAGGTCGTCTGCGCCGGCCACCCGCTCCCGCTGCGCCTGCGCCCCAACGGCGACGTCAGCCCGGCCGCGGAGCCGCAGCCCCTGCTGGGCGTGATCGACGACCTGGACCTCTACGAGGAGACGCTCACCCTGGACCCGGGCGACGTGCTGCTCTGCGTCACGGACGGCGTGACCGAGCGCCGCGAGGGCACCCGCATGCTCGGCGACGACGGCCTCGCGGAGGTCCTCACCACGTGCACCGGCCTCACCGCGGGCGCGGTCGCCTCCCGCGTCCTGCGCGCGGTGGAGCGCTTCGCAGCGGAACCGGCCTCGGACGACATGGCGATCCTCGCCTTCCGCGTCCCGCACCAGCGCGAAGGCGACTAGGACTTGTCCGGTCGGTCACGCGGCTCGTTGGGCTGAGTCCCCCTTCTGGAGGGGTGGGTCGAGGTGGGCGTGGTGGAGATGAGCCGCGGGGAAGCTGTGACCCTGGTGCAGCGGATCATGAACGCGGACTACGCCGATGCAGGCGAAGCCGATGGCTGGTTGGGCGTGCTCGACAGAGCCCTCAAGTGTCCGACTGGGCACGTCAGTGGTCTGATCTTCTGGCCTGATGAGAGGGAGCTTTCGGCGACGGAGGTGGTCGACCAGGCCCTGGCTCACCGCCCGATCGCCCTGTGATCGTCCGCCGGCTCAGCTTCGGAGCCAGATGGTGAGAGCTGCCGCCGTCGCAGTGCCGAGGTAGACATAACGGCGCCTGCCGTAAGGGTGGCCACCGCCCGGTGCTGCTTCAGCCGGTTGATGGCCCGCTCGACGGTGTTGCGCTTCTTGTACCGCTCTTCGTCGAAACCCGCTGGACGTCCGCCGCATGAGCCATTGCGCAGTCGGGCAGCCCGGCTGGACGTCTTCTCCGGGATCGTGTGCCGGATGCCCCGACGCCACAGATAGTCGCGGCCCGGGCGCGTTTGTCCGTCTTCCGCGGCCCGAACCGTTCGGGCGGGTCACGCCACTGCACGCCGGTCCGCACCCGGTGCAGAATCCCGCTGACCGGGACCGGCCGCCTGCGCGTTGCCCGCTGTGTCGTGGACGACGGCCGGCCTCTGTGACGAGCCGCGGAACGCTGCCCCACCCGCTACCGCCGGCTCGGCATCGCCGGAATGAGCGACCTGCGCAGAGGCGGGATCTCGGTTCGAGGCGGCCGTCCGAATCGCGGCGATCCATGGTTCGCCTCCGTCGCAGTGCTGGACGAGGGCGGCACGAGACCATCCGGCGTGACACCAGCCGGCACGAGTGCCACGTCACCATCGAGACCGGCATCAACCAGATCACGGGCGACCTCACCAAGTGGCCGGCCGCCCAGGCTACGTAGGGCGACACCGCACCCCGCCGGCACCGGAAGCCCGCGTCTGCGACCTGCGCGGGCTTCCTGGCCTGCGAGGCCGCGTTCCTCCGCAACCAGGGCATCCCCGCGGCATCGACCGGCCCAGACAAACGGCGAGGTCGAACGCTTCATCTACCCCTGCTCGACGAATCGGCATACTTGCGGCCCTACACCTCAAGCCACGAGCGGACACCCGCCCATCCGCCGTGTCCGCAACGCTGCGGGTCGATACAACTGGCCCCCGCCTCTGGCCTCCGGTGGGCCCGGCGTGCTCAACTCACCATCGTGGAAACAGTCTTGACCAGCGTGGTGGCCGTTGCCGGCACCTTGATCGGCTCCTTGAGCACCTACCTGTTCCAGCGCCGCACGGCCGACCGCGCGGAGGCCGTGGCCCGCCGGGAACGACTGCGCCAGGAGCGTCTCTCCGCGTACAGCGGCTACGCGGCGGCGGTCACGGATCTCAAACGCGCGAAGATCACCCTGTGGTTCCGGCAGCGCCGCTCCCCGCGCGACGAAGAGTCGTTGATGACGGCTCGCCTGGAAAGCGACCGCCTGGGAGCCGCGGCCGAAACGGCCGCGTTCCGCCTCCAGCTCGTGGTGGACGATCCGCAGCTACGTCGGCTGATGGAGGCCGTCTCCGACAGGCTCGGTGAGATCACCCGTGCGGAGGACCGCCAAACGGTCGTCGCGATCGAGTCAGGGTTCGAGCAGGCTGTGCGCGCGTTCGTCGACGCGGCGGCCGACCAGTTGCGGTGAAAGAAGCCCGTGAACGCAAAAAGGCCCCCGCCTGGTGGCGGGGGCCTTTTTTGTTGGAGCCCTTTAACGGAATCGAACCGTTGACCTTCTCCTTACCATGGAGACGCTCTACCGACTGAGCTAAAAGGGCGGGTTGTTCGGCGGCGTCCTACTCTCCCACAGGGTCCCCCCTGCAGTACCATCGGCGCTGAAAGGCTTAGCTTCCGGGTTCGGAATGTAACCGGGCGT
>NZ_JBHJTK010000042.1:0-34820 GCF_042267665.1 Streptomyces sp. NPDC056224
CATACCGGACGGCGTCTGCACGACAGGGACCGGCATACGGCCCTCCTTCGCCCAGGCCCATGCGGTCTGGTAGTGCACACCGTTGCGCGCCGCCCACTCGGAAAGCTTCACGCCATCAGGATAAAAGCTGATGAAGGCAGATAACTACTGATGAAAAATGCGACTGTTGTTCACCCCTTCGGTCTTCTTGTCGTTCGTCGTTCGTTGCTCGTCGTCGTTCGGATACGAGGCTAACGTGGCCGCCCGGCCATCGGGCGGGCGCCCAGCACCCACCCCAGCACCAGCACGGCTCCGCCGATCACGGCGTCCGGCACCGCGTCCCGCAGCGCGCGCGGCAGCAACGCCACGACGCCCAGGACGAGGAGGAAGGCGAGCGCGCACCGGCCGGCCGCCCGAAGCAGTCTGTCCACGAGCTGCTCAACGCGGGTGCCGGGTTTCCCGACACGCAGGACGGGGAGGGGATTTGTCGCACACTCGCCGGATCCGTGCGATGTCCGCCCCAGGAACCCGAAGCGCATAAATTGACTCTCCCCACCCAAAGGGGGAAATCCCGCCTCCCCATTCGACTTCAGGAGCCAGGACATCGTGATCTGCTACGGACAGGCCGTCCTCGACCTCGCGGACGAACTGGTCGACGCCTACGCCGACGTCTTCTCCGGCCCACCCTGGAACGAGGGCGAAGAAACCATTCGCCAGTTCGCTGCGCGCCTCCCGGTCGACGCCCGGCGCCGTGGGTTCCGTACGGCCATCGCCCAGTCCGCGGCCGGCATCGACGGCTTCGCCACGGGCTGGATCACCCCGGCCGCCTTCCCCAGGAACCGCGCGTACGCCCAGGTCGCGGCGCAGCTCGGCGCGGGCCGCGTGAAGGAGCTCCTGACCGGGGCCCTGGAGATAGACGAACTCGCCGTACGTCCGTACGCGCGCGGCCGCGGCACCGGCCGGGACCTGCTCACCGAGATCACGGCCGACGCCCCGGACCGGCGCGCCTGGCTGCTGACCTCCCGCCTGGCCACCGACACCGTGGCCACCTACCGCCGCCTCGGCTGGCACGAGGTCGCGGCCCGGCCGGGCACGCAGACGGGGGTGATCGTCTTCCTGTCCCCGGACCACCCGAACCGGTAGGTCGGCGGGGAGGGCGCTGCGGGGGCCGCGGGGGGCCGCGGGGCTGTGCCGGGCTGCCGGGGCTGCTGGGTCGTCGGGTCGCCGGGCTGCCGGGGCTGCTGGGTCGCTGTGCTGTGACGGGCTGCTGGGCCGCTGGGCTGCTGGGCTGTGACGGGCTGCTGGGCCGCTGGAGCCGCCGGGGTCGCTGGGGCCGCCGGGTCGCTGTGGCTGCCGGGGTCGCCAGGCCGCGGGCTGCCGGGCTGCCGGGCTGCCGGGGCTGCCGGGGCTGCTGGTCCGCCGGGGCTGCTTGGCCCGCCAGGTCGCCCGCTGAGGCCGGTCGGTCGGGTCAGGCCGGTCATGCCCCCGGACGGTCAGGCCGGTCGGTCGGCTCGGTCAGCTCGGTCAGGCCGGTGCGGTCGGTCAGGCCGGTCGGTCAGCTCGCTCAGGCTGGTAGGGCCTTCGCTTCGGGTGTCCGGTGGATCGTGGCCGGGCATACCGGGCGCATGATCACAGTCCAGCAGACCCCCGCCCCCCGCCGCCAGCTCAACCTGGCCACGCGCCACCAGCTCACCGCCGCGGGCGTCCCCGACGGCACGATCACCTCTCGGACCCGTCCGGGCGGCCCCTGGCAGCGCTTACTGCCCCGGGTGTACCTCCTCCAGACCGGGCCCCCGGACCACCGTCAACGCGCCCTGGCCGCCGTCCTGTACGCCGCCGAGACCACCGCCGACCCGCTGTCCGGCGACACGGCCGCCCTGACCGGCGCCGCCGCCCTCGCCCTCCTCGGCATCCGCGGGGCCCCGTACCCGCACGGCGCCGCGCACCCCCCGTACCCGCCTGCCGACATCCTGATCCGCGCCCCGCGCCGGCTCGGCGGCACCCCGGGGGTGCGGCCGCTCCGCACCTCGCGCTGGCCGCGCACGATCACGGTCTCGGGCATCCCGAGCGCCCGCCCGGTCCGCGCGGCGGCCGACTTCGCGGCTCGCGCCCAGGACCCCGACCGCATCCGGTCGACCCTCGCCCATGTCGTCCAGGCCGGCTGGTGCCACCCGCAGGACCTGCACGCCGAACTGCGCGCCGCCCGCCTCCTCACCCGCCCCGCGGTCCGCGCCGCCGCGGCCGAACTCCTCGCCGGTACCCGCTCCCTCGCCGAGGCCCGCGCCCGCGAGGGCCTGTCCGCCACGGACCTCCCGACCCCCCTGTGGAACGCCCGCCTCTACACCCCGGACGGCGCCTTCCTGGCCAGCCCGGACGCGTACTGGCCCGACGAGGGCGTCGCCCTGGAGATCGACTCGGCGGAGTACCACTACACGCGCGACGCTCCCCCAGCTACCGCTGGGAGGTACCCCCAGGCAAGCCACCCTCCGCCGCCGCCTGCGCCTGGAGTCCCACGGCATCCTCGTGATCAGCGCCACCCCGTCGATGATCCGCGACACCCCCACGGAGGTCGTCGCGGCCCTCCGCGCCCTCCTCGCGCTCTCGTCAACCCGCCCCACCCCACCCACAGCCCAGGCCCGCGGCCACCAACAACTCCCACTGCCGTTCGGCTAATGAGCGGCAGCCGCCAGCAGGAAGCTGACGTCGTCGTGCCTCCCGGCGTGCTGGAACGCGGCCGCGATGTTCAGAACGGCCTGCCGGTCGGCGCGTTCGCTCACGCCGGAGAGCATGGACTCCGCTGCCTCCGGAAGCCCTGCGGAGCGGCAGGAGTCGACTGCGTTGATGAGCTCCGAGGCGGGAAGCGTCCTTCCGGCACGCCACAAGAGCAGTCCCGCGTCGCGGCCCCTGCCGCTGGCGATGAACCCGGCGACGGTCTCCAGCTCGGTCCACCCGGTACGGGATGACTCCGTGCGCGGCCGGTCCCCCTCCGCAGGGGTGACCGGCACCTGCCTCCGTGCCGACGCCGCCAGTACGGAAGCGCGGGACAGGGCTCTGGAAGGGGAACGCAGGCGCCGTTTCGGAGAAGGCGGCTGGGTGTGCCGTTCCCCAGGGGTGTGAGAAGCGGGGAGCGGGCCCTGCTGCGGGCCGGACGCTGGGAAAGCCGGCGGCTCATCAGACATGCCTGCGGGCAGGGCCCTGTCCGCAGGGGGGTGCGGGACGCAGTCGCAATGCGGCTTCCGGGCGCGCCGTCGTAGTTCCAGCAGCTCATCCAGGGAGCAGGGAAGCCCTGTGCCCTCGTTGCCCGACTGCGTCACTTCAGCTTGCACCGAATCGAAGAAGGCTTTGACCTGCGGTTCTTCCGGGATTCGCCCGCCGTTGAGGTGATTCGAGAGGCTGGTCGCCACGATGTGACCAGTCTGGGCGATCTGGGCCTGGGTCCGTGTGCTGCAGTCGCGCACCTTGCGCAGCATGGCGACGAACGCGCGGTGCTCCCTGGACAGGTCCGGTGACAGATCTTTCCAATTCCGTGTCCTGCGTGGCACCACGACTCCATTCCCCCCGGCTGACGGTTCCTCCGATATCTTCCGCCAAACAGCCGTCAAGTGAACCGTGTGATGTTTTCATCTGACCTCGAAATCCACTGGGGCCTGGCCTTGTTGTCTGCTCCTGCGCAAGAGTTGTGAAGTCCGCTGAGAGCGCTGGCGGGGGGATCCCCGGGCTCAGAGCGAGTGATTTTCGGACTGGCTGGAACAAGGGGAACGAGGAGATACGCAATGGCGCTTCCGTCCTGGACGGACCAGAAGCTCGGCACGATGAAGCGAGCCGGGCTGTGGCTTGTCGCTGTGGTGGGGGAGGGAAACGTCTTCACTAAGGAAGACGTGAAGCAGGCCTTTCCCGGGGTGAGCCAGGCGGACCGCCGGGTACGCGATCTGCGGGACTTCGGCTGGCGGATCGACACCAACCGCGAGGACTTGACGCTCGGTCAGCACGAGCAGCGCTTCGTCGCACAGGGCGAGCCGGTCTGGGAGCCCGGCAAGGGAACGCGGCCGGCCACGTCTCTCACGGACACCCAGCGGCGTGAAGTCCTGGCGCGTGACGGGCACCACTGCCGGTCCTGCGGCATCACATCGGGAGAGACGTTCCCGGGCACCTACATGTCGGCCCAGCTCGACATCGCACGGCGCCCGGTGCTCCAGCCGGATGGAAAGACCGTGGTGGAGAACGTGGCCGAATGCAACCGGTGCCGTGTCGGCGGCAGGGGTCTGACGGCCGACCTTCCCGGTGTTCTGGCCCGCCTGGGCCGACTCGGCGGCATGGACCGCAAGACCCTCAAGGACTGGATGCTGGCAGACGCACGTGAGTTCGCCGAGGTGGAGCACCTCTGGGCGGCGATCCGCACGCTGCCGGCTGACGCCCGGAACGCGGTCCGCGAGGCCCTCTCGCTCCCCCCGGTCTGACGGTAGCCGCACTGCTGGGGGCTGGGAGCGATCCCGGCTCCCGCTTCATCCCGCACACATCATGGAATTGCAGTCAGAAGGAGAAAGCCCGTGAGCACGGACTTCGGTTGGCCGCCCAGCGCCGACGAGAACCGGGAACTGGTCGAGAAGCGGCTCAAGGAAGTCAGCGCCGGCGAAGGCTTGCAGGAGACCCTGACGGTCGAGTGGCGGACCCAGCCCCTGGTGGTGCAGGTCATCGACATGCCTATCGACCAGGTGTACTTCAACCCCTCCACGCACCGGATCAGGGCGCAGCGCACCTACGACCCTGCCCGTGACCGGCTGCTCGCGGCCAACCCCTGGGGTTCCGAGGGCCAGGAGTACCTGGACCACCTGCTGAAGGCCCTTCCTTCGAACCCGGACAAGCGGGACGTCGACTTCGACGAGCTCAAGAGCAGTCTCAAGGAGTACCGCCAGAACGAGCCGGGCCTCATCACGCGGGAGGGAGTCCTCGTCAACGGCAACACCCGGGTGGCGGCGCTGCGCGAGCTCGGAGTACGCAGCGTTCGGGTCGGCGTCCTTCCGGAAACCTGCACGTGGGCCGATGTCAATGCGGTCGAGCTGTCCCTCCAGCTCCGCCACGACACCCGTCGGCCGTACTCGTACATCAACCGGCTGCTCACCATCGAGGAGCAGGTCAAGTCGGGCCGGCCGATCGCCGAGATCGCCAAGGAGTTCCGGATCCGAACGGAGACTGCGGAGCAGGACCGCTGGGTCCTGGCGACCCTCAACGACCTCGTGAGCCGCTCCAAGAACGGTCTGGCGGAGCTCAAGCTGATGGACTTTGAGGACCAGCAGGAGAAGCTCAGGGAACTCCACCGGGCTTTCGCGAAGGCGTCGCGGCAGAGCCCGGCTCAGGCTGACCTGCTAAAGGAGAACAAACTCGCCCTGATCGTGCTCGATTTCTCCAAAACGGACGTTCGTCTCGCGGACATCGACTTCCGGGCCCGGTACCTCCAGCGCCACCTGTCCGACGAGCTGAAGCTCGTCCCCGCGCAGCCCCAGGAGGCCCGTGTCATCCCGGGGCTCAACCGTGCTGTGCGGGGTGACAGCCCCCAGGTGGCGGAGGCGAAGGAGTTCACCAATCTGCTGCTGCGGGCCAAGGCGGTAGAACGCGCTCCCGGCGCGGTGACCGCGGAGCAGTCCGGCCAGGCGGCTGCACTGTGGAAGCAGGCGCGGGAAGCGGTGGAGGAGGCACTGGTGCCGGCGGGGAAGGACGCCCGGGTGCGCAAGCGGAAGCAGGCGGCTCCGGACCGGCTCCAGGACGCTGTCCAGAGCATCGACCAGTGCGTGACGGACATGACGCTTGCGCGCGCGTCGCGCAACCTGGACGAGGAGTCTCTGGACGAGGCCCTTCTGTCCCTGAAGAGCAGCCTGCTCAAGCTCGCCCGTGAGGCCGCGCGGATCGAGGAGCACGGCGAGGGCGTCGCGTGGCTGCTCGCTGCCGTACGGCAGGAGCAGGCGTGACCAGGCGGGAGGAGACGGGCGGTCAGTCCCTCCGGATCGGGTTCGACGTCACCCGGACAAAGGCCGTGCTGCGCGCTGCCGAGCCGTTCGGGCCGGACCTGAACCACGTGGCCGCAGGCTTTCCCGTGGGCGGCCAGCGTGGTCCGCTGACGCTGGAAGTGCCCCTCGACGACTTCTTGTCGGGCCTCCACGTGCTGTCGGACTGGCCGCACGGGGAATCCGTGGAGTGGGAGGAGGAACTCCTCGCCCTCGTCAACGATGTCCTTGATGACGCGGACCAGGCTGCCGGTTGCTTGGACACCCCGGGATCCGCCGAGGAAGCGGAGGCCGGATCCCTCCCCGGCTCTCTCGGGGCGGACTGGCGGGCGGACCTGACCAGCTTCCAGCGGCGTGACATCGCCCGGCTGCTCTCCATGCGGCACGGTGCGAACTTCAGCGTTCCGGGAGCGGGCAAGACACGGGTCGGGCTCGCCGTGTACGCGGCGGCGCGGGAGAAGGGCGATGCCCGGAGACTGCTGGTCGTCAGCCCGAAGTCCGCTTACGAGTCATGGATCACCGAAAGCACCGAATGCTTCGACGAGGCGCCGGTGACCAGGGTCATGGGCAAGCTCCCCGACCCGCATGCCGAGATCATGGTGGTCAACTACGAGCGGCTCGACCGTTCCCTCACCGGGCTCGCGGGCTGGCTGCGGGCGGCGCCCTCCATGGTGATCCTCGACGAAGCACACCGGATGAAGCTCGGGGCGGATGGCACGTACGGAAGCGCCTGCATGGCTCTGGGCCCCCTGAGCCGCCGCCGGCTGATCCTTACGGGTACGCCCGCTCCCAACGGCGCCCGGGACCTGGAGAACCTGCTGTCGTTCGTCTGGCCCGGCCACGGGCGCCGGGTGGTGACCCAGGCCGTGGCGGGCGGCGACCTCGCACACGCCAGCTCCGTGCTCCGTCCGCTGTTCACCCGCACCACGAAGAAGGAGCTCGGGCTGCCGCCCTTCCAGCCGGTCATCCGGTCCGTTCCCCTGGAGGGTCTGCACCGGGAGATCTACGACGCTCTCGTCGGCCGTTTCACCGCCCGGGCGGAGCTGTCCCGTGAGGACTTCGACGGTCTCGGAAAGGCAATGCTCAGGCTGCTCATGGCTGCCACGAGCCCCGCGCTGCTGGTCGAGGGAAGCAGCAAGTACGAGCCCCTCAATTTCCAGGTCCCGCCCCTGGAGATCCCAGAAGGGGAATCGCTCTTCAAGCTGCTGCAGAACCTGCACCAGCACGAGGTTCCGCCGAAATACCGCGAGGTCCGCGAGATCGTCTCGAAGAATGTGGCCGCCGGACGGAAGACGCTGGTGTGGTCGACGTTCGTGCGGAACATCACCAGCCTGGACCGGATCCTCGGGGACTTCCAGCCCGCGGTCGTCCATGGCGGTACGGCGGACAGAGAGGAGGAGATCCGCAGGTTCCGGGAAGATCCGGACTGCAGTGTCCTGATTTCGAACCCGGCCACCCTGGGCGAGGGCATCAGCCTGCACCGTGAGTGCCACGACGCTGTCTACGTCGACCGGGATTTCATGGCAGGGCGATTCCTCCAGAGCCTGGACCGCATCCACCGCCTGGGACTGGCACCGGATACGCAGACACGAGTGACCGTGCTCGCCTCGTCCGGCACGATCGATGAGGTGGTGGCGCTCAGGCTCGCGGAAAAGCTCGAGTTCATGGGGGCGATTCTCGATGACCCCTCGGTCCGGCAGCTGGGTGACCTCCAGGAGGAGGGGTCCATGACCGCGGGCATGGACGAAGCCGACGTCCGTGCGCTCCTGGAGCACGTGGGGACGGCGTCGGTCCGCTGAGTCCTGGAGTGGCAGGTGTGCCGGCCGATGGGTGGTGCGCCTGATCACGCCGGGAGAGGGACACGTTGTCGGTGGCGGATGCGACACTTGCCTGTCTGCATCTGCCACACCAGGAGGACTCGATGGGTGCCAGCGAGCGCACGCTGACCTCGATTGAGATTTGCGCCGGAGCCGGGGGGCAGGCCATCGGCCTCCACCAGGCAGGCTTCCGCCACCTAGCGCTCGTCGAGATCGACCAGTACGCCGCTGCGACTCTGCGGCGCAACATTGATCACCGGGACGGCTGGGAATTCGAGCGTGCGTACTGCGACATCATCCATAAGGATGTAAATGAATTCCACCCCCTCGTTGAGCTGGATAAGCCGGTCGGCTTCCTCGGGCGATCGCTGGAGGAAGGCGAGCTCGACCTGCTCGCCGGTGGAGTGCCGTGCCCCCCGTTCTCGCATGCGGGAAAGCAGCTGGGCAAGGATGACGAGCGTGATCTGTTCCCTCGCATGCTGGAACTCGTTGACGAGCTCAAGCCGAAGGCCGTCATGATCGAGAACGTCCGGGGCATCAAGGACGACAAATTTCAGGATTACCGTGACTGGGTCGTCGCACGCCTTCAGGGCGGCGTGGCCAAGGACCCGCAGACGGGTGAGGAAGTCAAGTACGAGGGCATCTACACGGTCTGCGGCTGGGAAGTCCTGGAAGCCAGCGACTTCGGGGTGCCCCAGCTGCGCCCGCGGGCCATCCTCGTCGCCATCCGGACGGATGTCCTGGGAGACACGGAGCTCGAGTGGCCCGTGGCGAAGCCGGGCGCGGTCACAGTCCGTGCTGCCCTGGACGAGTCGATGAGGGCCCGGTTCATGCATTTCGTGAACAAGGGCGGTGCGCTCGGGGCGAAGGCGCAGAAGTACCTCGACCTCTGGGACGGCCAGCCTGACGGCATCGCGCCGACCCTCGTCGGCGGGTCCAAGAAGCACGGCGGTGCGGACCTCGGGCCCAGCCGTGCGAAGGCCGCTTGGAAGGCTCTGGGCGTCAACGCAATGGGCGTTGCCAACGCGCCCGGAGAAGTGGAACAGAAGGAGAGCTGGGATCGGGACCTCTTCCGTCCCGAGGGCCCGATGCTGACCGTCACCCAAGCCGCGATCATCCAGGGCTTCCCTGAGGCGTGGGACTTCGCTGGAAGCAGGGAGACGGACAAGCGCCTCCCGGGCAAGACCGCCCAGTACCGGCAGGTCGGCAACGCGTTCCCCCCACCGGTGGCCCACGCCGTCGGTGAGTCGATTGCCAGGGTGCTGCGCAAGGCCCGCCCCGCAGGGCAGACCCAGAGCTAGAGGCCGGCGTTCCGGGGACGCTCCTGGCGTTCCCGGACGGCGTCGGCGATCTCCTCAGCGCAGTGGCCCGAGTCCTCGTGTTCCCAGAAGCGGAGCACGAGCCAGCCCGCCTCCATCAGCTTCTGGTCGGTATCCCGGTCCCGGGCGATGTTCCGGGCCACCTTCTCGGACCAGTAGCCCGGGTTGGTCCGGGGTGATACGTAGTGCTCCGGGCAGCCGTGCCAGTAGCAGCCGTCGACGAATACGGCCACTTTCGTCGGGCGGAAGACGAGATCCGCGGTCCGGCGGAGGCCAGGAAGCGGGCGTGCCGCGATCCGGTAGCGCAGGCCCTGCGCGTGGACGAGCCTGCGGATGATCATCTCGGGTTTCGTGTCGCGGCTCCGGATGGCCTGCATGTTGCGTCGGCGCGCTGCCGAGGACGCCCAGGAACCCTCGGGCGGCCGCCAGGCAGGCTCATCCGGCATTGCTGTGCTCTCCGTCCGTCCGCAGGGCGATCCAGTCCTCAAGCCCGAGTGTGATCTTGTGGGCCGCGGCCAGGTCCCGCTGCTCGGGGAACTTGCCACACAGCAGCGTAAGTCCGCCACGTTCCAGGCGTTCTCTGACTCCCCTTGCCCGCCGCAGAGGGTCGCGCTTGCCGGCGCCGACCGTCGTGATCACGCTGCGCGGGATCACCTGGCCTTCCAGGAACTGGAACATCATGGTGAACCGCTGTTCTTGGCCAGGTGTCTCGGCGAGCACCCGGCCAGCCTGCTCCGGGGTGAGCAGAGTCAGCGGATTCACAGGGAGCGGAGTCCAGTCGTACAGCGGGACGCTCCAGTGATCGCGTGCGTGCGCCGCGAGCCCCCGTTTGCCGTCGCGGTTGCCCGCGCCCCGGTAGAGCCACGACCGGTGGGCGCGGACCAGCCAAGAGCGGTGCCGGTTCTTCGCCAGCTGTATCTGGGTGCAGATGCAGAGCTGGCAGTGTGCCTCGGCGGGTATTGACCAGTTGGAGCCCACGGTCGCTTTGATGTCGACGGGTACGCCGCCGATCAGGGTGTCCAGCGGAGGCTTCTTCGGCAGGCCGAACGTCCGCAGTACCTCGTATTCCAGTTTGGCGCCGACCGAGGCCTTCTCGCCGGGGTGGACGTCAGCGCCCAGCAGGTCGTACCGGCCCGTCCTCGGGCCGTCGAGCACGTAGTCGACGGCGTTGGCTATCGCGCCCGTATAGAGCCCCGCCACGTCATGGGGGCGCAGCCATGCCAGCACGGCCAGCATTTCGGAGTCCTCGTCCGGACGCAGGAGCATGTGCTCTCCCGCGAGGGTGTTGACGCAGGCCTCCCCCGGTTCCTGCAGGACGAGCCGCCCTCTGCTCATCGGTCCTTGGCCCCGAAGGCCTCGCCGTGGCATTCCGCGTACGGCTTGCCCGAGGTGCACCAGCACGGGGTTGTGGGGGTGGGGGGCCAGGGGGTGGCTTTGCCTCGGGCCGCGAGGGTGGTGGCGTATTCGGCCAGGAGGGACGGGGAGGCCGGGGAGGTCTTCTCCGAAGCCGCGAAGGCCTCGTACGAGGGGACGCTGCCCGTGACGATGCCCAGGTTGGTGGTGCCCGAGGCGGCGAGGGTGCGCAGGGAGGATTCCACCTGCGTCAGGTGGGCCTCGTGCGAGGGGTACTCGACGGCGAGGGTGGGGTACGAGGTGAGGAGTTCCGCCAGCTCACGCGCGGGCCAGTGGAGGATCGCCACCGGGAAGGGGCGGGAGAGCGCGGCGCGGCGGTCGCCCAGTTCGGCGCGCAGGCGGGCGATCTCGGCGCGGAGTTCGGCCGGGTCGTCGGAGCCCAGGGCCCAGATGCGCTTGGGGTCGTGGAGTTCGTCGAGCGGGATCGGGCCGATGTGGCGGGTGTCGGCGACCATGTCCCAGTCGTCGTGGGGGAGGGCGAGGAGGCGGCGCACCCGGTGGCGGCCCGTCAGGAGCGCGGTGGTGGGCGGGGTCAGCGGGGCGTCGTCCGCGATGAGGAGGGTCGCCGCCTCGGTGAAGCAGTCGTGCGAGGCTTCCAGCTCGTCGTGGGCCTCCAGGGCCTCCGCGATGACTTCCCAGGGCGCCGGGTCCTTGGGCGCGGCGGCGCGGATGCCGTTGATGAGGGCGCGGGCTTCGGCCTCGTGGCCGTACTCCCAGAGGTTCGCCGCCTGGAGGGCCTTGATCAGGTGCGGGTTTGCGGGGGAGGCGGAGAGGAGTTGGTCGTACAAGCTGCTCGCCCGATCGCGCGCGTCGGCCAACTCGAGGTGGGCCGCGGCCTGGAGGAGCAGCGGCTCCTGGTCCTCGGGGTAGCGGGTCGCCGTGCGGATGAGGCGCTCGGCTTCGGCGATGTGCTCGGCAGGCGTGTCGGGGCGCATGGTTCACACCGTACTGCTGCTGGTCAGTTGGCGGGGGAGGACTTAAGGTGCCGCCCGTGCGGGATCACGTGCGTGTGGTGGTTCAGGGGCGCGGCGGGCCGGCGCGGAGAGTCGTGTTCGCGCTGGCGCTGTGGGTGTGCGCAGAGGTGATCACCACCGTGGGTGTGGTGGTCGCGCTCCTGGTGGTGCACCAGGTGTGGTGGACCAACCGGCAGGCCGCGGCGTCCGCGCGTGAGCAGGTCAGGGCCCTGGAGAGCGAGTGGGCCGGCTCCCCGTCCGGGCCGGCCCGGGAAACCTCCGACGTCCTTCCTTCCGGCGTGCCG
The DNA here is from genome assembly GCF_042267665.1 of Streptomyces sp. NPDC056224. Classification (NCBI taxonomy): domain Bacteria; kingdom Bacillati; phylum Actinomycetota; class Actinomycetes; order Kitasatosporales; family Streptomycetaceae; genus Streptomyces; species Streptomyces sp. NPDC056224. The sequence goes on from NZ_JBHJTK010000042.1 coordinate 11,786, forward strand.
TCCGCTCCTTCCGGGGACATGGAGCGCGGCGTGTCGCCGTCACCCCCGCGCTCGCCCGCCGCGGCCGCGGCCGCCGCCGACGCCTCGGGGCCGGGGCCGGCCCGGCCCGCCCGGGACCAGGCGTACGCCGTCCTGCGCATTCCCCGCCTCGGCCTCGTCGTCCCCGTCGCCCAGGGGGTCGACAAGCGGGCCGTGCTCGACAAGGGATACGCCGGGCAGTACCCGGGGACCGCGCGGCCCGGGGAGCGGGGGAACTTCGCGCTGGCCGGGCACCGCAATACGCACGGGGAGCCCTTCCGGTACATCAACCGGCTGCGGCAGGGGGACGAGCTGATCGTCGACGTGCAGGGGCGGCGTTACGTGTACGTGGTCGGGAAGGTCCTGAACGAGACGACCGAGCGCGACACCGGGGTGATCGCACCCGTGCCGCGCAGCGTGGTGAAGCCGGACCAGGGGTACGGCGAGCCGGGTGCGTACATCACGCTCACCACCTGCACGCCCGAGTACACCTCCACGTACCGGCTGGTGGTGTGGGGGACCCTCACGTCCTGACCCCGCGCCCCGCGCCCACGGCCCGCGGTCCGTTGTCGGTGGGGCCGGTTAGTATCGATGGCAAGTTACGGATCTCGTACGGAGGTTCGGGCGCGGGAGCGGAAGGGGGAGGTCCGTATGGCTCGGCGCTTCCACCTGTTCGTCTCCCGGTCCTCGTGGGTGACGGCTCTGCTGCTGCCCGTGCTGGTGCTGCTCGGGGGAGCGCTCGGGCTGTTCGCCGGTGAGGGGGGTGGGCTGGGAGCGGTCGTTGTCGCTCTTGCCGCCACCGTCGCCGTGGGTGCCGCGGCCCTGGCGGTCGCCGCACGGCTGGTTCGGCCCGTGCCGCCGCACCGAATACGCACCGCGATCCGGGATCGCGAGCAGCGCACGGCGTTCCTGCCGCAGCGCGATCCCGACGCTTCGGGCCGGTCGCGGCCCAGGGCACCCGGTCGTCTCGTCCCGACGGCCGCGTAGGGGCGCGCAGTACCTCACGCCTTCTGCTGACTGATCACTGTTGTCGCCCCTCGCGGGTCGTCACGCCGAAACGCATCTCTTTCGACGTTCGACGAGACCCTTCGGAGGGCCCGCGTGTCCGTTTTCACCCATCTTGTTGTTGAGCTGGGCCGGCTGCTGGAGCCGGCGCTGGCCGAGTCCGCGACCGCTGCCGCGATCGTGCTGTTCACCGTGCTCGTACGGCTGGCCCTGCACCCGCTGAGCCGGGCCGCGTTCCGCGGGGCGACGCCGGTGGCGGGGTGCCTGCCCGTGCTGCTGCAGCTGCCGGTGTTCTACCTGATGTACCGGGCCTTCTCCTCGGCGGACGAGCTGCTGGCGCACCGGCTGTTCGCCGCGCCGCTCGGGGCCCGGTGGACCGAGGCGCTGGGGGAGGGCGGTCTGTTCGGGGCGCAGGGGCTGGTGTTCCTCGGGCTGTTCACGGCGATCGGGGTGGTCGCCGCATGGAGTGCGGTACGGGGGCGCCGGGCTGCCGCGCTGGCGGCTGCCTCGCCCGCGGTGGCGTCGGCCGGCCGGGGCAAGGCCAAGGCCGGGGGCAAGGCCAAGGCCGGGGTCGCGGCAGGGGCCAAGGCCGGGGCTGGGGCGGTGGCCGAGCTGAGTGCCGAGCAGCAGGAGGTCATGCGCAAGATGGGCGGCGTACTGCCCCTGCTGTCCTTCGGGACGCTGATCACCGCCGCCGTGGTGCCGCTGGCCGCCGGGCTCTACCTGCTGACGACCACCGCGTGGTCGGTGGCGGAGCGCGCCTGGCTCCAGCGCCGGGCCGCCGGAGCCGCGCGTTCCAGTCTGTGAACAGGGTCTTGCGGATTGGTCGGGCATCTTGGAGGATCAACCAATCCTCCGATGGCCGCAACCCATCGGCCGGCCCTGGCACGCCCATGGGCCGACCAGCCACGACCACGGGAGAATGCCCATGAAGCTGCTGCGTGTCGGACCCGTCGGGTCGGAGCGCCCCGCGCTGCTCGACCAGGACGGCACCTTGCGTGACCTGTCCGGCCTGATCACGGATGTGGACGGGGCCCTCCTCGCCGACGACGCCGTCCTCTCCCGGGTACGGGACGCGGCGGAAGCGGGCGAGCTTCCGGTCCTGGACGCCGAGGGGCTGCGGATCGGCGCGCCGGTCGGCCGCATAGGCAAGATCGTGGGCATCGGGCTGAACTACTTCGGGCACGCGGCCGAGATCGGCGCGGAGCCGCCGGCCGAGCCGATCCTGTTCCTCAAGGCCGCGGACACCGTGGTCGGCCCGGACGACACCGTGCTGATCCCGCGCGGCAGCGTGAAGACCGACTGGGAGGCCGAGCTCGGCGTCGTCGTCGGCAGCACCGCCCGCTACCTGGGCTCCGCCGAGGAGGGCCTCGCGCACGTCGGCGGGTACCTGCTGGTCAACGACGTCTCGGAGCGCGAGTTCCAGATCGAGCGCGGAGGCACCTGGGACAAGGGCAAGAACTGCGAGACCTTCACCCCGCTCGGCCCCTGGCTGGTCACGGCCGACGAGGTCGAGGACCCGCAGGTCCTCGACGTGAAGCTGTGGGTCAACGGCGGGCTCAGGCAGGACGGCAACACGGCGGACCAGATCTTCCCGGTGGGCGAGGTCGTCCGGTACCTGAGCCAGTTCATGACCCTGTACCCCGGCGACGTCATCGTCACCGGTACCCCGGCCGGTGTGGCCATGGGCCAGCCGGAGCCGAAGCCGTACCTGCGGGCCGGTGACGTCGTGGAGCTGGAGATCGAGGGCCTGGGCCGCCAGCGCCAGGAGTTCAAGAGCGCCTAGCCGGATCATGCGCGAGGGCGGGTCTGCCGGTGGCAGACCCGCCCTCGCGTACGGTCCCGGTCGGTCCCGGTCGGTCTCCGGTCTCCGGCCCGGTCAGCCCTCGGCCGACGTACGGCGACGGCGGTTGCCGAGCACCAGCCCGGCGCCCGCGGCGAGCGCGGCGGCGCTGCCGCCCGCGATCCAGACGTTCTCGGAACCGGCGCCGGTGTTCGCGAGCGAGCCGGATCCGCCCGCCGGCGTCACGTTGGTGTTGCCGGTGGTCTGGGACGCGGTCTGCGTGGTCCCCGTACCGGTCCCCGTTCCCGTACCGGTGGACCCGTCCTTGCCCGTCTTGTGCGCCGCGTCCTCGGCGGCCTTGTCCTTGGCGCGCGCCTCGTGCTGGCCGGTCCTCAGGAACGCGGCGCGGTCCTCGGGCGTTCCCTTGATGGCGGCGAGGGCCGCCTTCTTCAGCTCCGGACCGGCGTCGTTCAGCATCGACCGGATCAGGACGCCGTTGTCCTCGTCGCGCAGCGCGTGCTGCGTGGTCTTCACGAACTCGCGCAGTACGGCGTTGGACGGGTGGCCGTCGAGGAGCGCGTTGATGGCGGCCGTCAGGCCGGGGCCGGCGCCGTTCAGCATGCGCGCGATCTCCACGCGGTCGTCGCCCGCGCGGACGTCGTGCTGGCCGGTCTCGACGAACTCGCGCACCTGCGCCGGAGTTCCCTCGCGCAGCAGCTTCACGACGGCGTCGTGAATGCCCTTGCCCGCGCCGTTCAGCATCCGGAAGAGCTCGACCTGGTCGTCCTCGTACCGGGCCTTGTGCTGCCCGACCGTCAGGAACTCCTTCAGGGCGGCGTGCGTTCCCGCCTTGAGCGCCTTCTGGGCCTCACGCTTCACGGCGACGCCGCCGGCGCTGTGGATCTGGCTGACCCGCACCTGGTCGTCGGTGTACTGCTCCTGCTGCCAGACGACCTCCAGGAAGTGCCGCATCTGCGCGGCCGTTCCCTTGAGCGCCTTCTCGGCGGCCTCGCGCACGCCCGGTCCGCTCGCCGGGTCGGCCAGGATCGCCTGGATCGCCGCCCGGTCCTTCGCGGCCTGATCCTCCGCCGGCTTCTCGTCCGTCGGGCCCTGCTGGTCCGTGGGGCCCCTGTCGGGGGCGGTCGGCGCGCTGGGCGCCGATGTGGACGGCGACGCGGCGTCAGCCGCGAAGGCGGGGGAGGAGAGCAGGACGGCCGGGGCTATCGCGGCGGCCGCCACGACCGAAGCGATCCGGGGCAGCTTCACAGGGTGAGTCCATTCTTCACATGTGTGATGATCGACAACCTGTGCAGGATAGATCGTTTGCCGGGTACGAAGTACCGGTTTTCGGGATGAAGCCGATCACAGCTCGACGACCACCCCGTCCCGGGACGACCTGAGGGCCGCCTCCAGCACGTCGAGGCAGCGCGCGGCCTCGTACGCCGTGACCGGGTTGGGCCCGCCCTCGCGCAGCGCGGCGGCCACCGCCGCGTAGTACGCCGGGTAGTCGCCCGGAGCCGTCGGAACCGGAGTGCCGCCTCCGGTCAACGGGGACTCGCCGGAGCCCAGTTGACCCCACAGGTGCTCGGGCTCCTCGCCCCACGGCGCGTCCGCCGCCGGTCGCAGCCCCTCGCGCAGGGCGCCCTCCTGCGGGTCGAGCCCGTACTTGACGTACCCGGCCCGGGAACCCAGGACCCGGAAGCGCGGCCCGAGCTGGGCAGTGGTGGCGCTGACGTAGAGGTGGGAGCGGATGCCGTTCGCATGCGTGATCGCGACGAAGGTGTCGTCATCGGTCTCGGCGCCCGGGCGGCGCACGTCGGCCTCCGCGTAGACCCGTACCGCCGGGCCGAACAGCACCAGCGCCTGGTCGACGACGTGGCTGCCCAGGTCGTACAGCAGCCCGCCGATCTCCTCCGGTGCGCCCGACTCCCGCCAGCCGCCCTTGAGCTGCGGGCGCCAGCGCTCGAAGCGGGACTCGAAGCGCTGGATCTCGCCGAGATCGCCGTCCGCGAGGAGGCGGCGCAGGGTGAGGAAGTCGTTGTCCCAGCGACGGTTCTGGAAGACGGACAGGAACGTGCCGGTCCGCTCGGCGAGTTCGGCGAGCTCGCGTGCCTCGGCGGCCGTGGCGGCGAGCGGCTTGTCCACGACGACCGGGATCCCGGCGGTGAGCGCGGCCTTCGCCAGCGGGACGTGGGTCTTGTTGGGGGAGGCGATCACCACGAGGCCGAGGGGGTCCGCGCCGCCGGCGCGCGCCCACAGCTCGTCGGGGGAGGCGACGATCTCGACACCGGGGAACTCGGCGCGGGCCTGGGCCTGCCGGCCGGGGTCGGAGGTGACGATCGTGTCGAGGACGAAGCCGTCGGTCGCCGCCACGAGCGGGGCGTGGAAGACGGAACCGGCCAGTCCGTAGCCGATGAGGCCGACGCGGAGCGGGGAGGCGGAGGCGGTGACGTTCATGGTGACCACTTTGGCAACAGTGTTGTCAAAGTGCAAGGAGGGTGGACAATGGGCGGGTGAACAGGGGCAATGGGGACGGCGGCCGCGGCGGGGTGAACCTGCCGGCGTTGCGCGGGCACAACGAGGCGCTGCTGCTGGATCTGTTGCGCGGAGCCGGCCCGGCGGGCCTGGGCCGCGCCGAACTGGCCGCCCGTACGGGGCTCACCCCGCAGGCCGTCAGCAAGATCACTGCGAGGCTGGGCGGGGAGGGGCTCGTCGAGGAGGCAGGCCGCGCCGCGTCCACCGGCGGCAAGCCGCGCACCCTGCTCCGGCTGGTGCCGCAGGCGCGGCACGCGCTGGGAGTGCACGTGGACCGCGACGAGCTCCGGGCGGTACGGGTGGATCTGGCGGGGTCGGTCGTCGCCGAGAGCGGCGGCTCGCTGGACCTCGGGGCCGGTCCGGACGCGGTGGTGGAGGCGGTCGTGGGCACGCTCGCGCGGCTCCGCGACCCGGCCGGGCCGCCGCTCCTGGGCGCCGGGGTGGCCGCGCCGGGCCCGCTGGACCACCGGGCCGGGGTGATGGGGCGGGTGACGGGGTTCCCGCAGTGGGAGGGTTTCCCGCTGCGGGAGGTGCTCGCGGGGCGGCTGGGGCTGCCGGTGGTCCTGGACAAGGACACCAACGCCGGGGCCGCGGGTGCGGGTGTGGGTGTGGGTGCGGGTGCGGGTGCGGGTGCGGGTGCGAGTGCTGGGGTGGGAGCGGGTGGGGCCGTCGGCCGCGAGGCCCGGACCGTCGTGTACCTGCACGTCGGCACCGGGCTCGGCGCGGGGCTGCGGCTGGGCGGCGAGGTCTACCGGGGCGCGCGGTCGGGGGCGGGGGAGTTCGGGCACCAGGTGCTCTGGCTGGACGGGCCGCCGTGCCGGTGCGGGGCGCGCGGCTGCGCGGAGGTGCTGTGCCTGGCCGCCGTGGAGCGCGGGGACCTGCCCGGTGCGGCGCGGATCCTGGGCGAGGGCGCCGCGAACCTGGTCGCGCTGCTGGACGTGGACCGCGTGCTGCTGGGCGGCCGGGTGGTGGCCGCCGCGCCGGAGGTCTTCGTGGAGGGGGTCCGGGCGGTCCTCGTGGCCCGCGCGCTGGCCCCAGAGCCGCCGGTGGTCGCGCTGGCCGGGGCCGGTGTGGCCGAAGGTGCGGCGGAACTCGTCCTCGCCCCCTTCTTCGGGCGGGCGGGGTGAGCACTTCGGCACCGTTGCCTGTGGCCCGGGGCCGTGTCGGGGGCCGTGCCCCTGCCCGGGGCGTGCCCGTACCCGTGCCGGGGGCTGTGCCCCTGCCCGGGGCCGGCCCCGCGTCCAGGCCCGGCCCCTGACCGTGCCCGTGCCTGTGCCCCCTGCCCATACCCGTGTCCGGGGCCGTGCCCCTGCCCGCGCCCGCGCCCGCGCCCGCGCCCGCGCCGGCACCGGCAGCGGCACCGGCAGCGGCACCGGTCGGTTTCGGTCCGGAGCGGATGCTCGTGGTCGTGGCCCGCTGACTGCCGGTGCGGCTGAGGGACCTGGGGCTCCGCCCCGGACCCCGCGCCTCGCACTCCCGCGGCTACCGCGGCTACCGCTGGGAAGTGTTCCAGGGCGGGTCTTGACCGGCGCCGGGCGGCGCAGGATGCGACCGGGCCGATCCGTGTTCGGCGGGCGGGGCCGGACGGGCCTCGCAGGGGCGCCCGACCGGTCCGGCGGGGTCGCTTCGCTTCCCGGCCGGGGCGGCGGCCGTGCTCCGGCTTGACCTCGTGCGCCGTTCGGGCGTAAACCGGAACGACTCGGGCGCGGTGCGCGGCGACGGTCCGCGTGCGCGTGGCAGGGTGCGGGCAGGGCCGGGGTGATTGTCACCTGGTCCGACCATCGTCCCGTCCGGCGAGCAGCGAAGGTCTTCCATGCGACTGCGCAAAGCCCTTGCCCTCACCGCCGTACTCTCCGCCGCCCTGCTCGCCGCCGCCGCACCCACCGCCGGAGCGGACATCGGCACCGGCGGCGGGGCCCGCCCCGCCCCCGCGCTGCCCTCGCGCGCGAAGGCCACCTGCGGTGACGGGAAGAGCACCGCGTTCCCCATCGGGGCCCGGATCCGCGGCGGCCCGGCCGTGTACCGCACCGGCGGCGGGCCGCAGACCTGGTACCTGGACCTGACCAACACCACCCACTCCGTGTGCACGGCCATCCACCCCGTCGTCGTGTTCACCGACAAGGCCCGCGCCCTGCGCCCCGCCCACCTGCGGATGGAGTTCGACGCCCCGGGCGGCACCCTCCCCGTCAGCCTGGAGCGGTCCGACCGCGACGAGATCATCGCCGTCTTCGACGGCGGCGACGCCTTCCCCGGCTTCACCGTCGCCGCGGGCGGGTCGCTGACCGTCAAGGTCGGCCTGGCCTTCGCGCCCGATGCCCCCACCGGTGAGGTCGTCGCCGACGCCGCGCTCGTCCAGCGCAAGGGCGACGACGGCGACTGGATCGGCGAGGCCGGTGGCTACCGGTTCTCCGTGGAAGGCCCGCAGGACCCCGTCGAGGCCGGGTCCCTCGCGCACACGGGACCCCGCGACCGCGCGGTCGGGGCCGCGGCCGGCGCCGTGGCCGCCCTCGCCGTGGGTGGCGGACTGGTGATCGGGGCCCGGCGGCTGCGCGTCCCCGCCCGCTGATCTCCGTACGTCGCCGGCCGCCGCGGCTCCTCAACGGCGCCGGCGCCGTCGTCGTCCCGGCGCGCACGATTCTCGTCACGGCGTCCGCGAGCCGAGCGCCACGATGATGCCCTGCCGCCGGACCGGATGACCCTGCCGGTCCGGATCCCCACCGCCCCGCCCCCGCCCCCGCCCCCGTCCCCCGTCACTGTCACCGCCCACCGCCACCGACCGCGGTCCGCTCCTCAGCGGATCGCCGTCGCCGTGGTCCCGGCCGCTCCTCGCCAACGGCGGCGTCCAGATGAACTCCGCAGGGTCCAAGTCCCCGCCCGGCCCGGGCATCTGGATCCCGGCCGAGGACGGCGGCGGGGCCCCAACCTCCGCCCTCCCATAGCGGCCGGCCTCGTGGACGAGGCACCGCACACCGAGAGCGGCAGGAGCTCCGGGACAGTGGGCGCGGCACCCTCGTCATCGCCAACGACGTTGGCATCCCGGCCGGTTCGGTGCGCGGGATCCGCTTCCGCCACAGCGGCGGCGACAACGGGTACCGGACCCGCGGCGGTCCGGGCCGTGGACGCCCGGAGCGTCCCCGGCCCGGCCCCGATAGGGTGGTACAGACCACGAGATCAGAGGTCAGAGGCCGGCGGCCACGGGCCGCCGAGAGCGGAGAACAGTCCAGTGGCAGAGCGCAAGCCGATCGAATCCTGGCTCACCGACATGGACGGTGTCCTCATCCACGAGGGCATCCCGATCCCCGGCGCCGATGCCTTCATCAAGCGGCTGCGCGAGTCCGGCAAGCCCTTCCTGGTGCTGACCAACAACTCCATCTACACGCCCCGCGACCTGCAGGCCCGCCTGGCCCGCATGGGCCTCGACGTCCCCGTCGAGAACATCTGGACCTCCGCGCTGGCCACCGCGAAGTTCCTCGACGACCAGCGCCCCGGCGGCACCGCGTACGTCATCGGCGAGGCCGGTCTGACCACCGCCCTGCACGACATCGGCTACATCCTGACCGACCACGAGCCGGATTACGTGGTCCTGGGCGAGACCCGGACGTACAGCTTCGAGGCCATGACGAAGGCGGTGCGCCTGATCAACGCGGGCGCCCGCTTCATCTGCACCAACCCCGACGAGACCGGCCCCTCCGCCGAGGGCCCGCTGCCGGCCACCGGCGCGGTCGCCGCGCTGATCACCAAGGCGACCGGCAAGAAGCCGTACTTCGCCGGCAAGCCCAACCCGCTGATGATGCGCACCGGTCTCAACGCCATCGGCGCGCACTCGGAGACCAGCGCGATGATCGGCGACCGGATGGACACCGACGTGCTGGCCGGCCTGGAGGCGGGCATGCAGACCTTCCTCGTCCTCACCGGCCTGACCAGCGTGGCGGACACCGAGAAGTTCCCGTACCGGCCCACCAAGACGGTCGACTCGATCGCCGACCTGGTGGACCTCGTCTAGGACTGCCCAGGACCCGACCGGCCGGAGTGCTTGACGCGTACGGCTGACACGTACGGCGCCGCTCCGGATGCGGAGCGGCGCGCCGCGCGTGAATCTCCTTGTTGAGGAGGTTCACCATGCGCAGTGTTCAGATCGCTCTCCGTGCCGCCGGGGTGGCCGTCGCCCTGACGGCGTTCTCCGCGGTGACCGCGCCCACCGCCCTCGCGGGCGAGGAGGACCACGGTGACCGCGGTGACCGCGGCAGTGTCTCGGTCGATCCGAACCCGGCCGCCCCGGGATCGCAGGTCAAGCTGCGCGTCCACGGCTGCGACGGCACCAGGGGCTCGGCCAAGTCCGCCGTCTTCACGTCGGACGTCGAGCTGTACGGCCGTGACGGCGGCCGCAGCCCGCTCTACGGCGAGGCGGTGATCAGCCACCACGCCTCGCCCGGCTGGCACTCCGTCAGGGTGAGCTGTGGCGGCCACGACAAGGTGAGCGGTTCGATCCAGATCGAGCACCGCGAGCCGTCGCACCACGCCTCGCCGGTCTGGCCGGTCCACGCGGGCGGCGGCGGCATGTCCGCCGAACTCGCGGAGACGTCCCGGCTGGCCGCGGCGGCGAAGAAGGACCACGAGAGTGACGGGCCGGGGATGCCCCATACGGTGATCGGCGCCATCCTGGCCGCCGCCGCCACCTTGGCCGTCGCCGGCCGGGCGCTGACCCTGCGCCGCCGTCGCAGTGGCGGCTGAGCGAGTGACGGCCGAGCGAGTGGCAGGCGAACGAGCGGCGGCCGGGCGAGTGGCGACCGGGCGAGTGGCAGGCGAGCGCGCGGCGGCCCGGCGAGGCGCGGATGAGTGAGGGCAAGGCCTCCGGTGGAGGCCGGCTGCTGACCTTCGCCGCCTGGTCGGTGCTGGTGCTGGGCCTGTGGCTGTGGGGCCGCCAGATCACCGGGGTCCCGGCCCCGCTCGCCGGCCAGGCCGGCGGGGTGGTCGGCCCGGGGCTGCCCGCCGCGCACGCACCCCTGGCCGCCGTCGCACCCCAGCGCGTCGACGTGCCCTCCATAGGCATCCAGGCCCCGGTGATATCCCGGGGCCTGGACGCGGACGGGGCGATCGAGCCGCCCCCGTACGACAGCCCGGGCACGGTGGGCTGGTGGGGCAACGGCGTCCGGCCGGGGGCGGCCGGGGCCGCGCTGATGGTGGGGCACGTGGACACGAAGTCCAAGCCGGCGGTGTTCTACGGCCTGAGCTCGGCGCAGCCGGGCGACAAGGTGCGGGTGGTGCGGGCGGACGGTTCGGTCGCCGAGTTCACCATCGAGGACGTACGGGTCTACGAGCGCGCGGGCTTCGACCCGCACAAGGCGTACGGCCAGCGGGTCAAGGGCCGGGCCGAGCTGCGGCTGGTGACCTGCGGGGGCTCCTACGACAAGGCGGCCAAGGAGTACACGGCGAACGTGGTGGTCTCGGCCTACCTGACCGGATCGGGAGTCAGACCGGGTACGGCGGCGTAGCCGGCGGGGCGCCTCCGTACGGGCGAAAGCGAAGCGGGAAACGGAAGCGGAAGCCGAAACGGAAGCGGAAGCGGAAGCCGAAACGGGAACGGGAACGGGAACGGAGCGTGAGCGAAGCAGGACCGAAGCGGGAACGAAGAAGCCCCTCGCAGCTTTCGCTGCGAGGGGCTTCTTCCGTCTGTGCGCCGCCAGGGACTCGAACCCCGGACCCGCTGATTAAGAGTCAGCTGCTCTAACCAACTGAGCTAGCGGCGCCTGCTGACAGGGAAAACTCTACCCCACCTCTGCGGGTGCTCGTGACCAGCCACGCCCGCCTTGTCCGATTAACCCATGTTTGGCGGGTTTATCGTGCACGATATGTCTGCGCCGTACCGCATCTGATGCCCCGCCAGACGCGGTCCCGGCTGACCAGTGGACGAGCAGGGGAGTGGACGGAACCGCATGACGATGCAGCCTCCGACGCATGTGCCGATGCCGATGCCCGTTTTCCAGGAGTACGAGCCCGCCGGTGACTGTGCGTGCCGGGGCTGCGCCCAGCGCCGCCGCACCCTCGCCCGCGCGCGGGCCATACCGCTACGGGACGGGGGCCACCCCGCCGCCCGCGGTGCCCGCCGGGCGCTGGTCCTGGCGACGGCCGCCGGAGTGGTCCTGGGCGGTGGCGGCGGAGCGGCGGTGGCGGTTACCGCCCCGGCCCCCGGGCCGACGGCTCTGGACGACCCAGGCTCCCCGCAGGGTGGCCCCGCCCCGCTGCACGGGCCGAAGGGCGGGCCGGTCGGCAAGCCGGGTGCGCCGTCCGGCGTGAAGCGGATCGACCGGACGACGATCATCAACCGGGCGAAGCTGTGGCTGGACGCGAAGGTCCCGTACAGCATGTCCGAGTACTGGACGGACGGATACCGGCAGGACTGCTCGGGCTTCGTCTCCATGGCCTGGAACCTCGGCTCGAACGAGTGGACCGGCAGCCTCGACAAGTTCGCCACCAAGATCGCCAAGAGTGACCTGCTGCCCGGAGACATGCTGCTCTTCCACAATCCGGCGGACCCCAACAACGGCTCGCACGTCGTCATCTTCGGAGGCTGGGCCGACGACACGCGCACGAGCTACTTCGCCTACGAGCAGACGCGGCCCGCGACGCGGAAGCTGGCGACGCCCTACGGCTACTGGGCCAACGCGACGAAGTACCTCCCCTACCGCTTCAACGGGGTCACGGGCGGGATCCTGCCGGAGAACCCGGTAGCGGACCCGAAGCCCGGGGACTCGACGGTGTTCCCGGGCGCGGCCACCTTCGGCCCGGGCGCGACCAACGACCACGTGGCCCAGCTGGGCCGGATGCTGATCGAGCGCGGCGCGTACCGCTTCTACCCGAAGGGGGCCAGCCGCAGCTGGACCGAGGCCGACTGGCTGGCCACCCAGGCCTTCCAGCGTGCGCAGGGCTGGACGGGCGCCGACGCGGACGGCATCCCCGGTGCGCAGACCTGGCGCCTGCTGGTCGAGCACCAGGGCAAGGACATCCCGCCGACGGTGGGCGCCGCACCGGGGCCGGGAGGCGTACGGGCCTACCCGGGGGCGTGGGCGTTCCGCCCGGGCGCGTCGCACGCGGCCGTCACGGCCCTCGGGCGCCAGCTGGTGAAGAAGGGCTTCGGCAAGTACTACACATCCGGTCCGGGGCCCCGCTGGGGCGAGGCGGACCGCCGCAACGTCGAGGCGTTCCAGCGCGCGCAGGGCTGGCGCGGGGCCTCGGCCAACGGCTACCCGGGCCCGGAAACCTGGCGCCGGCTGTTCGCATGACGGAGGCAAACATGTACCCCACGCGCACCACCTCGACCACGGGCACCCTCCGAGTACCACCGGCGGCCGCCCCGGCCGCCTCGGTCTCCCCCGTCGCCCCTGCCGCGCCCGCGGAACCGGCGTTCGGGCCCGGGCGGCAGGCCCCGGCCCCGGCCCCGGTGCGGGGCGTCGCCGCGCCCCGCGATCCGGCCGGGCCGAGTGCCCCGCCGGTGCTGGTGGGCGCCGCCGTCGCGGCGCAGCCGGAACCGGTGGCCGCGGCCGAGACCTCGACGGGCTGGGCCTTCGTGCCGGCGGTCCGGACGGTGGAGGAGGCCGTGACGCCGCTGCCGCAGGCGCTCGACGTGCCGGCCGCCCGTGCCCAGGCCGAGCCCGAACCGGTCCACCCGGACCTGGACATCCCGCACCCGCAGGACGAGGCGGCCCACGCCGGGGTGGCGACCCTGCGCCTGCGGATCGCCGACGCCGGGGCCGCCGTGGCGCATCCGCGGGAGGCCGGACCGGAGCCGGACCCCGCGGAGCCCGGGCCCGCAGAGCCGTCGGCCGTCGTCGGACCCGGACCCGGACCCGGACCCGGACTTGGACCTGGCCCCGGCCCCGGTCCCAGACCCGGTCCCAGACCCGGTCCCGGACCCGAGCCCGAGCCCGAGCACGGGTCCGACGCCGAACCCGGGCCCGACCCCGAACCCGGACCGGAGCACCCGGCCGTGCGCTCCGGGGTGCCCGGCCCCGGTGTGGCCGAGATCGTCGCCCAGGCCGTGGCGCGCGGCCTGGAGAAGCCGGCGAGGGACGACACGGGGGACGTCCCCCGCTCCGGGCGGCGCCGCGGTACGGCGGTCACCGAGGTGCCGGTGCACCTGGCGGCCTTCCGCGGGGAGCCGCACCGCATGCCCGCCTCCGCGCGGGGCGCCGGGCCCACGGCGGGCGCCCGGCCCGCCGCCCCCCGCCCCCGTCCCGCCCCCGGCCGCCGGGTCCCCCGGGGTGACGACCGGCTCCGGGAGCACCGTGGCCCGGTGCTCCCGGGCTGGATCGGTGTGGGTGTCGGCGGCCTCGCCCTCGCCGGCTGCGCGACCGTGCTCTGGCGGGCCGGGGTCGTCCCCCCGGTGATCGTGGCCGCGTTCGGGGGGACCCCGCGCGCCTACGAGGGCCTGCGCGCCACCCACTGGCCCCCGCTCGCCTTCCTCGGCATCGTCGCGCTGCTCGCCCTCGGTGGCCTCGGCCGCATCCGCACCGGCCACGCCTGGGTGCTCACCCTCTTCGGCCGCTACCGGGGCACCGTCCGCCGCACCGGCCTGACCTGGGTCAGCCCCCTCCTCCTGCGCCGCCGGGTCGACGTACGGCTGCGTCACTGGCGCAGCGACCCCATGCCCGCCGTGGATTCCGGCGGCCTCGCCCTCCAGGTGGTCGTCCAGGTCGTCTGGCAGGTCAAGGACACGGCCAGGGCCACCCTCGCCGTCGAGGACCACGTGGAGTACCTGGCCGAACAGGTCGAATCCGCCATGGCCCGTGTGCTGTCGCAGCTGCCCGCCGACGCCTTCCACGACGACGCCCCGACGCTGCGCGACGCCGAGGCCGTCGGCGACGCGCTGACCCGGATGCTGGCGGCGGAGACCGAGGCCGTCGGGATCGAGGTCTTCTCGGCCCAGCCGACCCGGATCGAGTACGCGGCCGAGGTCGCCGAGGCCATGCGCCGCCGCCGGGTCGCGGCGATCGACGCCAAGCACCGGGACACGGTGCTGACGTCGGTCGTGGACGCCGTCGACGACACCGTCCACCGGCTGACCTCGCGCGGGCTCGTCGAGCTCGACGACTACGAACGCAAGGCGCTGGTGAAGGACCTCACGGTCGCCTTCTACACGGGCCGCTCGGAGTAGGACCGCGGGGGACACGGGAACGGGTGGCCGGTACGGACCGGGCCACCCGTTCTTCCGTTGGTATGGACATGGCCAACTCTCGTCAATAATCTGGGACTTGGTCTAGACCTGAAGAATCCCCACGCGTGCGCACGCTCTCGCCGAACTCCCCCCACGTTCAAGGAGCATCATGCGTAACCTCCGCATGCCCGGACGGGCCGGCGCCGCCGCGCTCGGCCTCGGCCTCGTCGCCGGAATCACCCTCCTCGGCGCCCCCAGCGCCAGCGGTCACGGCTACACCGACACCCCCATCAGCCGCCAGAAGCTCTGCGCCAACAAGACCGTCCAGAACTGCGGCGCCATCCAGTGGGAGCCGCAGAGCGTCGAGGGCCTCAAGGGATTCCCGGCCGCCGGCCCCGCCGACGGCAGGATATGTTCCGCCGGCCTGCCGCAGTTCGCGGAGCTCGACGACCCCCGCGGCGGCGCCTGGCCCACCACCAGGGTGACCAGCGGGCAGAGTTACGGCTTCCGCTGGCAGTTCACCGCCAACCACTCCACCACCGACTTCAAGTACTACGTCACCAAGAACGGCTGGGACGGCACCAGGGCCCTCACCCGTGCCGACCTCGAACCGCAGCCCTTCCTCACCGTCGCCTACAACGGCGCCCGGCCCGCCATGACCACCGTCCACCAGGGCGCCATGCCGAGCGGCCGGACCGGCCGTCACATGATCCTGGCCGTCTGGACGGTCAACGACACGGCCAACGCCTTCTACGCCTGCTCCGACGTTCAGTTCTGACGTAACGTCAGCTAACCTCCGGCGGCATGCGGACGACGACTGCACCGGAGACCGTCGCGGAACTCATCGCGCGCCAATGGGGCGACCACCGGCCAGGGCTGAAGCACGAGGACGGCGTCCTCACCCACCACCGGACCGCCCAGGAGGCGGCCGCGCGCGCCGCGCTCCTCGTCGACCTCATGCCTCCGGGGGCCGAACCGCACCTCGGGCTGCTGGTGGACAACACCCCCGAGTTCCCGTTCTGGCTCAGTGCGGCGGCCCTCGCGGGGGCCGCCGTCGCCGGGATCAACCCCACCCGGCGCGGCCCCGAGCTGGCGCGCGACATCCTCCACACCGACTGCCGGATCCTGGTCACCGAGCGCGCCCACCTCCCGCTGCTGCGCGGCCTCGACCTGCCGGGCGTGCGGCTCCTGGTGACCGGCACCGAGGAGTACGCGGCCCTGCTCGCCCCGTACGCGGCCGCCAAGCCGGGCGAGGCGACGCTCGCCGCCCCCGGCCCGGCCTCCCGGCTGCTCCTCTACTTCACCTCCGGCTCCACCGGCGCCCCCAAGGCCGCCATCTGCACGCAGGGACGGCTGGCGGCCGCCGGGTCCGCACTGGCCCGCCGGTTCGCGGTCGCACCCGAGGACGTCCACTACGTCTGCATGCCGCTGTTCCATGGCAACGCCGTCATCGCCGACTGGCTCCCGGCGCTCGCGGGCGGGGCCGCGGTGGCGCTGCGCCGGCGCTTCTCGGCCTCCGCGTTCCTGGACGACGTACGCGCCTACGGGGCGACGTACTTCACCTACGTCGGGCGGGCCGTCCAGTACCTGCTGGCCACCCCGCCCCGCCCCGACGACCGCGAGCACACCCTGCGGCTCGGCTTCGGCACCGAGGCCGGGGCGGTGGACGCGGCGCGCTTCGCCGAGCGCTTCGGCGTCCGGCTGGTGGAGGGCTACGGCGCCACCGAGGGCGGCGCGTCGGTGCAGCAGACCCCGGACACCCCGCCGGGCGCCCTGGGCCGGGCCGGGGACGGGGACGACCTGGCGGTGATCGACCCGGAGACGGGCGGGGAGTGCCCGGCGGCGGTGCTGGACGGGGACGGCCGCCTGCTGAACGGCTCCGTGGCCATCGGGGAACTGGTCAACCGGGGCCGCAGCCTGTTCGAGGGGTACTGGCGCAATCCCGACGCGGAGGCCGACCGTACGCGGGACGGCTGGTACTGGACGGGGGACCTCTTCTTCCGCGACGCCGACGGATTCCTCTACTTCGCGGGCCGCACGGACGACCGCCTCCGCGTCGACAGCGAGAACCTCGCCGCCGCGGTGATCGAGAACATCCTGGCCCGCTGGTCCGACGCCGTGGCGGTCGCGGTGTACGCGGTCCCCGACGAGGTCGCGGGTGACCAGGTCATGGCGGCGCTGTCCCTCCGGGAGGGCGCGGTCTTCGATCCGGACGCCTTCGCCGCGTTCCTGGCCGCGCAGCCGGACCTGGGCACGAAGATGTCGCCGCGCTACGTGCGCCTGGTCGCGGCCATGCCCGTCACGGCGACGAACAAGATCCACCGGGTCGCGCTGCGCCGCGCCGGCTTCCTCCCCCAGCCGCCTCCCCCGGACTCCGGCCGGGGGGACCTCCGGGGAGGCGCCCCCGGCCCCGACCAGGTCTGGTACCGGTCCCCGGCCGGCGGCTACCGCCCCCTGTCCCGGGCCGACCTCGCCACGCTCCTGGCGGTGTACGAAACCCAGGGCCGCCTCGGCCTGCTCGACCGCCGGTAGGCACCCCCGCGGCGGATGGTTTTGAGCACCCCTGAGGACCAGGTAGTATTTTCTCTGTCAGCAGGCGCCGCTAGCTCAGTTGGTTAGAGCAGCTGACTCTTAATCAGCGGGTCCGGGGTTCGAGTCCCTGGCGGCGCACCTGTCCTTCGGGCGGTTTCCGGTTCACCGGGAACCGCCCGAAGTGTTTTCCGGACGTGCGATCGACGCGCCGCGGGGACTCCGGCAGCGCCCGGGGCGCCGGGAGCGCTACAGCGTGAGCGACAGCAGCAGCGGTGCGGCCTTCCGGTTCAGCACCTCCGCCGCGGCCCGCAGCCGGTGCGCGTGTTCGACCGGCATCGACAGGGCCAGGCATCCCACCGAGGCCCCGGCGGTGATCGGGACGGCCGCGCAGACCGTGCCCACGGCGTACTCCTGCAGGTCCAGGACGGGCACGGTGGCCGGCTGGGCGTCCAGCTTGGAGAACAGGATCCGCTCGTTCACGATCGTCTTCGACGTCAGCCGCGCGATCTTGTGGCGGGACAGGTGGTCGCGCCGCCCGTTCAGGTCGAGCTGCGTCAGCAGGCACTTGCCGACCGCGCTGGCGTGCGCGGCGGAGCGGAAATCGACCCATTCATGCACTTTCGGGGTGCGCGGGCTGTCCGCGAACTGCGTGATCCTGACCTCGCCGTCCACGTACCGGCTGATGTAGACGGCCGCGCCGACCGAGTCCCGCAGCCGGTCCAGCGTCTCCTGGAGCTTGTCCGTGAGGGCCTGCTGCCGGTCGACGCCGGAGCCGAGCAGGACCAGGGAATCCCCTATCGCATAGGCGCCGTCGGACACCTGCAGTACGTATCCCTCCCGGCGCAGCATGAGCAGCATCGGGGCGAGATGGACTGCGGGCAGGCCGGTCTCACGCGCGATCTGCACGTCGGTCACACCGCCGGTGTGCCGTGCGATCGTTTCGAGTACGCGCAGTGCGTACTGCACCGAGTGGAACGGCGCGGTCGGCTCGGGCTTCAGCGCCACGGTTTCCCCCTACCAGGTTGTTACCGCTTGCCCTACCACGATAGCCACCAAGAAGGCCGTCCGGAGGGCCAGTTGGGGAGATTGATGGCTCGATCATGTCTCCCTGTCAGGGCCTATGTCGATGGCATATGCCATGGTCAAGGGCGTTACGCCAGTGTGCCGGGAATGCCGGACGCAGGCCCGTGGTTCGCATTCCTCGTACGGCGCCGAACGGGTGTCGAACGGGTGTCGTACGGACACGGAAGCGGGACGGGAGCGACGATGAGTGACGTCGGGGACGCCAGGGGCGCCGGCCAGGACGCCGGCCGGCAGGACGGCCGCGACGGGATCCGCGGCACCGCGCGGGGCCGGGCGCCCGTACCGCTCTCGGTCCTGGACCTCGTCACCGTGGGCGCCGGCAGTACCGCCCACGCCTCGCTGCGCACCAGCGTGGACATCGCCCGGCTCGCCGAGTCCCGCGGCTACCACCGCCACTGGGTCGCCGAGCACCACTCGATGCCCGGCGTCGCCAGTTCCTCCCCGGCCGTGATCCTGGCCCACCTCGCCGCGCACACCTCCCGCATCCGGCTCGGCTCGGGCGGGGTCATGCTGCCCAACCACGCCCCGCTGGCCGTCGCCGAGCAGTTCGGCACCCTGGAGGCGCTCGCCCCCGGGCGGATCGACCTCGGGCTCGGCCGGGCTCCCGGCACCGACGGCCGCACGGCCACCGCGCTGCGCGGGCCCGGGCGCCTCGACGAGGCCGCGGAGGAGTTCCCCCGGCAGCTCGCGGAGCTCACCCGGTTCCTCGACGACGACTTCCCCGACGGGCACCCGTACGCCCGCGTGCACGCCGTACCGGGTCCGGTGCAGGGACCCGCCGGGCGGCCGCCGCTGTGGCTGCTCGGCTCCTCCGGCTTCAGTGCCCGCCTCGCCGGAGAACTGGGCCTGCCCTTCGCCTACGCCCACCACTTCTCGGCGGCCGGCACCCTGCCCGCGCTCGACCTCTACCGGCAGAGCTTCAGGCCCTCGGCCGTCCTGGACGCCCCGTACGCCGTCATCGGCGTCTCCGCTCTCGCCGCCGACACCGAGGCGCAGGCGCGGGCCCAGGTGCTCACCGGCGCGCTGTCGATGCTGCGGCTGCGCAGCGGGCGGCCCGGGCTGGTCCCGACGCCCGAAGAAGCGGCGGCGTACCCCTTCTCCCCGCTGGAGCGGGAGTTCGTGGACGGCTGGCTCGCGAACATCGTCCACGGAACCGCCGACGAGGTCCGCTCCGGGCTCGACGAACTGGCCGGGCGGACGGGCGCGGACGAGCTGATGCTGACCGCCAACGCCCACAGTGGAGCGGCCCGGTTGCACTCCTACGGGCTCGTCGCGGATGCGTACGGGATGCCCGAGGCGGGCTCGGCCCGGGCCTGAGCGCATACGAACGGGGTGTGGCTGGTTCCTTGCCGAAACCTTGCCGGAGCGTGTCCTAAGGGACCCTTAAACCGCTCGTCACTCGGGGTGGCGGGCGGTTTTTGATGTGCGTTCAGGTCTCTGACGAGGGCATTTGGCCGTTCAGTGGTCTAGTCCTTCTTTGGTCCAAACCATTGACTGGGGCGTGCGGTGATCGCTATCTCTTCTCTCACCCGAAGCCGACGCTCTCCCCTCCCACCCCCCGGAGGCAGTTCATGCACATTCGTAAACCTCTCATCGCGGCCGCCGCCACGGCCGCGCTGGCAGCCGCAACGCTCGCCTCCTTCACCGGACTCGGTACCGCCCAGGCCGCCGACGCCGCCGCCTCCGCCGCCGTGAGTGCCGGCGGCGTGAAGATCGCGTACTACGACCAGTGGAGCGTGTACGGGAACGCCTTCTATCCCAAGCACCTCGACACGCGCGGCATAGCGGGCAAGCTGGACGTCATCAATTACTCGTTCGGCAACATCCACCCCACCGACCTCACCTGTTTCGAGGCGAACAAGGCGGCGGGCGACGACAACAACCCGAACGCCGGTGACGGCGCGGGCGACTCCTACGCCGACTACCAGAAGTCCTTCAGCGCGGCCGACAGCGTCAGTGGCGCCGCCGACACCTGGAACCAGCCGATCGTCGGCGTCTTCAACCAGTTCAAGCAGCTGAAGGCCAAGTACCCGCACCTGAAGATCAACATCTCCCTGGGCGGCTGGACGTACTCGAAGTACTTCCACAACGCGGCGCTCACCGACGCCAGCCGCAAGAAGTTCGTCTCCTCCTGCATCGACCAGTACATCAAGGGCGACCTGCCGGTCGAGGGCGGCTACGGCGGCGCGGGCACGGCGGCGGGGATCTTCGACGGCATCGACATCGACTGGGAGTACCCCGGCTCCTCCGGCGGCCACCTGGGCAACAACTACGGCCCCGAGGACAAGGCCAACTACACGCTCCTGCTGAAGGAGTTCCGTACCCAGCTCGACGCCTACGGCGCGGCCAACGGCGGCAAGAAGTACCTGCTGACCGCGGCCCTCCCGGCCGGCCAGGACAAGATCAAGTACATCGAGACCGACAAGATCGGCTCGTACCTCGACTACGCCAACATCATGACGTACGACATGCACGGCGCCTGGGACGGCGACGGGCCGGCCTACCACCAGTCGCCGCTCCAGCCCTCCGCGGCCGACCCCACCGACCCGATCGCGCCGGGCACCGAGAAGTACAGCATCGACAACGCGATCGACTCCTGGATCGACGGCAACCCGGCCTACGGCATCGCGGGCGGCTTCCCCGCCAACAAGCTGACCCTTGGCTACGAGTTCTACTACCGCGGCTGGAAGGGCGTTCCGGCGGGCACCACCAACGGCCTCGCCCAGCCCGCCACCGGCGCCTCCGGCGCCCGGCCCACCAGCCAGCAGGCCGGCATCGCGCTGTACAAGGAACTCGGCGGGATCGTCGACAACCCGGCGACGACCTTCTGGGACGACCAGGCCAAGGCCTCGTACTTCTACAAGGACGGCGAGTTCTTCACCGGCCTGAACCAGCGGTCCGTCCAGGCCCGCGTCGACTACGGCAAGCAGCGCGGCCTGGCCGGCGCGATGATGTACTCCCTGCTCGGCCTGGACGCCAACACCACGCTGCTGAACCAGATCTCGGACGCCCTCGGCGGCAGCACGCAGCCGCCGGTCACGCCCACTCCCACTCCCACGCCCACGTCGACTCCGACGGCGACCCCGACCGCCACGCCGACGACCACCCCGCCGAGCGGCTGCGGTTCGACCCCGGCGTACGTCGCGGGCACCGTCTACACCGCGGGCAACGAGGTCTCCCACAACGGGCGCAAGTACAAGGCCCAGTGGTGGACGCAGAACGAGACGCCGGGCACCACCGGTGAATGGGGTGTCTGGAAGGACCTCGGCGCCTGCTGATCCCCCCACCCCGCGCCGAGCGACGCCCTGCCCCGCACCCTCAGACCAAGGGTGCGGGGCGGAGGTGTGTCACATGGTTGCCGGATTCCCGACATCGGTACGTGTCGACGTCGCTACTCTCGGCCACTAGCTCGTTCTCCGCTTGGGGGTGCCGTCTCATGGTCCAGGCCCGTGACATCGATCCCACTCGCCGCTGGACTACTACAGCTATGAGTTGCGCCGGCTGAGGGAGGAGGCGGGCCTGAAGCAGGCGGAACTGGGCGCGATCATCTTCTGCACGGGCTCCCTGATCGGCATGATCGAGAACGGTCGGCGGGTACCGACCCGGGACTTCTCGGAACGGGTGGACGCGGCACTGGGCACGGACGGGCACTTCTCCCGCCTGGTGGGCCTGGTCCTGCGGAGCGTCCTGCCGACGTGGTTCCAGGCGTATGCGGAGATGGAGGCCCGGGCGACGTACATCTCCACCTATCAGTCGCAGGTGGTGTACGGACTCCTCCAGACGGAGGCGTACGCGCGGGCGGTGCTGACGACCGGATTGCCCGAACGGCTGGATGAGTTGGTCGCAGCTCGAATGGAACGTCATCGCATCCTGCACCGCGAGAAGTCGCCGATGGTCTGGGTGGTGCTCGACGAGGGGGTGCTGCGCCGGCCGATAGGCGGTCGTCAGGTGATGCGGGCGCAACTCGCCCACTTGCTGAGCTTTCATGACCACCGGTGGGTCCAGATCCAGGTGCTGCCGTGCGCGGCCGGTGAACACGCTGGCCTGATCGGGTCGTTCAACGGATTGCGCTTCGCCAATGATCCGGACATCGTCTACACGGAAGACCTCATCTCGGGCCACATGACGGCCAACCCCGACACAGTCAGGGAAGCCGCCCTTCGTTACGCTCACTTGCAGGCCGCCGCACTGTCTGTAGAGGACTCGGCGGTGTTGATCGCGCAGGTAATGGAGGAGCGTTATGGGGAGCAGCCAGGACCTGACCGGCATGCTGTGGCGTAAGTCCAGCTACAGCGGCAACACCGGCGGCGATTGCGTCGAGGTGGCCGCCCAGCCCTGCCTCGTCGCCGTCCGCGACTCCAAGAACCCCGACGGGCCGGTCTTCACGGTGGCGCCCGAGGCGTTCGGCGCGTTCGTCCGGAGCCTGTGACCGTACGCCGGAGCGGCAGCCCCCTCGGCGGGGGCTGCCGCACCGGGGTCAGACCTGGTACTGGCCGACCGTGAGGAAGTGCCGCAGCTCCTCCGGCGTGCCGTTCAGCGCCTTCTCGGCCGCCGCGCGCAGCGCGTCGCTGATGCCGGGGCGGGCCAGGATCCGGACGACGGACACGCGGTCGTCCTCGGCCTGGGCGAGGCGCAGGCCGGTCTTCAGGAAGGCGGTCCGGTCGGCCGGGGTGCCGTTCAGGGCCGCGTTGGCTTCGCGGATGACGGCCTTGCCGGTGGACGGGTTGGCGAACAGGACTTTGAGGATGGTGACCTTGTTGTCCTCGTCCTGGGCCTTCGCGAGGCCGGTGGTCAGGAAGGCCACGCGGTCCTCGGGGGTGCCGTTCAGGGCTGCGTTGGCTTCGCGGATGACGGCCTTGCCGGTGGACGGGTTGGCGAACAGGACTTTGAGGATGGTGACCTTGTTGTCCTCGTCCTGGGCCTTCGCG
>NZ_JBHJTK010000042.1:34918-61271 GCF_042267665.1 Streptomyces sp. NPDC056224
CGAGGCCGGTGGTCAGGAAGGCCACGCGGTCCTCGGGGGTGCCGTTCAGGGCCGCGTTGGCCTCGCGGATGACGGACTTGCCGCTCGCAGGGTCGGCCAGGATCTTGGCGATGGCGACGGCGTTCTCCGTGTCCGAGCCCACGACCGTGGTCACCGACGCCGTGGTCGGCGCCGCGGCAGCGAGGGACGGCGTGGCGAGCAGGAGGGCCGGAGCCAGGGCTCCTGCGGTCAGGGCGAGCGCAGCTCGGGTCAGTTTCATGGTTCCCCCATCGATCGAATGGCTGTCCGGTCAAGACAGCAAGAAGATCGTTACAGGGGGCCGTGCGGCGGACAACTGCCCACGAGACCAGGCTTTTCGGTCGGCTCGGCGCCGGGGCGGGCGTCCCCGCGCCGTGCCCCGCACCCCTCAGACGAGGGGGTGCGGGGCAGGTCCGTCGGTCGGCGCGGGTGCGTCGTCGGTGCCCGGGGCGCGAGCGGCGGCGTCGGCCGCCGCCTGGCGGCCGATCATGCGGGCGATCACGTCCGGCGCCACCGCGCGGGAGTAGAGCCAGCCCTGTCCCGTGTCGCAGCCGACACGGCGCAGCCGGGCCGCCTGCCCGGCGGTCTCCACGCACTCCGCGGTCACCGTCAGGCCCAGCCGGTGCGCGAGCTGCACCAGCGCCTCGACGATGGTCTCGTCGGCCGGATTCGGGTGCGTGCCCTCCTCGTAGCGGAAGCCCCGTACGAAGGAGCCGTCCAGCTTCAGCACCGAGACCGGCAGCCGGCTCAGGTAGGCCAGGTTCGAGTACCCGGTACCGAAGTCGTCGATGGCGATCCGCACGCCCATGTCGCTCAGCGCCTGGAGGGCCTGGAGCGGCCGGCCCGCCGAGCCCATCACGGCCGACTCGGTCAGCTCCAGCTGCAGCAGCTGCGGCGCCAGCCCCGTCTCGGCCAGGATCTCCGCGACATCGCCCACCAGGTCCGAGTCCCACACCTGGCGCACCGCGACGTTGACCGACACGAAGACCGGGGAGTCGCTGGGCTGCTCGATCTGCCAGCGCCGCGCCTGCCTGCAGGCCGTGCGCAGTACCCACTGCCCCAACTGGACGATGGACCCGTCCTCTTCCGCGATTCCGATGAACCGATTCGGCGTGAGCGTGCCGAACTGCGGGTGGTTCCAGCGCACCAGGGCCTCCACCCCGCGCACCGCCCCGCTCTCCAGGTCCACCAGCGGCTGGTACTCCAGCTCGAACTCGCCGCGCTCCACGGCCGGCCGGAGGGTGGAGGACAGTGCCTGCCGTGTCATGCGGTGCGCGTTGCGCTCCGGGTCGAAGAGGGTCCAGCGGGCCTTGCCGTCCGCCTTCGCCCAGTACAGGGTCGTGTCGGCGGCCTGCATCAGCCCGGTCGCCGAGGTCCCGGCGGTCGCCCGCTCCACCACTCCGATCGACGCGGACACCGACAGCCGCTGGCCGGCCAGGTCGAACGGCTCCTGGACGGCGGCCAGTACGCTGCGCGCCAGGTCCACGAGCTGCTCGGTGCCGCTGGAGTCCTCGACGAGCAGGGCGAACTCGTCGCCCCCGAGCCGCGCCACCAGATGCCCGCCCGTGCGCCCGTACCCGGACTGGTCGGCGCACTGGGTCAGTCGCGCCGCGACGGCGGCGAGCAGCCGGTCGCCGACCCGGTGGCCGAGCGTGTCGTTGACCGCCTTGAACCCGTCGAGGTCCAGGTAGCACAGCCCGATCCGGCCGGTCCCGCCGCCGTGGTCGTACGAGGACGCCTCCAGGGCGGCGGAGAGCCGTTCGAAGAACAGCGCCCGGTTCGGCAGCCGGGTGACGGGGTCGTGCATCTGGAGGTGCCGCAGGCGGGCCTGGAGGTCGCGCCGGTCGCTGATGTCGGCGACGGACAGCAGGACGTCGCCCGTCCCGGGCACGGGCCCCAGGGTGACCTCGGTCCACAGCGAGTGCCCGTCGGGGTGCTTGAGGCGGCGGGTGCAGCGCAGCCGTGCCTGCCGTCCGCGGAGCACCTCCTGGTACGCGGCCCAGGTGCGGGCCTCGGCGGCCAGGTCGACCAGGTCGGCGGCGCACCGGTGGACGAGTGCGTGCGGCTCGGCGCCGAGCAGGCCGGCGAAGGCCTGGTTGGCTGCCACGACGTAGCCGTCGCGGTCGACGACGGCCATGGGGAGGTGGGCCGCGTTGAAAGCGGCCCGGTAGTCGCGCCGTTCGGCCTCGTCCCGCGCCGGGGTCCGCGGCGGAGTCCGCGACGGGGCCGCCGTCGCCGACACTGATCCGTGACTCTCGGTAATGGTCGGGCGGATGCTGTCGGCCGCCGAACCGGTTCCTTCTGGGGTTCCGCTCACCGTTGGCTCCCGCAGTGCTCGTGAGTGTCCGTGCAGGAAAGTGTGCCGATCATAGAGGCTGCCGGGAGGCCCCATCCAGCGGCGTCGCCGTGTGAGGGGCGGGAGTTCGGCGTGATGACGCCGGGACGGCCGCAACCCGGGCGATCGTTTCTGTGCGGCTCTGAGCATGCGGGGGCGTTGGCTGATCTCGCGTGATCGGTCGTGACGTTCTGTAGGCAGGTGCGTGAATCCCGGGGGTCACCGGCTTGCCGTACCGCTCACTCGTGTGGGGCAGCGGAACAGGGCATTAGTAAGACAAGCGCCTCAAGGTGGACGAGATGGTACGAACCCACCACCGGAGGTCGATGTGCCGCGACAGGAGACACCCGGGGGAGTGGACCGCTCCCGCATCCGAAGTACGGCGGCAGCGCTCACTTCCCTGACGGCACTCGCCGCCATGTCGCTCGTCGCGGGACCCGCGGTGGCCGTCCCCGGGGCCGGGCCGTGCGCGCTGACCCGAACGGACGCCCACCACTCGCTGGGCCTCGACACCTGGAACCGCGCCTACCCGCGGCCCGAGCGCACCCTCGACGCGGTCATGGTCTTCCTCTCCTTCCCCGACCACCGGACCGCCCTGCGGCCCGAAGAGATCACCGGCGACTACTTCCCCGCCACCAGCGACTTCTTCGAACGGGCCTCGTACGGCAGGTTCCACCTGGTCCCGCACCCGCAGAAGCAGTGGATCCGGATGCCCAAGCCGTCCGCCGCGTACGGGATACAGCGCGACTGGGCCCCCGAGGACCGGGCGGCCTACCTGCGGGACGCGGTGGCGGCCGCCGACCCCGAGGTGGACTTCAGCAAGTACGACGTCGTCTACTTCGTCGCCGACCCGGACGCGCCGGGGGTGGACTCCGATGCCACCAAGGTCGTCAACTTCGACCGCCCGCTCCGCGCCGACGGCACGGACCTGCGGCGGATCGTCACCGTCTTCGAGCGCCACCCGCCGGACCGCAACGTGCTCGCGCACGAGACCGGGCACGTCTTCGACCTGCCCGACCTCTACCACCGGCCGACGGACGGCAAGGGTGACTGGGACACCTACGTCGGCGACTGGGACGTCATGGGCAGTCAGTTCGGGATGTCCCCGGACCTCTTCGCCTGGCACAAGTGGAAGCTGGGCTGGCTGGACGCCGCCCAGGTGGACTGCGTGCAGTCGGGCTCCTCGCTGCACACCCTGCAGCCGCTGGCCGAGGTCCCGGTCCGGGGCGGCACGGGCGGGACCCGGCTCGCGGTGATCCGTACGGGCCCCGGCAGTGCGATCGCCGTGGAGGCGCGGGGCTCCGCCGGCAACGACGGGGACACCTGCACGGAAGGCGTCCTGGTCTACCGGGTCCGCAACGAGGCGGCTTCGGGCGGCGGTCCGATCGAGGTCCTGGACGCCCACCCGTCGACGGAGGCGTGCTGGGACCGCTCGGTGTACCCGCCGCTGGCGGACGCGCCGCTGGAGGTGGGGGAGACCTACACGGTCCCGGGAGAGCGGATCACCATCAAGGTGGCGGACCGGACCCGCTCGGGCGCGTACACGGTGAAGATCACCACGTGACGGGGGAGGGTGGAGGGCGACGGATACGAAGAAGGCCCCCACTCTGCTGAGTGGGGGCCTTCCTCCGTCTGTGCGCCGCCAGGGACTCGAACCCCGGACCCGCTGATTAAGAGTCAGCTGCTCTAACCAACTGAGCTAGCGGCGCTTGCTGACGTTGTAGAGATTAGCACCCGGATCCGCGGAACGAAAAATCGATATCCGCAGCTCGGGCGGCGCGGACGAACGCCCACAGCAGGGCCTCGGCCCCGGGGAGCCACGGCAGGCGCGCGTCGGGGGCGACCAGCCAGCGCGACGGGCCGGTGGCGCCGGTCAGCGGAGGGACGGTGACGGCGTCGCCGTGTCCGTGGCACAGGGGCGCCGGGACGGTGCGGGAGCCTCCCCACTCCTCCCACGCCAGCAGGGCGGGGAGTCGGTGGGCGGTGCCCGCGGCGGCGAAGAGCAGCATCCGGCCCCGGTGCACGGCGACCGGGCCGCAGCCCGGGCCCTCGGCCCAGAGCAGGTCCAGGACGCGGCGCCCGAGGACGGCCGGGACGTTGACGACGTCGAAGGCGTTCCCGCAGGGCAGTACCGCGTTCGCGGTGGGCCGCTCCTCCCAGGCCGCGAGGGTGCTCCGCGGATCGGCGCACGCCGAGACGAGCCAGGCGGCGCCCTGCGGGGTGACGTGGGTGGCGGGGGCGGTGCGTGCGTCGAGGGCCGGGCAGCCGGGCGCCGTCGTCAGGGTCGTCATATGCCAGATGTACCCGGCGTGACGTCCCGGTTTCCAGGAGTTACCGGAAACCGGGACAGGGCGGGTGTTGCTGGGGTATGTTGCGCGCCCCGCATATGCCGGACCGCCCGTGCTCGGCGGTGCGGACCGGTCCCGTCAGGGGACGTCCAGGCCGTGCTGCAGGGATTCGCCGAACTCGATCATCTTGCGGGCGTAGTCCTCGGTCCACTCCGCCCGTTCCGCGATCGCCGCGGGCGAGAGCCGGTCGAACCGCCGCGGGTCCGCCAGCTGCGCGGCCGCCAGCGCCTGGAACTCCACCGCCCGCTCCTGCGCCGCCCGGAAGGCCAGCGTCAGCTCGGTGGCGCGGGCCAGCAGCTCGCGGGGATCCTCGATCGACTCCAGGTCGAAGAAGTGCTCCGGGTCCGTGGCGGCCTCCGAGGGCTCGAAGAGCAGCGGTGCGGGCCGCAGCCTCCGCTCGGTCCGCTCGGGCTCTGCCATGCGCGTCCTCCTGCTGCGTGCGAAATCCTTCCGGGCCACCGTCCATTGTCCAACGCCGCGCAAGGGCGCACAGCGGCCGGATGGAACGTCCGTACGGCCGGTGAGGTGCGGGAGGAGCCGTGCGGACCCAGTGGCGGGGGAGTCGAGCAGATGGCCGCCCGCGGCGCCTCCCGTCACACCGTGACGGTCTCCGCGGCACGGAGCGCGGCCAGTTCCGCCACGTCGTCGAGTACGCCGGCCAGCTCGCCCGCGAGGCCCTCCGGCGCGGTGAACCCCTCCGGGCCGACCAGCTTGGAGATGCCCGGGATCGCGACGGACCGGCCGGCGGGACGCATGCCGAGCCGGTTGAGCACGGGGAGCAGCATCTCGGCGGCCGGGGCGCCGCCGGTGGGGCCCGCGCTGTAGCTGACGAGGCCGACCGGCTTGCCGCGCCACTCGCTGTAGAGGAAGTCGATGGCGTTCTTGAAGGGGGCGGTGAAGCCGCCGTTGTACATCGGCAGGACGAAGAGGAAGGCGTCCGCGGACTCGACCAGGGCGCTCCAGTCGCGGGTGTGCTGGTGGGTGTAGACGCCGGTGGAGGCGTACTCCGGCTCGTCCAGGAAGGGCAGCGCGATCTCCCCGAGGTCGACGGGGGTGACGTCGAAGCCGCCCCGTGCGCGGACCTGCTCGGTGACCCACCGGGACAGCGGGCGTCCGGAGGAGGTGGGGCGGGTGGCGGCGGAGATGACGTGCAGGCGGGTCATTGGAGGGGGCTCCCCGTTCGATGGTTGTTGACGTGTCACCTATATAACCCGGCAGGTGTGTGACATGTCAACCAGGTAGGTGATGTGTCATCAATCTGATTAGAGTGCCTCCATGACCGCACCCGAGCCCCGCTGGCTCACCGAGCCCGAGATGGATGCCTGGTATGCCTGGCGGCGGATGTTTCCCCTGGTCAACGCCGGAATCGCACGCGACCTCAACCACGACAGCGGCCTCTCCGAAGCCGACTACGACGTCCTGTCGGTGCTCGGCTCCACGGCGGGCCACCGCATGCGCATCAGCGCCCTGGCCGTCCTGATGCAGTGGTCGCGCAGCCGGCTGTCCCACCAGCTCACCCGCATGGAGCAGCGCGGCCTGGTCCGCCGGGAGGAGGTACCGGCCGACGCCCGGGGCGCGGAGGTGGTCCTGACCGGGACCGGCGTGAGCACGATCACCTCGGCGGCCCCCCTCCACGTGGAGTCCGTACGCCGCCACCTGATCGACATCCTGACCCCGGAGCAACTGAGCACCCTCGCCGAGGTGGGCGAGGTCCTGCGCACCCGCCTGGGCATCGAACGCAAGGCGTGACCCGGTGTGGGGGGTCGCTGACCGTCCGGAGGTTCAGGGCCGCCACGGGATGCGGTGGTTGGACCGGAAGTCCCAGGTGGACATCATCGCTTCCCAGCCGTCGGGGCTGTATCCGTGGCCGCCTGCGGCGGCGTGCCGGACTCCGTCCGGTGTGGGGGGTCGCTGACCGTCCGGAGGTTCAGGGCCGCCACGGGATGCGGTGGTTGGACCAGAAGTCCCAGGTGGACATCATCGCTTCCCAGCCGTCGGGGAATTTGACCGTGACGCCCAGCTGTACCGGCTCCGTCGAGGGGTGGTCGTCCAGGAGTTCCGCGATGCCCGCCCGGGCCACCACCACGCAGGCGTGCCGGTGGCGGGAGGCCAGCACGCACAGGCGGCCCGTCTCCAGGTGGAAGGCCGTCGCGTCCGGGCGGCCCGAAAGGGGGTGGAGCACCACGGTCAGGTCGTACTCGCGGCCCTGGAGGCGGTTCGCGGTGTCCACGGTCACCCCGGTGACGCCCAGCGAGGTCAGCGCCGCGCGGACGGCCGCCGCCTGGTCGCGGTGGGCGGTGCCCACGGCGATCCGGTCGGCGGTCAGCGGGGCCGGCCCCGACGACTGCTCGTCGGAGGTCACCGCCCCGCGGTCCAGGGCCCGGCGGACCACCTGGGCCACCGCGCGGACCGCCTCCGGGTCGGTGCGCGGGGTGTGCCGCGCGGGCAGTTCCAGCAGTCCCCAGCCCGATTCGGCGGCCTCGTCCAGGACCCGGTCGGGACCCGACCCGTCCGAGGGGACCCCGTACGAGAGCCGCCGCTCGCCCGGCCCCGTACCGCTTCGGAACTGCGTGTACGGGTAGAAGGCCCGCGAGACCAGCGGCGCGGCCGTCGACGGGAGCCGCCAGGACACCGGCAGCCGGTGCTGCGGGAGCTGCGGGTTGTGGGCGAGCAGGGTGGTCACCGCCGAGGCGGACGGGTCGTAGGACAGGCCCGCCCACTGCTCGGCGCCCACCACGCTGAAGGGGTCCAGCTGCCCCGGGTCGCCCACGAACAGCGCCCGCTCGAACAGCCCGGCCACGGCCAGCAGCGCGTCGGAGCGCATCTGGTACGCCTCGTCGACGATGGCGTGCTCCCAGGGCTCCGCGTCCTTGACGAAGGCCCACTTAGCCGCCGTGGAGATGGTGATCGGCAGCTCCGCGAGGTCGCCCGGCTTGGCGGAGAGCGTCACGGAGGGCAGCTCGCGCAGCGCCGGGTCGTAGGCGTCCCCGTCACTGCTGTGCAGCCGGCCCACCTTCAGCTCCGGGTCCTTGTCGGCGAGCCGCAGCACCAGGTCGTCCACCTGCGCGTTGGTTTGCGCCACCACCATCAGCCGGCGCCCGGCCGCGGCCAGCTCCCGGGCCGCCCGGACGACGAGCGTGGACTTGCCGGCCCCCGGCGGGGAGTCGACGACCACGCCCCGCTCGGTCCCGTGCAGGGTGTCGTGCAGGATGGCGGCGGTCGCCTGGGCGGCCGCGGCCCCCGGGTCGAAGGAGTTCACAGCACGTCCTCGGCGGTCACGGGGTCGGGCAGTGCGGGGGCGGTCAGGTGTCCGGGCGGGCCGCCGTGGGTCCACGGGGTCTGCTCCGGGTCCGGGAGCTTCGGGCCGCCGCGCGCGTCGTGCTCGAAGAGCGTCCAGCACACCCGGTCGCCCTTCTCCGGCACCGAGCCCGGCTCCGGATCCCTGCCCCGGCCCATCTTGTCCAGCAGCCGCAGCACGATCTGCCCGTCCTCCTCGTAACGCACGAAGGCGGCCGACTGCGGGCGGCCGTCCAGCGAGCGGAACACCTTTCCGCCGCCGTCCTGCGCGAGCTGCGGCCGGTCCTCCGTGGCCACCGTGACCAGCGGGCGCGGGCTCGGCCGCTTCGACTCCGTCCACTCCATCACCACCTCGGTGACCTCGCCGACGAAGGCCTCGCCCGTCAGCCGGCGGCCCGCCATCACCAGGGGGTCGTCCAGCGCCTCCTGGGCGTCGAGCCGCACCTGCTCGGTCTCCCGGGTGGCCAGCTTCTGCGCCGCCGTCACCGCGTCGTCGCGGCGCGGCTGCGGGGGCTCGCCCGCCCGGACCCGGTCCCGGTGGCCGGTGTACGACCAGCGGTCGCGCGTCCAGCGCTCCTCGGCCCGGGCCCCGGCGGGCAGCGCGCGCAGCAGGTCCAGCGACTGCCACACCGCGTCCCAGGTGGGCCGCATCTGGTCCGCGACGAGCCTGCGGACCGCCCGCTCCGCGCGCTCCACCGCCTCCGGGTCGTCCGCGGTGCGCGCCGCGTCGTAGCGGGCCATCGCGGGGGCGAGCAGCCGGTTGTCGAAGGCCGGGTCGGTGGCCGGTCCGGCGGGCGGGACCAGCAACTGGCCGTCCCGGTCCCGGGACAGCTCGGCCCGCAGCGCCGCCCCGGCGCCGGATTCGCCCTCCGGGGGAGCTATCCAGGACAGCAGCGCGCCCAGGTGCTGGTCCTCCAGGTTGCTCTGGCCGCTGGCCCAGTGCCGACCCAGCAGCTCCGTCGCCGACAGCAGCATCGAGGATCCGGGGACCCGCGAGCGCTCGCCGAGGTGGGTGAGCCAGCGCCCCAGCAGCGGCACCCGCGCGGGCGCCGGATACGGGTTCTCCGGGTCCTCCTCGGCCGTCCGCCGGAACCGCATCGACCGCCCCAGGAGGCGTACGTACTCGATGGCCGCCCGGCTCGGCACGACCAGCTGCGGCGCGTCCAGGCAGAGCTCCGCCTCGACCTTGCTCCTGCGGCCCGTCTCCGGGTCGGTCTCGCTGCGCTCCACGAGCTCGACCTCGTCGCCGTACGACTCCACGTACGGCAGCACCTCGTCGGCGAGGTCCGCCAGGAAGGCCCAGCGCAGGTTCCGGTCGCGCGGCTGGGGCACCACCAGCAGCCGCGGCTCCGCGGGATCCGTGCCGACCAGCGCGCCGAGCGGGGCCCCGGTCTCACCGGCGGTCGTCAGCGGTACGAGGACCAGCGGGCGCTCGCCGAGGTGCCGGTGCCGCACGGTGGCCAGCGGCTGGGCCCGGCCGGTGCGGACGGCCTCCAGTCGGGCGAGGGTGGTGAGGAGGGTCATCCGGACGCCTCCAGCGCCTCGGCGCGCAACCGGGCCGCCCGCCGCAGCGCCTCGGCCGTGGGATCGCCGTCGGGGCCGTGCCCGGCGGCCGCCGCGAGTGCCGCCCCGATGGTGGTCAGCGCACCCAGCTCACCCCGTACGGATCGGCCCAGCGCGGTCACCTCGTCGGCGGCGCGGGCCTGCTCCCGGCAGTGGAACGCCAGCTCGCAGGCGGCCAGGCACTCGGGGGCGTAGGCGGCGTCCACCGCGGAGACGGCTTCGGCCAGTTCCCCGGCGGTGCGCGCCGGGTCGAAGCTGAGCCCCTCGGGCAGCGCCGCGGCCAGCTCCTCGACCCGGGTCAGCCGGTCCAGCTGGCGCCGGGTCACGGAGCGCTCGCGGCGGATGTCGACGGGTGCGGCGGTGGGCAGGTTGGAGAAGTCCTTGGGGCAGACCAGCAGCACCGTGTGGCCGACCTCGGCGCCGGCCAGCACCCCCGCGGTCTTCTCCAGGGCCAGCGCGTAGACGGCGGCCTGGCGGGCGGCGGCGCCGACCTTCGCGGCGTCGGCGGAGCCGTCGATCATCGGGAAGGACTTGATCTCCACGACGGTCCAGCGGCCGTCGGGATGGACGACGACGGCGTCCGGCTCCAGGTAGGCGGGGGAACCGGCCACCTCCAGGGCCAGCATCGGGTGGTCCAGCAGGGTCCAGGCCCCGGTGTCCCGCCCGGCGGCGGTGGCCTCGCGCAGGGCGAGCGCGGTCCGCGCGGCACGGCCCTCGGGGCCGGCGGCGGTCAGGTCGGGGACGCGGGCGCCGGGGCCGGGGGGCTCGGATCCGCCGCCGAGGTGCTCGTACACCAGCCGCAGCAGCTCGGACCCGCCGTCGCCCTTGATCCTGGCCTCGAAGGAGTTCCCGCGGACGATGGCGAACTGCGACTGCCCGAACGGGGCGGGGGAGCCGAGCGCCGAGGCGAGGGCGGTCTTGTCCACCCCGGCGCCGTCGAGCAGGGCACGTCTGCCGCAGCCGGGATTGGCGGCGAGCGCCGCCAGCGCCCGGGCGTCGAGCGGGCGGGGCGGCACGGCCGGGCCGCGCAGGCCGGCGAGCCGCTGCCGCAGTGTCGTCTGCGGGGCGCTGCCGGGCGGGTAGGAGCTCACGGGCGGAAGTGTCCCATCCGCCACTGACAATCGTGGACTTACGGCGGAATGGGCGGCGGGACCGGCCGCCGTTCATGTGTTGGATGATGTACGGACGACAGAATCAGCGTAAAAGCGCGCGAAATCATCCGAACCGCATCGGGAGAACTCCATGGCCCCCCGCATCCTGCTGGCCCGCCACGGCCAGACGGCGTGGTCCCAGCTCGGCAAGCACACCGGACGCACGGACGTGCCGCTGCTGGAGGAGGGCAAGCGGGGTGCCGAGCTGCTCGGCGAGCGGCTGGCCCGCGACCCGTGGAAGGGCCTGCCCGGGGTGGAGGTCCGCACCAGCCCGCTGGTCCGCGCGAGCGAGAGCTGCGACCTGGCGGGCTTCGGGATCCAGGCGGAGCCCTGGGACACGCTGATGGAGTGGGACTACGGGGACTACGAGGGCATGACCCCGGCGGAGATCCAGGCGGTCAGCCCGGGCTGGCTGATCTGGCGGGACGGGGTCCCGGGCGGCGAGTCCGTCGCCGACGTCGCGGCGCGCGCGGACGAGGTGGTCGCCTGGGCCCGTTCGGCGGAGCGCGACGTCCTCGTCTTCGCGCACGGGCACATCCTGCGCACGCTGGCCGCGCGCTGGCTGGGCTTCGAGGCCTCCTTCGGCGCCCGGATCCGGCTGGAGCCCACCTCGCTGTCGGTGCTCGGCTGGGCCTATGGGGCCCCCGCGCTGGAGCGCTGGAACGACACCGGGCACCTGGACGCGTAGCCGGTCCGCCGCGCGGAAGGGCGGGGCCGCCCGGCTGCGCGGAGCCTCCCGGGGGCCGCCCGCGCCCGCGCCTCAAAGCGCGGGGCGCGACTCGAGGACCGGAGCGGGGCTCAAGGACCGGACCAGGGCTCCGCCCCGCGCCTGCGGCCCACGCCCCGCGGCCCTGCGCCCGCGCCCCGCGGCCCTGCGCCTGCGGCCTGCGGCCCCGCGTCCACGCCCCGCAGCTCCGCGCCTGCGGCCCATGGCCCCGCGGCCCGCGCCCGTGGCCCGTGGCCCCGCGCCTGCGGCCCCGCGTCCACGCCCCGCGGCCCCGCGGCCGCGGCCTGCGCCTGCGGCCTGCGGCCTGCGGCCTGCGCCTGCGGCCTGCGCCTGCGGCCCGTGGCCCCACGCACCGCGGCCCCGCGCCTCACGCGCCGGCGTGCTGGATGTGGCCGGCGCACGGCAGATCCCGCCCGCGCCGGGTGCACCTCACCGGGGTCCCCGGACGGCGGGAGGGTCTGGGCGCCGCCCCGGCAGCGGTGGCGCGCCGGGGCGCGGGCGGTGCCCACGGCGGGAGCCGGCGGGCTGCGCCGTCAGACGGCCGCGTGCCGGGTCAGGAAGGCGCCCACGCGCGGTGAGCGCTGGTGCGGGACCAGGGCGCGCGCCGTCTCCGAGAGCATCGACCGCACCCGGGTGGACTGCACCTCGGCCAGCAGGTCCAGCACCCGGCCGCCCGCCCAGGCGGCCTCGTCGGGGGCTCCCGCGTGGGCCAGGTCACTGGCCAGTTCGGCGGAGTAGAGGGCCACGTTCCGGGCGAAGTGCGGGTCCTGGAGGTCGGCGGCGCGGCGGGCGTGCCGGGCCGCGCGGGCGTGCTCGCCGAGTGCCGCCCAGCACCTGGCCTCCAGGTATTCCAGCTCGGCCTCGCCGAAGAAGGACATCCACTCGGGGTCCGCGCCCGCCTCGCCCCGGGAGAACTCCGTGTGGGCCCGGGTCAGCGCCTCTTCGCAGGACCTGCGGTCGGCCAGGCCCGCCCAGCCGCCCGCCTCCCGCAGCGCGAGCAGCGACAGCAGCCGCGGGGAGCCCAGCGAGCGGGCGGCGCGGCGGCCCGCCTGGGCCGCCCGTACCGCCTCGCGCGAGCGGCCGCAGTCCCGGGCCAGGAAGGCCATGTTGCTGAACGCGTGCGCCTCCAGGGCCGCGTCCCCCGAGACCCGGGCCGTCGCCAGGGCCTCCGCGTAGTGCGAGCGGGCGTCCTCGAAGCGGCCCGAGTCGTGGGCCAGCCAGCCGACCGAGACGGCCAGTTCGCCGGTGCCCGAGTGCAGCCGGTCCTCGGTGGACTGCCGGGTCGCCCCCGCGTCGAGCAGCGCGTAGGCGGCGCGCAGCGGTTCGGCGGCCCTGCGGTACAGGGCGTCCGCCCCGTGCCGGTCGTCGAGCAGCCGGATCTGGCGGACGGCTTCCTCGACGGCCGCGGCCTCGGACTCCCCGGCGCGGGAGGGCGGCCGGCGGGTGTCGCCGAGCAGGGTCAGGCCGATCGTCGCGGCCGCCACGGTCGCGGAGCCGCCCGCCATGAACGCGCGACGCAGCACGTCGCTCTCCTTGGAACGGGTGAGGTGGGAGGTCGTCCGGGGGCCCAGCTGCGCCGAGCGGCCGCGTACGGCCTCGCGCGGGGAGAAGCCCAGGTCGGCCAGGGCGCGGCCGGGGAACATGTGCAGGAAGACCCGCTCGTACGCGTAGTTGGGACAGCGGATCTCGCCGGACTCGACGCGGCCGATGTAGCGGGCGTCGCAGGAAACCGTTTCTCCGATCTCCTTCGCCGCCCGGCGCACCAGCGCCGCGAACTCGGCCGGGGAGTGCTGCCCGCGCAGCCGCCGGAACGTGGAGTTGGGTGAGTGGGGGGACGCCGCCATGGACGTGGCCTCTCTGGCAAGGAACGCAGCGCCGGCGCGTGACGTGTGGGGGTGTGGCCCGGCGCGCATGAACGTACCGCCAGGGAGAGGCCGGTCACACGATTATTGGCTACAAACCGGATATCTCACCCGCGATCCGCCATGAACTGCCATCCTTTGCAGCGTCTTGCCGCCGCACCCGTTGACGTTCCCGTGCGTTGAACCCATGCGGAGTGGGAGGCGACTGACCGCTCCCGGCTCGTACGCGGATCGAGGAGGGGTTCCCTTGGTGGAGGCCGGCATGGAGAGCACTGGAACGAACACCGCGCCCGAGCCCGGTGCGACCGTGACCGCCGCTCCGGACCTGGTGACCGTGCCCGCCCGGCAGGGCCTGGAGGCGGTGGACATCATCCGCCGGGCCGCCAGTCAGGCGGCCGGCGGGGTCGGACCCGTCCTGCACGACGGATCCGGCGACACCCTCGGCTTCCTCGTCCCGCCAGGCACCGCCGACGCCTGGGACCTGCCGGGCAGTGCGTGCACGCAGACCAACGGGCGCGGGATGCGCTTCGGCGACCAGGCCTCGCCGGTCGCGGGGGACACGGGCTGGCTGCTCCCGCCGGAGGCCGTCGAGCCGGTCACCGACCCCGCGGTGCTGCGCGCGGCGCTGGGCGAGGCCGCCCGGCTGATCGAGGCCGCGGACAACTGCCGTTGATCACCGCCCCCTGCCGGCCGTCGCTGCCGGCCGCCCTTGTCGGCCGCTGCTCTCGGCCGCGCCTGTCGGCCACCCCTGAGGGCCAGCTCTGAGACCACCGCTGACCGGCGACAATGGGTGAGTGGCGAGCAAGGACAGAGGCAAGGGCAGGGGCAGGGCCGAGCAGCGCGGGCGCGGTGGCGCCGAGGCGGTCGTCGGGCAGGTGGCCGGCGGACGGGCGGAGCTGGAGCCCGACCGCGAGCGCACGGACGCCTGGACCCTGCTGATCGACGGCGCCCCGCAGTCGCACGTGGACCTGGCCGACCCCGGGTACCTGGACTTCGCCTACCAGCGGCGGATCGGCCACCTGATCGACCTCGTCGCGCCCGCCCGGCAGCCCCTGAACGTCGTGCACCTGGGCGGCGGCGCCTTCACCCTCGCCCGCTACACCGCCGCCTCCCGCCCCCGCTCCACCCAGCAGATCGTGGAGATCGACGCCGAGCTGGTGGCCTTCGTACGGGAACACCTGCCGCTGGACCCGCAGGCGCGGGTCAGGGTCCGGGCGGTGGACGCCCGGGCGGGCCTGGCCAAGGTGCCGGACGGCTGGGCGGACCTGGTGATCGCGGACGTGTTCAGCGGTGCGCGCACCCCGGCGCACCTGACGAGCACCGAGTTCCTGGACGACGTACGCCGTGCCCTCGCGCCCACCGGGTGGTACGTGGCCAATCTCGCGGACGGTCCGCCGCTGGCGCACCTGCGGGGGCAGGTCGCGACGGCCGCGTCCCGGTTCGCGGAGGTGGCGCTGGCGGCCGATCCGGTGGTGTGGCGGGGCAAGCGCTTCGGCAACGCGGTGCTGGTGGCGGCCGACCGCGAGCTGCCCGTCGCGGAGTTCACCCGCCGGGTCGCGAGCGACCCGCACCCGGGCCGGGTCGAGCACGGCCGGGCGCTGGCGGACTTCACGGGCGGGGCCGCGCCGGTCGCCGACGCCTCGGCGGTGGCCTCGCCACAGCCGCCGCCCTCGGTCTTCCGCTAGTGCTGCGACCGGCAGGGTCCACCGGGCCACAGCACCAGGGGCGTCCGGCAGCCCCCGGACAATTGATCAAGCGAGATCCGAAGAGGACTCCCGAAGCGCGGCATTCCCTGCGTAGTGTGTTGATTCGTAGGAGGGTTGCCCCCCTGCGACGCGCTTCAGGAGACGGCCGACGATGTCTGATTCCCCTGCACCCCACGGTTCCCCCGCCCCCAGCACCGCCACGTCCGATTACACCGAGCGGCTCGCCCGCCTCGAGCACTCCGGGCTCAAGCGGCTGCTGCCGACCCAGGCGCCGTACCGGTGGAACCTGCGGAGGCTGCGGCTGGGCCGGGTCCTCGACATCGGCTGCGGCCTGGGACGGAACCTGCTCAACTGCGGTCCGGACAGCGTCGGGGTCGACCACAACCCGCACTCGGTGCAGACCTGCCGCGAGCGCGGACTGACCGCCTACACCCCCGACGGGCTGGCCGCCGCCCCGGACTGCGGGCCCGGCTCCTTCGACAGCCTGCTGGCCGCGCACGTGCTGGAGCACGTCGACGAGGAGACCGCCTCCGAGCTGCTGGCCCAGTACCTTCCGCTGGTGAAGCCCGGCGGCTCGGTCGTGCTGATCACCCCGCAGGAGGTCGGCTTCCGCTCCGACGCCACCCACATCCGCTGGGTCGCCTTCGACGAGCTGCGCGGCCACGCGGCCCGGGCCGGGGTCGCGGTGCGGCGCACCTACTCGTTCCCCTTCCCGCGCCCGCTGGGCAAGGTCTTCCCGTACAACGAGTTCGTGCTGGTGGGCACGGTCCCGGCGGCCGTCACCCCCTAGGGGTCGACGATCTCCACCACGGGCGGGTGGTCGTGCCAGGTGCAGAAGACCGACACCTCACGGCCGTCG
The DNA here is from genome assembly GCF_042267665.1 of Streptomyces sp. NPDC056224. Classification (NCBI taxonomy): domain Bacteria; kingdom Bacillati; phylum Actinomycetota; class Actinomycetes; order Kitasatosporales; family Streptomycetaceae; genus Streptomyces; species Streptomyces sp. NPDC056224. The sequence goes on from NZ_JBHJTK010000042.1 coordinate 50,785, forward strand.
CGCGTGAAGGTGACCCGGATCCAGAAGTCCTGCTTCCACACCTGCATGCGCCAGCCGGCCGCCGGGGTCGCGGAGACCAGCTCGGCCGAGGAGGTGCCCAGGTCGAAGACCGCCCGCCCGCCGGAGACCGGGTAGGCCTTCACGTTCCCCGAGGCACCCTCGCCCGGCTGCGGGTACGGGCCCGGCCCGGTCGGCGGCACCGGCGAGGACTGGGCGGGGGAGGACGACGGGGACCGCGAGGGGCTCGGCGACGCCGACTCCGACGGGCTCGGCGAGGGCGCCGGGGAAGAGGACGGCGGCCCGGGCCGGTGGGTCGAGGAGGACAGCGGCTGCGTGGCCAGCGGCACCGCGAGCGGGGGATCGTAGGCCGTGCCGGACATGACGGTGTGCACGCCCCACCACGACAGCGTGACCGCCGCCCCGGTCGCCAGCGTCCAAGCCATGACGTGTACAAGTCCTCTTCGCATCAAGCGACATACTGCACCACCCGGCACAAGAGTGTCCCGACACCCCGGCGGGTCCCCCGTATGGGCTACCGTGCGGGCCATGGCAAGTGTGCTCGTGGTCGAGGACGACCAGTTCGTACGTTCCGCCCTCATCCGGCACCTGACCGACGCCTCGCACACCGTGCGGAGCGTCGGCACCGCCCTGGAGGCGCTGCGCGAGGTCGCCCACCACCGCTTCGACGTGGTCATCCTCGACCTCGGACTGCCCGACCTCGACGGGTCGGAGGCGCTCAAGATGCTCCGGGGCATCACCGACGTACCGGTGATCATCGCGACCGCGCGCGACGACGAGGCGGAGATCGTCCGGCTGCTCAACGACGGCGCCGACGACTACCTGACCAAACCCTTCTCCGTGGAGCACCTCTCGGCCCGGATGGCCGCCGTGCTGCGCCGCTCGCGCGCCGCCGCCGGCGCGGAGCCGCCCTCGCGCGTCCTGCGCGTCGGCGGGCTGTCCATCGACCCGCTGCGCCGCCAGGCCGAGCTCGACGGGACCGTACTCGACCTCACCCGGCGGGAGTTCGACCTGCTGGCCTTCCTCGCCGGACGGCCCGGCGTGGTCGTGGCCCGGCGCGAGCTGCTCGCCGAGGTCTGGCAGCAGTCGTACGGGGACGACCAGACCATCGACGTCCACCTGTCCTGGCTGCGCCGCAAACTCGGCGAGACGGCCGCCCGACCGCGCTACCTGCACACCTTGCGGGGTGTCGGGGTCAAGCTGGAGCCGCCCCGGTGATGCCCCGATGAGGTGGGCGCTGGTCAAGGTGTGCCTCGCGGTCACGGCCATGGTGGTCGTGGCCTTCGCCGTGCCGCTCGGGCTCGTCGTCCAGGAGATGGCCAGCGACCGGGCGTTCTCCAACGCCGAGCGGCAGGCCGCGACCATCGGGCCGACGCTGTCCATCACCACCGACCCGGCGCAGCTGCGCAAGGCGGTGGAGTCCACGCAGATGGGCGCGGCCCGCCGGATGGCCGTCCACGTGCCCGCGATCGGCGACAGCGGGCCCGTGGACATCGGCGAGGGCCGGGCGGGCGAGCACGCCGTCGCGGAGACCCGGCGGATCGGGCGCGGGACCACGACCAAGGTGGCGGGCGGGGGCTCGGCGCTGCTCCAGCCGACCGCCCTGGGCTCCGGGGACATCGCGGTGGTGGAGGTGTTCGTACCGGAGAGCGAGGTCAGCAACGGCGTCGCGACCGCCTGGCTGGTGCTCGCGGGCGTCGCACTGGCGCTGATCGTGGGCTCGGTGGCCGTCGCCGACCGGCTCGGCGCGCGCCTGGTACGGCCGGCCGAGCGGCTCGCGGACGCCGCGCACCAGCTGGGCGAGGGCCGGCTCGGGGCCCGGGTGCCCGAGGGCGGCCCGAAGGAACTCCGGTCGGCGGCCGTCGCGTTCAACGCCATGGCGGACCAGGTGGTGGAACTCCTCGCCAACGAGCGGGAACTGGCCGCCGACCTGTCGCACCGGCTGCGGACGCCGCTGACGGTGCTGCGGCTCAACGCGGCCTCGCTCGGGGACGGTCCGGCAGCCGAGCAGACCCGCGCCGCGGTGGAGCAGCTGGAGCGCGAGGTCGACACCATCATCCGTACGGCCCGGGAACAGCGCGCCCCCGCCGCCACGGGCGCCGGAGCCGGCGCCGGATGCGACGCCTCCGAGGTGATCCGCGACCGGATGGCCTTCTGGTCGGCGCTGGCGGAGGACGAGGGCCGCGAGGTGCGGCTCGCGGGCGTGGACCGCACGGTACGGATCCCCGTGGCGCGGCCCGAACTCGCCGCCGCCCTCGACGCCATGCTCGGCAACGTCTTCCGGCACACGCCCGAGGGCACCCCCTTCGCGGTGGACGTCCACGACGCCTCGGACGCGGTCATCGTGCTCGTCTCGGACGCGGGCCCCGGCATCGCCGACCCGGACGCGGCCCTGCGCCGCGGCAACGACGGCGGGCGGGACGGCTCGACCGGCCTCGGGCTGGACATCGTGCGCAGGGTCGCGGAGTCGACCGGCGGCGACGTCCGGCTGGGGCGTTCGGTCCTCGGGGGCACCGAGGTGCGGGTCTGGATCGCCCTGGACGGCCGGACCCTCGGCCGCACGGGCGGTGTGCGCACCCGGCACGGCCGGCGCAAGCGGCGCAGCAACTGACGTAACGCGGGAGGGCGGGGGGCGCGCCTCGCGGGCGGCATGTCCGGACATCGATACGGTCCGCGGCATGGACACCCTCATCTTCGGCGGCCTCCTCGCCACGCTGATCGCCATGTACCGGGAGTCGTCCCGCACGGCCGTGCTGGCCGCGTGGTGGACCATGCTGCTCGCCGTGATCCTGCTGATGGCGCACCACATCACCGGCGGCCTCGCACTGACCCTGAGCTACTGACCGTGGCCGTCATGCACACCCTCCTCCCGGAGGAGACGCCGACGGGCGGCCTGCTCGGCCGGGCCCAGTACTGGTTCGCCTGCCTCTTCGCCATCGGCTGGACGGGCGTGGTCTGCGGTGGCCTCCTCTACCAGTTCGGGCTGTGGGAGTACCCCTGCCCGCTCTGCATCGTGCAGCGCATGTTCATGCTGCTGGCGGCGATGGGCGCGGCGTACATCGTCCGGACGGCGCTGGCGTACGGCGCGGTGACCGGCCGCGACTACATGACGGGCTGGGGCCTGTCCCTGGTCGCGGTGATCGCGGGCTCCTTCGCGTCCTGGCGGCAGACGGTGCTGCACATCCTGCCGAAGGACAAGGGGTACGGGAGCGAGCTGCTCGGCCTGCACCTGTACGTGTGGGCGTGGATCCTCTTCCAGGTCTCGGTGGTCGCCATCGGCATCGCCCTGGCCTTCGCCCACTCGACGGCGGACCGGTCCGTACCGGCGACCGGACCGGGGCCGCTGCGGGCGGCCGGAATGTTCGCCCTGGGCTTCCTGGGCCTGGTCATCGCCGTCAACCTGGTGGCCGTCTTCTTCCAGGAGGGCCTCCACTGGTTCCTGCCGGACGCCCCGGACCGCTACCGGTTCCTTTACGACGTGGGGATCCTGGACGAGGCGGCACCCAAGGGCGCCGGACATCACTGACCGGAAGGAATCAGGCATGCACTACGCAGTCCTCGGCACCGGGATCGTCGGCCGGACGGTGGCCGCCCGGCTCGCCGACCTCGGCCACGACGTGGTCATCGGGACCCGGGACCCCGCGGCCACCGCGGCCCGCGAGGAGTACGCCGACTGGCAGGCGGGGCAGCCACGGGTGCGGCTGGCCGGCTTCGCACAGGCCGCGCGGGAGGGTGAGACCCTGGTCAACGCCACCGGAGGGCAGGTCAGCATCGCCGCCCTGACGGAGGCGGACGCCGCGCACCTCGACGGCAAGGTCCTGATCGACATCGCGAACCCGCTCGACTCCTCGCAGGGCTTCCCGCCGAGCCTGGACCCGGTGAACACCGACAGCCTGGGCGAGCTGATCCAGCGCACGTTCCCGCGGCTTCGGGTGGTCAAGACGCTGAACACGATGAACTGCCGGATCATGGTCGACCCGGCCCGGGTCGCGGGCGAGCACCACGTCTTCCTCTCCGGCGAGGACGCGGACGCGAAGAAGGCCGTGCGCGAGCTGCTCCACTCCTTCGGCTGGCCCGAGCGCGGCATCCTCGACCTCGGCGGCATCGAGACGGCGCGCGGCACCGAGATGCTCCTCCCGGTCTGGCTCCGCCTGATGGGGGCCCTCGGTCACACCGACTTCAACTTCCACATCCAGGGGGCCTGACGGGACCGGACCCCGCACGGACGGGGGCGCACGAGTTGCCGCGCCCCCGTCCCGCGCCGAGGGTGGGCGTGACGGAAGGAGCCACGCATGAAGGTCATGCTCCGCGCCCACATGGACACCGCCGCCACCAACGAGGGCATCATGACCGGCGCCCTGCCCCAGGCGATCAAGACGCTGATGGACAGGGTGAAGCCGGAGGCGGCCTACTTCGGGCTGCACGAGGGCGTGCGCTCCTGCTGGATCGTCTTCGACCTCCAGGACAGCACGATGATGCCCGCGCTGACGTGGGACCTGTTCCGTGAGTTCAACGCCGAGATCGAGGTCGGTCCGGTCATGACCGCGGAGGAGCTGGCGAAGGGGCTGGCCGCGGTACAGACGTAGTCCTGACCCGGTCCTGACCCGGTCCTGACCCGGTCCTGACCCGGTCCTGACCCGCCCTGAACCAGTCCTGACCCGGTCCTGACCCGGTCCTGGGCGGGCCGCCTCCGCCCGGCCGGGTTCGTCACCGCGTGCCGAGGACGCCGCCGCGGGCCAGCCGGGAGTACCAGCGCGCGCTGGAGCGCGGGGTGCGGGCCAGCGTCTCGTAGTCCACGTGGACGATGCCGAAGCGCTTGCTGTAGCCGTAGGACCATTCGAAGTTGTCCAGCAGCGACCACAGGAAGTAGCCCTGCACCGGGGCGCCGTCCGACAGGGCGCGGTGGAGGGCCGACAGGTGGGCCTCCAGGTAGCCGATGCGTTCGGGGTCGTGCAGGTCCGGGGCGTACGCGGCCCCGTTCTCGGTGACCAGCAGCGGCAGGCCCGGCGCCTCCTCGGTGAAGCGCATCAGCAGGTCGTACAGGCCCGTCGGGTCGATCGACCAGCCCATGTCGGTCCGCTCGCCGGGCGGCTGGTGGAAGGCGACGGTGTCGGCGCCCGGCCACGGGGAGTGTTCGGTGGCCCCGTGGCCGTCGGCGCGCGGGCCGCCCCCGCCGGGAGCCGCCGACACCACCGCCGGGGTGTAGTAGTTCACGCCGAGGAAGTCCAGCGGCTGGTGGATCAGCGCCTCGTCGCCGGGGCGGACGAAGGACCAGTCGGTCACGGCGGAGGTGTCCGCGAGCAGGTCCTGCGGGTACGCCCCGTGCAGCAGCGGCCCGGTGAAGATCCGGTTGGCCAGGGCGTCGATCCGGCGCCGGGCGTCCAGGTCGGCCGCCGAGCCGGTCAGCGGCCTTACCGCGCTCGTGTTGAGCGCGATCCCCACCCGCGCCGAGGCGGGCAGGGCGGCGGCGGCCAGGCCGTGCGCCAGGTTGAGGTGGTGGGCGGCGCGCAGCGAGTCGGCGGGGGAGGTGCGGCCGGGGGCGTGCACGCCGGAGGCGTAGCCGAGGAACGCGCTGCACCAGGGCTCGTTGAGGGTGGTCCACAGCTCCACCCGGTCGCCGAGGGTCTTCGCGACCTGCTCGGCGTACTCGGCGAAGGCGTACGCCGTCTCCCGCTCGGGCCAGCCGCCGCCCGCGCTCTCCAGCTCCTGCGGCAGGTCCCAGTGGTACAGGGTCACGCACGGCTTGATCCCGTACGAGAGCAGCTCGTCGACGAGCGCGTCGTAGAAGCCGATCCCGCCGGAGCGCACCCGCGGCCAGGACACCGAGAACCGGTACGCCCCGAGCCCCAGGCCGGCCATCAACCGGACGTCCTCCCGCCACAGCCGGTGGTGGTCCACGGCGACCTCGCCGGTGTGACCGCCGTACACCTTGCCCGGCGTACTGCAGAAGGTGTCCCAGATGGACGGCCCCCGCAGCCCGGCCCCGCCCTCGATCTGGAAGGCCGCCGTGGCGGTGCCCCAGAGGAACCCCTCCGGGAACCGCACGCTCTCGATCGGCACAGTCGTCATCCTTTGACAGCTCCCTGCATGATGCCGCCGACGATCTGGCGGCCGAAGACGAGGAACACCAGCAGCAGCGGGAGCGTGCCCAGCAGCGCACCCGCCATGATCACCGACTGGTCGGGGACGTAGCCCCGGCCCAGCCCGGTCAGGGCCACCTGCACCGTCGGGCTGCCGTTCTGGGTCAGCGCGACGATCGGCCAGAAGAAGTCGTTCCAGGCCATGACGAAGGTCAGCATGGCCAGCACCGCCATCGCCGGGCGGGCCGCCGGGAACACCACGTGCCACACGATCCGCAGCGAGCTCGCGCCGTCCGTGCGCGCCGCCTCGACCAGCTCCGACGGCAGCGCCTGCGCCAGGTACTGCCGCATGAAGAAGACCCCGAAGGCGGAGACCAGCGTCGGCAGGATCACCGCCTGGAGCCGGTCCGTCCACGACAACTGGGCGATCAGCATGTACAGCGGGACCACGCTCAGCTGGGGCGGGATCAGCATCGTCCCCACCACCAGCGACATCAGCAGCCGGCGGCCCCGGAAGCGGAGCTTGGCGAAGGCGAAGCCCGCCAGGGTGGAGAAGACGACCGTCCCGGCCGCCACCGTGGTCGCCACGATCACCGTGTTCAGCAGGGCCGCGTCCATGTTCGCGTCGGTCCACGCGACCCGGAGGTTGCGGCCCAGGTTCCCGCCGAACCAGAACGGCGGCGGCGTCTGCGCCAGCCGCGTGTTGCTGCGGGAGGCCGCGATCGCCGTCCACACCAGCGGGAAGAGCGAGCCGGCGGTGAACAGGACGAGCACCGCGTACGTGAGCCTGCCCGCGCGCAGGGACCTCATCGGGAAGCCTCCCGTCCGCGCAGCAGCCGCGCCGCGCCCGCGATGACCAGCAGGATCAGGAACATCGCCCACGCGATGGCCGAGGCCCGCCCCAGGTGCAGGTTCACCCAGCCCTGCTCGTACAGGTACAGCCCGAGCGTCTGGAACTGGTGATCCGAGCCGCCCGTGGCACCCGACCCGCCGTTGAACAGCAGCGGCTCGCCGAACAGCTGGGTCGCCCCGATCGTCGACACGACACAGGTGAAGAAGATCGTCGGCCGCAGCGAGGGCACGGTCACGTGGATGAACTGCTGCAGCCGCGACGCCCCGTCCAGCGCCGCGGACTCGTACAGCTCACCCGGCACGGCCTGCATGGCCGCCAGGTAGATCAGCGCGTTGTAGCCGGTCCACCGCCAGATCACGATGGTGGAGACCGCCAGCTGGGAGGCGAAGGTGCCGTTCTGCCAGTCCACCGCCTCGAAACCGGCCGCCGACAGCGCCCAGTTGACCATCCCGTAGTCCCGGCCGAAGAGCAGCACGAACACGAGCGTGGCCGCCGCCACCGAGGTCGCGTACGGGGTGAGCACCGCGACCCGGAAGAAGGCGGAGCCGCGCAGCTTGTAGTTGAGCAGGTGCGCCAGGCCGAGGGCGATCGCCAGCTGCGGCACCGTCGACAGCAGGCCGATCGTCACGGTGTTGCGCAGCGCGTTCCAGAAGAACTCGTCGTCCCACAGCCGGGTGAAGTTGCGCAGCCCCACCCACGTCATGGAGTCGGGATCGGTCAGCTCCACCTGGTGCAACGCCGCCCAGCCCGTGTACAGCAGCGGGAACAGCCCGAAGGCGGCGAAGAAGAGGAAGAAGGGAGCCACGAAGGCGTACGGGCTCCAGCGCAGGTCCCAGCGGTAGCGGCGCGAGCGCCACGCCTGGCCCCGGCCGCCCCCCTCGGCCCCCCGCGCGGAGCGGGAGGACGAGGGGGACAGGACAGCCGTCTCGTCCGTCACCGGCGCCTCACTGGTCCAGGGCGTTGTCGATCGCCTTCACGGCGGCGTCCCAGCCCTCCTGCGGGCTGCGGCCCTTCTGGTCGACCTGGAGCATCCCGATGTCCGCCAGGTTCTGCGCGATCACCAGGTCCTTCGGGCCGACCACCGTCACCGGGACACCCTCGGCCGCCTTCGCGAAGATCTCGCCGATCGGGGCGCCGCCGAAGTACGCGTGCTGTGCGCCCGACACCGTCGGCAGCTTGTACGCGGCGCTCGCGCTCGGGAAACTGCCCCGCTTCTCGAAGAGCTTCGCCTGCTGCGCCGGAGCCGTCAGCCAGGCCGCCAGCTTCGCCGCCTCCTCGGCGTGCTTGCCCGCCTTCGGCACCACCAGGAACGAGCCGCCCCAGTTGCTCGGCTTCGGCGCCTGCGCCACGTCCCACTTGTCCTTGCCCTCCGGGCCCGCCTTGTCCTGGATGTAGCCGAGCATCCAGGCCGGGCAGGAGACGGTCGCGAAGGAGCCGTTGGCGAAGCCCTGGTCCCAGGCCGGCGTGAACTGCTGGAGCTTGGCGCTCAGCCCCTCGGTGGCGAAGGAGGCAGCCAGGTCGAAGGCCCCGCGCACCGCCGGGTTGGTCTTGTAGACGACCTTGCCCTGGTCGTCGTAGAAGCGCTGGGCGCTGCTCCCGGTCACCGCCGCCATCACGCCCGAGGCGGAGTCCACGAAGGCCTTCCCCTCGCCCGCCTTCGCCTTGTACGCCTTGCCCGCCTCCAGGTACTTGTTCCAGTCGCCGGCCCACAGCGCCCCGACCGCCGCCCGGTCGCCCGGCAGGCCCGCAGCCTCGAAGAGGTCCTTGCGGTAACAGATCCCCTGCGGCCCGATGTCGGTGCCGAGGCCGACCGTGGCCCCGCCCTTCGCCGCGCTCGCCGTGCCCTGCGCCCACTTCCACGGCAGGTACGAGGCCTTGTCCACTCCCGGCGCCTTGCCCAGGTCCACCAGCTTGTCGGCCTGCGTGGAGGTGATCTCGGCGATGTTGTTGACCTCGACGGCCTGGATGTCGGCGAGCCCGCTGCCGGTGCCCAGGTGGGTGAGGAGCTGGGGGTAGTAGTTCTCGTTGCGCTCGATCGAGGTCTGCTCGATCCGGATCCCGGGATTCTGCGCCATGTACTCGTCGTAGAGCCCGGCCTCCTGGAGGCCGAAGGCCCCGAAGACCCCGACGGTGAGGGTGGTCTGTGCTTTGCCGCCCGCCGGTGCGCCCTTCCCCGGGGCCTCGGCCGGGTCCTGCGCGCATCCCGTGAGCAGGACGGCCGCCGCGCCGAGCAGACCGGCCGTGGTGACAAGATTTCTTCGGGCTCGCATCTGGGTCCTCCCTGAAGGACGGAACGTGCCGGGTGTCGTGTGCCACAGTGTGGGAGCGCTCCCACGATCGTCAAGAGGTAGATTCACACCTGGGAGGAAGCCATGAACGGGCACGGGCGAAGCGGGGGACGGCCGACCCTGGAGGAGGTCGCGGCGCGCGCCGGAGTCGGGCGCGGCACGGTCTCCCGGGTGATCAACGGTTCCTCCAAGGTCAGCGAGCACACCAGGGCCGTGGTCGAGGCGGCCGTCGCGGAGCTGGGGTACGTGCCCAACCGCGCCGCCCGGGCCCTCGCGGCCAACCGCACCGACGCCGTCGCGCTGGTGATCCCCGAGCCGGAGGCCCGCTTCTTCGCCGAGCCGTACTTCTCGGACGTGGTCCGCGGGGTCGGCGCCGCCCTTGCCGAGACCGACGTCCAGCTGGTCCTCACCCTGGCCGGCAGCGACCGCGAGCGCCGCCGCCTCGCCCAGTACCTGTCCGGGCACCGTGTGGACGGGGTGCTCCTCGTCTCCGTGCACGCCGGGGACCCGCTGCCCGACCTGCTGGCCGAGCTCGGCATCCCGACGGTGATCAGCGGCCGCCGCTCCGCCGCCGAGACCCTGCCCTCCGTGGACTCCGACAACCTGGCGGGCGCGGCCGAGGCCGTACGCCACCTCCTCGGGCGGGGCCGCCGGGCGATCGCCACGATCACCGGGCCGCTGGACGTGTACGGGGCCCAGTGCCGCCTCGACGGCTACCGGCAGGCCCTGGTCGCCGCCGGGCACCCCGTGGACGAGCCGCTGATCGCCGTCGGCGACTTCACCGAGGACGGCGGCCGCCGGGCCATGCGGGAGCTGCTGGAGCGCCGCCCCGCGCTCGACGCGGTCTTCGCGGCCTCGGACGTGATGGCGGCGGGCGCCCGCCGGGAGCTGCGCGCGGCCGGGCGCCGGATCCCGCAGGACGTGGCGCTGGTCGGCTTCGACGACTCGGTGGTGGCCCGGCACATGGACCCGCCGCTGACCAGTGTCCGGCAGCCCATCGAGGAGATGGGCCGGACCATGGCGCGGGTGCTGCTGGAGCGGATCTCCGGGGTCCCGGAGGGCGGGGCGGCGGCCGTCGTGCTGCCGAACCGGCTGGTGGTCCGGGAGTCGTCCTGAGGACGAGGGAGGGCGAGGGCGGGATTCCGGTGCGAACGCAGAGGGCCCCGGGGGCGCGGGGGGGGACCGGGGCCCCACCCCCCGGGGGGTTGAGGGCGGTTAAACCCCCCCCCCCCGGCCACACCCACAGAG